>DASSZI010000161.1:0-16261 GCA_035713565.1 Acidobacteriaceae bacterium | reverse complement strand
TCGCCGGCAAAATCAGCGATGGGCAAAAGCTCGATAAAATTGACGCCAAGTTGCCTCACATCGTCGAGTTTATCGATGACAGCTGCGAAGGTCCCCTCCGGCGTGAAAGTTCCAACATGCAGTTCGTAAAATACGATCTCTCGCAGGCTGGGAGTACGGTAGCTTTGATTTTTCCAGCGATAGGTTTGGGGAGCCACAACTTCTGACGGCCCGTGCACGCCAAGCGGCTGACGGCGGGATGCTGGATCTGGAAAAGGGCCTGCTCCGTCGATGGTGAACCAGTAACGCGTACCCGCGCCCGCGCCGGGTACGTGGACTTGAAACATCCCATTCGGCTGCAGCACCATAGGGAATGTAATCGCCTTAGCATCTCCGTTCTTCTCTAGAACGAGTTCGATTTTGGCGTCGGGACGAGCCCAGAGGCGAAAAAGACAGCCGTTCTCCTGAAGAAGAGGACCAAAGGTAGGAGTCCAGGTGCTGGCCGTGGAAGAAACAGTTGATTGTGAAATAGTATTCACCTTCGCAATTTTCGATCAAGATGGGATGCGGCGCTTATCAGGCCAAGATGCGTAAACGCCTGGGGAAAGTTGCCGAGCGCGGTTCCGGTCGGACTGATTTCTTCCGAGTAGAGACCAAGGTGGTTTGCATACGTCAGCATCTTTTCAAAGATAAAGCGCGCATCTTCAAGACGGCCCGCACGCGCGAGTGCATCCACAAGCCAGAAGGTACACATGCTGAAGGTTCCCTCCGAGCCTGCAAGACCGTCCCAGGCGCTGCTTCCGCCGTCCAGTTCATACCTGTAGACCAGGCTGTCGGAAACGAGCTTCTCGATTGTTCGGTCGATGGTGCTCAACATTCGCGGATCCGTCGGCGCGATAAAAAAGACGATTGGCATGAGCAGGTTGCCCGCATCCAGTGCGTGCGATTCGTAAGCTTGGACGAAGGACTGCTGCTCCGCGTCCCAGCCGTTCTTCATGACAGATTCGAAAATTTCATCGCGAGCACTTTCCATGCGGACGCGATCAATGGGCAGACTTCGTGCCTCGGCAAGCCGCAATCCCCTATCAAGCGCGACCCAGCATTGCATTTTGGAGTACACAAAGTTCTGCCGCTTGCTGCGCACCTCCCACATACCGTCGTCGGGTTGATTCCAGTTGTTGGCCACCCATTCCAAAACGCCGCGAATGCGCTGCCAAATGTCATAGGAGATTCCCGAAACGTGCTTGTCATAGAGGTAAATGGCGTCCATCATTTCGCCATATATGTCAAGCTGCAGCTGGTTATACGCCGCATTTCCAATACGAACCGGTCGCGAGTCTCTGTACCCTGAAAAATGGTCCAGCGTAATTTCCGTAAGGTCAGACGTCCCTTCCACGGAATACATCACGTTCAGCGGATCGTCTGGAACCGGATGGCCTGTCCTGGCGTTCACCTGGGACGCATTCTCCTGGGCAGGCTTGTCCTCCGGCAGCTCCTTGCCCGTCGCCAGCTTGTCTTGCCGCTGGTTCCCGTTTGGAGAATCGCTCGTCGCTTGCTGGATCCGTTTCGCAAGCCACTCAATGAATGCGGTTGCTTCTTCAGTAAACCCCAATTGGATGAGCGTATACACGGTGAAGGACGAATCCCGCACCCACGTATAGCGATAGTCCCAATTGCGCTCGCCGCCAATCGACTCCGGCAGACTTGTGGTGGGAGCCGCGACGATTGCACCCGTGGGATGGTGAGTCAGCATCTTCAGCGTGAGCGCTGAACGCAGCACATTCTCTCGCCAGCGGCCTTCATATTTGCAGTGCGACAGCCACTCGCGCCAAAAAGCGAGCGTCTGATCCATCAGGGAGCTGCCATTAACAGGGGCTTGCTGGCTTGTATCCTCTGAAGCGGTCAGATACCGCAGTGCAAATTCTGCGGTTTGATTGGGCTCCAACGTGAATTGCGCGACGGCTATGCCATTTTGGATTTCCCATGGCCCCGGGCCGAGCAGAAGCATCCGCTCACTCTCTGTTTCGAATGCGACACCACCATCAATTTCCCGAAGTGTATGAGGTGTTCGTGCGTAGTTGAACGCAGGAGCACATTCCAGCCGGAAGCGCACCGCGCCTCTGACAGCCCGCGCAATCCGCACAATCTCATGCGTCACGCTACTGCTTTCTTTGGCGCGGTCGTTGCGCGCGGGCATAAAGTCGATTACTTCGCCTACACCTTCCGCGCGGAGAAAACGTGTCAACAGTACGTTGGTTTCCGGCATATACATCTGCCGGTTGGTACCAGACTCCACCGGTGCAATCCGGAAATGTCCTCCCTTGTTTTCATCCAGAATGGCACCAAAAACACTGGGAGAATCAAACTGGGGAAAGCAGCACCAGTCGATTGTTCCGTCCATTGCGACCAGAGCCACGGTATGCAGATCGCCAATAACCCCGCAGGATTCGATTGCTCGTTGTGTCATATATGAGTATTGGAAAAGCGATGAGTATGTGGAATGCACCAAGCGGTCGCAACAACCTCAGGCAAACTCTCGTGCACACATTCCATCCAAGCAGTACGATTGAAGGAATCAATCCGCGTTCCGGATGCCGAGAGGCCGGGACCACCGTTGCTGCATTGCGAAGTGCGCTTTGATGTCTTCAGAAATCTTTTGTTCTTCATTTCAACCTATGTAAGATGCAGCTTCGGGCAAGAGTGAAAGAAACCACAACTCCCAAATCGTACGGCGATACCTGGCGAACGCGAATCAGCGCGATGCGCAACATTCCACCCATACTGCGGATGGTGTGGGACTGCGGACCAAAGACAGTAGTCTGGTCGGTGGTTTTGCGTCTAGCGCTGGCAGGAGTGCCCGTCGCAATTCTCGCCGTTTCGCGGTGGTTGATCAACGCAATCGTCATCAGCCTCTCGCATCATAGCGGACTACCTCGTTATTTTTGGTGGGTCGTAGCACTGGAATTTGGACTGGCGTCGCTGGCCGCAATTTTGAGCCGGGGAGTTGGCTTTTGCGATAGCCTGCTCGGGGACCTTTACCTGCAGCACATAAGCGTGCGCGTAATCGAACACGCGTCCCAGCTTGACATCACCGCCTTCGAAAATCCTGACTATTATGATCGGCTCGAGCGGGCAAAAGCTCAGGCAACGGACCGTATCGCGATGATCCAAATGATCGGCACGTTGACACAACAGCTATTAACCACGATCTCTCTTGCGCTCTACATCGCCAGATACTCTCCGTGGCTACTTCTGCTGCTCATTGCAGGCACGATTCCAGCGCTGCTCGGCGAAAGCCACTTCGCATTTCTTGGCTATGCAAAAAATTTCATGCAAACGCCTCTGCGCAGGAAGATGGATTACCTGCGCGACATTGGGGGCAGCAAAGAGGCAGCAAAAGAGCTCAAGCTGTTCGGACTGCGCGACTTCCTGATCGGCAGTTTCAGCAACATGGCGGACACGATTTTCACCCAGAATGTCTCCCTGTCGAAACGTAAACTTTTCGCTGGTGCCATGCTGTCCTTGTTGGCAACAGCGGGCTACTACAGCGCATATGCGCTCGTGCTTTGGGACACGGTTCGCGGAAGGTTTCAGGTCGCCGTGCTGGTTGTACTGACCAACGCAATCCTGCAGGTCAGCGCAAACCTGCAACAGATTTTTGTGAATGCCTCCGGCGTGGCGGACCAGGCTCTATTCCTGACGGACCTGCTGGGCTTTTTTGCCATGGAGCCGACCGTACGCACCAAACCGGGAGCCATCATGATCCCGCGGCCCATCAAGCGAGGTTTCGAGTTTCGCAACGTCTCCTTCGCGTATCCGGGGACCACGCGGCTGGTCCTCAAAAATTTCAATTTCCACCTGCATCCGGGCGAGCGCGTCGCGCTGATCGGCGAAAATGGTCAGGGTAAGACCACGATCGTAAAACTAATCACGCGCCTTTATGATCCCACCGAGGGGGAAATTCTGGTCGATGGCGTGGATTTGCGCGAGTACAACCTGGAAGATCTCTGCCACGAGACAGGAGTGATTTTCCAGGACTTCATGCGCTATGAAATGACTGCGCGCGACAACATTGCGGTTGGACGGATTGAAGAGCGGGAGAACGTTGAACGGATTGCAGGGGCGGCGAAAATGAGCCTGGCGGATGAAGTGATCGCAAAGCTGCCGGAGCACATGCATCAGCAGCTTGGGCGTCGTTTCGAGGGAGGCGTGGATCTTTCGGGCGGCGAGTGGCAGCGTATGGCGCTCGCTCGCGCATACTTGCGCAACGCGCAACTGCTTATTCTTGATGAACCTACTTCGGCGCTGGATCCCCGCAGTGAACTCGAAGTCTTCCAGCGTTTCGCAGAGCTCACAATGGGGAAAATGGCGCTGTTGATCTCGCATCGTTTTTCAACTGTAAAGATGGCAGACCGTATCGTGGTGCTCTCTCACGGAGTGTTAACAGAAGAAGGCACACACTCGGAGTTGATGCTTCGCGGTGGCCTCTATGCGGAAATGTTCGAAATGCAGGCGGCGAGTTACCGATGAAACCGATCGAACCAGCCGCTCTCGACCTTTCTTCGCAGGGCCAGACGTTTGCAGCACGTCAAAGATTACTGGCCCGCCCGACAGATATCGCGCAGTTTCAACAG
Source organism: Acidobacteriaceae bacterium (assembly GCA_035713565.1). GTDB lineage: Bacteria > Acidobacteriota > Terriglobia > Terriglobales > Acidobacteriaceae > JAKAAZ01. Next base: position 11,648 of record DASSZI010000161.1, on the reverse strand, counting down.
CAGACGCTGCTTACAATCGGCTCTGCTTTTGCACTGGCGCAGTACGCAGATGACCAGGTCCGCTCGCACAAAGCCAGGCAGGAGGAAATGCGTCCGGGTATTCAGCGGCTCCAGGGGAACACCCGTCTTCTCCGCTCCTCCGGCATGGAAATCCAGAATTCCATGCGCATTCTGGTCAAGCTTCCGTTTGCCCGCAGCGTTACCGGCATCGAAACACCCCGCATTGCAGGTATCGCGGACGCTTATCTGAAAGCGGCGAAGTATCAGTGGAGCATTCCCGGACTCTCGACATTCTTCCAGGGCTATCAACTGGAAGAGCCGCTCACGTTGCGCGAATTGTGGGCGAGTCCAATTGCGCTAAAGCTGGTTTTACTCGAGGAGATTCTTTCTCAAGCTGCGGGCGCATTTAGTAACCTGCCTGCAAGCGATGATGCACTGGATGCTTCCATGCTTTGCCTGCATGAAGTAAGCCTGCCGGTCTGGTCCAATATCCTGGAACCACTCGTTCCCTTTGAGCCAATTCTTCGCGACGATCCCGCTCAGGTTTATGCCAAAATGGATTTCGACAGCCGCGATATGTATCGGACGGCGCTGTCGAAAATTGCGGAACGCAGCCCGATGAATGAGGTCGAGGTGGCGAGCATGGCGCTTGAGATGGCGCGCCATGCAGCCCGGCAACCGAATGCAAATGAACGTGTCACTGCGCGCTGTTCTCACATCGGTTACTACATTGTGGACGCCGGGACCAAAGAACTGAAATCGAAATGCGGATTTCGGCCGCGAGTGTCGGACCGTGTCCGTTCTGCGCTTCATTCGTATCCCGACGATTTCTACCTTGGCGCAATTCAGACCATCGCGCTGGTGGTAATCGCAGCCATATTGATCCCACTTGTTCCGCTCTATAATCCTCTAGGAGCTCTGGCCATTGCATTCCTCTTTCTCCTGCTGCCTGTTTCTCAGGGCGCAGTGGAATTGGTGAATCATACGGTAACTGCCCTGCTGAAACCACAAGCCCTGGCCAAACTGGATTTTTCTGAGGGCCTGCCTGCGGACTGCAAGACACTGGTCGCAGTACCTACCCTTCTGTTAAATGAAAAACAGGTGCGGGAGCTGGTCGCGGAACTGGAAGTACGGTGTCTAGCTAATCAGGATCCAAACATTCACTACGCACTTCTTACGGATCTTCCAGACTCAACGGAGAAGCCGCGAGAACGCGACATTGACCCGCTGGTCACGCTCGCGGGCCAGCTTATCGATGAGTTGAACCATCGCTACGCAGGCTCCCGTGGGGGCCGTTTCCTTATGCTCCACCGCCATCGCATCTTCAATCCGCGGCAGGGGGTCTGGATGGGTTGGGAGCGTAAACGGGGCAAGCTTCTCGACCTGAACCGGCTCATCATGGGTGGAGCGGATTGCTTCCCTTTCAAAGCTGGCGACGTTTCGGTGCTGGAGGGCATGCGTTACGTTCTAACACTGGATTCCGACACCAAACTGCCCCGCGACTCTGTCCGGCGCATGGTCGGCGCCATGGCGCATCCGCTCAATCGCGCAATTCTGGATCCCCGACGCCGCATTGTCACCCAGGGGTATGGGATCATGCAGCCTCGCGTCGGCATCACGGTGCATTCCGTGGCTCGCTCGCGTCTGGCTGCCATTTATTCCGGACAGACCGGCTTCGACATTTACACCCGCGCGATCTCCGACGTGTATCAGGACCTCTACGGAGAAGGGATTTTCACGGGCAAGGGTCTTTACGAGATTCAGATTCTGCACGAAGTCCTGGATCGCCGCTTTCCACAGAATTCCCTGCTGAGCCACGATCTAATTGAGGGCGCGTATGCGCGCGTGGGCCTTTTGACCGATGTGGAAGTTATGGACGATTACCCTTCCCATTACAGCGCGCAAAATCGCCGCAAACATCGCTGGGTTCGCGGAGACTGGCAGATCATGCGCTGGCTGCTGGGAAGGGTTCCCAATGAATCGGGGCATTCCGTACCCAACCCAACCTCTACGGTCTCACGATGGAAAATCTTCGATAATCTTCGGCGCAGCCTGGTGGAACCTGCCACCTTTCTCCTGCTGGTGATTGGTTGGCTTTGGCTGCCCGGAACCCCCGGCTATTGGACAAGAGCCACTCTGCTAATCGTTTTTGTGCCCGTCTTTGTGCAGTTTGTATTTTCCATGGTGCGCGCCAGCGTAGCCGAACAGGGCGGATACGTTCGCCAGTCCCTGCGGGACTCACTTGGTCTTCTGTTCTCCACCGCACTCAATTTTGCGTTCCTGGCTCATCAAACGCTGCTTATGCTGGACGCGATCCTGCGCTCTCTGGTCCGCAGTTTTGTGACGGGGGAGCGACTGCTGGAATGGGAGACAGCGGCTGAGGCCGAAATGGGCCACAAGAAGGAAACGCCTGTCGAAATCACAATGCGTTTGGTTCCGCTGCTCTCGCTGGCAGTCGCCTTGCTGGTTTTGTGGGTGCGTCCGAAAGCGTTGCCATGGGCGCTTCCCATCTTGGTTCTATGGGCACTGACCAAACCCATCACGCTGTGGCTCAATCGCTCTCCACACGATCTCGAACCCAAACTTACGGCCAAAGACATCCGCTTCCTGCGCAAAGTGGCGTGGCGCACCTGGCTCTACTTCGTGCAATACGTAGGGCCGCACAACCACGGACTTGTTCCGGATAATGTGCAGGAGGAAGGCCACGTCGAGGCTTCACGCCTCTCTCCCACGAATGCAGGGCTGCAGTTAAATGCAAGGCAGGCCGCTGTCGTCATGGGCTATTTGACGCTGCCGGAATATGCTCAACAGACGCTCGCGAATCTGCGCACGCTCGAACAGATTGTCAAATGGAAAGGCCATCTGCTGAATTGGTACACAACGACCACACTGGAAAACATCAAGCCTCTGATTGCCTCCAGTGTCGACAGCGGTAACTTCCTGGCATCCCTTTGCAGCCTGACGATGGGAACACTCGAGACGCTGCGGACTCCGTTGCTTCCGAACCTGAGAGAGGGTCTGCTTGATGTGGTGAACGATACTTCTCCTCCCACCGACTTCGAGCAGAACCTAAAGCGCATTCTGCAGAGCGGGGACATGGAGTGGCTCAATGCGCTGCTCACGTTGGACGTGCCGCAAACATACAGAGCAAAGCACACGGGAATTCGAGTCATGGCAGTCGTCGCTCTGGTGCAGGATTATTTGCCGTGGCTCCAGCCCCGTTTCAGGGCGGTCCTGACCAAAGCAAAAGCAGAGGACAAATCGCTTGATTTCTACACGCCGCAAACATGCCTGGACTACTGCCATACCCTACTTGCTGCACTGGCAGCAATGCAGCCGGAAGACAGAAATTCCAACGCGGCGATGGAATTAGAAGATGCTCTTCATGCCAGCGAACACCGGCTCACCGATCTGGCCTCAAGGCTGAATGAAATCGCGGAACTCAGCGAACGCATGTTCCAGGAAACAGACTTCCGGGTGATGCTGGATCCCTATCGCCGATTGCTCAGCATCGGCTACGACACGGAGAATGATCGGCTTCTGAACTCCTGCTACGACCTGCTTGCCTCGGAAGCACGCACCGCCATGTTCCTCGCCATAGGAAAAGGAGACGTCCTGCAGGAGAGTTGGTTCCGCGTGGCACGCAAAACCACAATGATTGACGGGATCCCGGTGTTGATGTCCTGGTCCGGCACCATGTTCGAATACATGATGCCCACGCTTTGGATGCAAACCTCGCCGGAAACCCTGCTGGCGCAATCTTTACCACTGGTAGTCACTGCGCAGCGACAATTCATCGGACGGCGGCGGATGCCCTGGGGTATTTCCGAAGCAAGCCATAGTGAGCGTGATCCTCAGGGGAATTATCAATACCACGCGTTTGGTGTCCCCACTCTAGCGCTGAATCCTCCTCCCAAAGATTTTCTGGTAATTGCCCCATACGCGACCGTTCTGGCGCTGGAAGCAGACCGTGGGAGTGCATTGGCCAACCTGTACGAGATGGAAAAGATGGGATGGCTCGGCGAATTCGGCTTTTACGAGTCCGCAGATTATTCGGCCACCACGCAGCACCCGGCTGGGTCGAAATACACGTTGGTGCGTTCCTGGATGGCGCACCACCAAGGCATGTCGCTGCTGGCGATTACCAACCTGCTGGCCGACAAACCCTTTCAACGCTGGTTCCATGCCGATCCCCGGGTGCGCGCGACGGAGCTGCTCCTCCACGAAAAGCCCGCCCAGACTGCGCCACCGCAGGACGTTCCACGCACAGCAGGTTCCAAGTTCAACCCCGCTCAGCAGATGACCTGACCCGTCAAACGTTTCTGCCGATCTACAGCTAGCGCACCGCAGAGTCAGGATTCAGAGCTGAAATCGACAAAGCGAATCCGGCCATGTGACATCGTGGTGTGCTTTGTGAGACCTGGACTGTGCTCCGGAAAATCCGTACGCGCGTGAGCTCCACGAGATTCCTTACGAGCCAGCGCGGAAGCGGTAATCAATTCCGCAACAGTATGCAAATTGCGGAGCTCCGCAGTTTCGCGCGATGTGGCAGCGGACAGCTGGGAGCGCACTGCTTCCAGCTCCGACTGCATCGCATGCAGTCCCTCTTCATCGCGCAGCAGACCCGCATGCACCCACATCCTGTTTCGTAACTGTTCACGCAGCGCGACGACTTCGGGATGCGAACGGCTATGCGCGGGAGCTGCTCGACTTATAGGGTCGTGCTGCGTGTCTCCTGTCGTTTGGGTCTGTGCCAGCATGCTTTCGGCGGCTCTTGCGCCGAACACCAGCCCCTCCAGCAGAGAATTGCTAGCCAAACGATTGGCACCATGCACGCCGGTACAAGCTACTTCTCCCGCAGCATAGAGACCGGGCAGCGAAGTGCGGCCGTTGAGGTCGGTTCGCACGCCTCCCATCAAATAATGCGCGGCCGGGCGCACTGGAATGAGATCCCGCGAGAGCTCAAGATTATATTTGCGGAGAAAACTGGAGATTCCTGGGAAGCGCTGGTGCAGGTCAATCCCCTTCACATGGCGCATATCGAGGTACACCGGCAAGAACTCTCCTGAGACGCTCGAGACGCCTTCGCGAGTGATGGCTCGGGCAACAACGTCGCGAGGCGCCAATTCCTGCAACGGATGATACAGCCCCATAAATCGGTCACCCGAATCATTGCGCAGATACGCCCCCTCGCCGCGCAGCGCTTCCGATAACAAAAACCGGGGAGCTTCCGGCAGACATAAGGCAGTCGGGTGGAACTGGTAGAACTCCATGTCGGAGACTTCCGCCCCAGCCCGGTAGGCCATCGCAATTCCATCGCCCGTGGCAACTGCCGGATTGGTGGTTTCGCTATAGACCTGGCCCGCGCCGCCGCTGGCGAGCAATACACCACGTCCAAGGAATTCTCTTGTGTTGCCCTCCGCATCCAGGGCGATTACGCCAACGGCACGTCCATCCCTCAGAATCAGTTCACAGGTGGTCAACCGTTCGTGAAGATGGATGCCCGGCTCATTCGCGGCGCGAGCAAGGAGCGCCCGGCCAATTTCCTTTCCTGTCGCATCCCCATTCGCGTGCAGAATGCGTGGCAGGCTATGCGCTCCTTCGCGGGTGCGCATCAACTCACCGCGCTCACGATCGAATCTGGTTCCCCATTCCAGCAGTTCTGCCACCCTGACCGGACCTTCTTCCACCAGGAGACGCGCGGCGGGCTCAAATACCAGGCCATCGCCAGCCGCAATTGTGTCCCGCTCATGGAGCTCGACATCCTCCAAGCCGCCCATCGCTACGGCTATCCCGCCCTGCGCGTAATGTGTGTTCGATTCGGACGCAGCCTCTTTCGTAATGAGCGTGACTTCTCCTTCGGCCGCCAAAGTAAGCGACGCTCGCAATCCTGCAATTCCCGCACCGACAACAATCCAATGAGGAAGCTTTTCCCTGTTCACGATTTCGAGGGTAGCACGCTCGGCTGGTGTTTCTCGTCGTGACGTACGCCTGTCCTTCGAATGAACCTCAGCTCTGCGATAGGATGAAAACGTGATGCGCTCCGTATGGGTCAAAACGAATTCGGCAGAGTATCCGGTCCAAATCCAGCCGAATCTACTTGACAAACTTGCCCGTCAGATCCAGCTCACCTGCGGAAACAAGACTTCTGTTTTTGTAGTGACCTCGCCACAAATCTGGGATCTTTGGAAGGAGACCTTCCTTGCCTCGTTCCAAAAACAAGGGCGCGAGGTACATCTGCTGTTTGTTCCGCCCGGAGAGAGGCACAAGCGCCTGAGCACTGTCGAGCGGCTATCAGAAGAACTTAGCAATGCCGGAGCAAAGCGCGACACGCTGCTGGTCGCTTTCGGCGGTGGCGTCATCGGCGACCTGACCGGGTTTCTAGCCGCTATTTACATGCGCGGAGTTCGATACGCTCAGATTCCCACGACGTATCTTGCGCAGATAGACTCCTCGGTCGGCGGCAAAACCGGTGTAAACCTTCGGACCGGCAAAAACCTCGTAGGCAGCTTCCACCATCCTGTCGCGGTATTTTGCGATCCAGCGATTCTTTCCACGCTGCCCGAACGCGAACTGCGCGCCGGGCTCGTCGAAGCCCTGAAAGCCGCCGTCCTGGCCGACGCAAGCTACTTCGGATGGCTCGAGCGAAATCTGGACAAGTTGCTGGAAGGCAATCAAAAATTCCTTACCGAGTCGATCCAGCGGTCCGTCAAAATCAAAGCGGAAATCGTCGGAGCCGACGAACACGAGTCTGGCACTCGCATGTTGCTGAACCTTGGCCATACCGTGGGACATGCCATTGAGGCGGTCACCGGATATCGCAGTTTGCTGCACGGCGAAGCAATTGCGTGGGGCATATTGGCAGCCATTTCGCTTTCATTGGAGCGCTCAGTGCTCTCCGCTTCCGAGGCAACGCGGATCGAGGATCTGCTCTTTCGCCTCGGTCCGTTCCCCCGATTTCGTGCATCCGCAACAGCATTGCTGGATCGCACGGCGGCCGATAAAAAACACCTGCAAAAATCGCAGCGTTTTGTGCTGCCGGTCACCATCGGTCGCGCAGTCGTCGTGGAAGATGTGACTCCCCCCGAACTGCTGGCCGCGATTCAGTCCATGCTGGGGATGGCCAGGGAGCGTGGCGTGTGAGCGATTCCGCAAAAGGGGCCGAGCCCGTTGATGAAGCCGCGGCGATTCTGGATGAGCAGAGCGCAAGCCACGCAGTTCAATCCATGTTTAACTCCATCGCTCCGCGTTATGACTTGCTGAATCACATTCTGTCGGCCAACATCGACCGGCTCTGGTGGTGGCGTGCAGCACGAGAATTCCGGACAGTACTGCGTCGTCCTGAGGCTACCGTTCTGGACATGTGCTGCGGAACGGGCGACATGACACTGGCGCTTCTGAAACACCGCCCGGCAAATGGGCGCCCGGTACTCGCCCTCGACTTCGCACACGCGATGCTGTTGCGCGGCAAGCGGAAGTTGCCCTCGCATAAGGCGATTGCAATTGAAGCGGATGCGCTGCAAATGCCCATTGCCGAAGCCACGGTAGACCTGATCACCAGCGCGTTCGGATTCCGAAACCTGGCCAACTACCAAGCGGGTCTGTGCGAAATCCGACGTGTACTTCGCGTAGGTGGAGAAATCGGCATTCTTGACTTCAGCGAACCCGATGGCGCTCTGAGCGCCGTTTATCGTGTCTATTTTTCCTGCATTCTGCCCCGCATTGGGCGTGTCATTTCGGGATCATCAAGACCTTATGAATATTTGCCGCGCTCGGTTCATCGCTTCCCCTCACCTTCACAAATGCTGGAAATGATGACGAACTGCGGCTTTTCCAACGCGACATGGACGCCCTATACCTTTGGCATTGCAGGACTCTACCGTGCTGTGAAAACATAGTCATCCACCCTCGAAAATACGCTTCAAGGATGCCGAAGCACACTGCTCAACACTATGGCGCGTTCCAACTACATTGCTTCCCGGGTTGCTTTGGACGCTTCGGCCAAGAAACAGGCGGCTACAATTTCCGTGCTGGCCGCCAGCATGATGGTAGCCCTGAAGCTATGGACCGGCCTGCAGACAGGCAGCATTGGTGTGCTTTCGGAGGCAGTCCACTCCGGGCTTGACCTGGTCGCTTCCATCCTGATTCTTGCTTCGGTCTCGGTCTCCGACCGCCCTGCGGACGACACCCACGCTTATGGACACGGAAAGATTGAAAACCTAGCCGCATTCACAGAAACCCTGTTGATGATTGCTTCTGTGCTGTGGATTTTGACTGAGGCTGCCGAGCGCATCTTGGGTCATGCCGTCCGGCTCAAGTTATCGGTCTGGCCGTTCGCCGTGCTGCTGCTCTCAATGGCAGTAGATCTGATGCGATCCCGCGCCCTGGGGCGGGTAGCCCGCCAGACGCACAGTCAGGCTCTGGAAGCCGACGCGCTGCACTTCAGCATGGATATATGGTCGAGCCTCGCGGTAATTGGCGGTCTGCTCGCCGGCTTCGCCGCGCAATATTGGCACCTGGAATGGCTGCGGTTCGGCGACCCACTGGCCGCTCTGGTGGTCTCGATCATCATTTTCAAGGTTTGCTGGAAGCTGGCGCGGCAAACCGTCGATGTGTTAACCGATGCTGCCCCCATTGAGACTCGCCGTCGCGTCGCAGAATCGGTACGCCGTTTGCCGAACGTTCTGGGGATTGAGCGTGTACGGCTGAGGCTGTCCGGGAACCATTACTTTGCCGACCTGACCGTCGGAATGCCGCGCAATCTAAGCTTTCAAAGTATTGAGCGGATCAAGGAACAGGTTGCCAGTGCGGTCCACAGGATTCTTCCCGATGCCGATGTGGTAGTCAATGTCGTGCCTCGAGCACAGAGGTCGGAAAGCATCTTCGATCGAGTTCGGGCAGTCGCGGCACGTCATAACTTATCTGTTCATGATCTGAGCGTGCAGCATTACGACGCGAAACTTCATCTGGAACAACATCTGGAAGTTCCCGAATCTCTTAGCCTGCGCGAAGCGCATGCGCTGGTGACTGCCATCGAGACCGAGACCCGGGCTGAAGTACCCGAGATTGATACGATTCTTACCCACATTGAAAGTGAGCGCAGTTCCATCGAACTCGAGGCGCGACGCAGTGAAGATGCGGCTTTGGAGACCCAACTTCGCGGAATTGTGCGAGAGTTTCCCGATATTCTGGATGTACACGACGTGGTCGTCTCGAATGCTCGAGAGCGGATGCAAGTTTCCTGTCATTGCACACTGCCGGACGATCGAAGCATGGCCGAAGTACATGCGCTGATTACCGCGTTGGAGGATCGGGTGAAATCGGAGATGCCACAGATCGCGCGGGTTTTCATTCATCCGGAACCGGCCACGGACAACCGGCGCTGATCTTTAGATTGAGGGATGATTAAAAAAGGAGCGATTGCGATGCATGCTAAAGTTGCGTGGAAGCAGGAGATGGTTTTCGATGGCCTGTCGCACAGCAACCATTCAATCTCGTTGGATGGTGATGCGACGCACCGGCATGGTGCCAGCCCGATGGACGTGGTACTGATGGGGTTGTGCGGCTGTACTGCCATCGACGTTGTCTCAATTCTGCGAAAGAAACGGGAGTCGTTCACCGGTTTGACGGTCTCGGCGGAAGCGGAACAAGCGGCTGAGCCACCTAAAGTTTTTACGCGGATCAAGCTCGTATATCACGTAAGTGGAACTGTCTCGCACAAAGCCATGGAGGACGCCGTCCACTTGTCGGAAACCCAATATTGCTCTGTCGCTGCCATGCTGGTGAAAACAGCCGTTATCGACTACTCCATCGAATACTCCAGCTGATAAAGCGCGACCAGGAACTCTCATGCGGCAACTGTTTCGCGCTATTTCGGCGGTACTTTCTCTGGTTGCAATCGCACTTGTTTCCGCGCTGATCACAATGCGATTCGCCATCCACAGAACCGAAGTGCGCGTTCCCGCACTTTCCGGTCTTACAATTGCACAAGCGGTCCACCGGCTCCACGCAGCCGGACTGCAGGTTGGCATTGATGGTCACTTCTACAGTTCAGTCAAACCTGCCGGAACCATCCTCACACAGAGCCCACCATCAGGAACCCTGGTGCGGAAATCCTGGCGCGTGAGGGTGACGGAAAGTCTGGGACCGCAAAAGATTGCCGTCCCTAATGTAGATGGAATGGATGACGGGATCGCGACGATCACCGTTCGACGCACTGGCTTACAAGTGGGAAACACGTTCGGCATACCCTATGCCTATGCGCCGGAGAATACGGTGATCGCCCAGACGCCTATGGCAAATGCCCTTGGAGTGCAGGGGCCGAAAATCAGCCTGTTGACAGCTCAGCCAGCAACTCCAACAGAAGACGCCAGCATCATGCCGGACCTGACCGGTGATAGCTTTACAGATGCAGCCTTGGCTGTGGTACATGCCGGATTCAAGCTGGCTCCACTGCAGAATACATCCGTGGGTGAACCTGTGGCGTCAGGAGGAGCTTCTTCAGTTGTTGCCGCAGCATCGGCCGCCAGCACGGCACCCGCTCCTGCTGCAAGCTCCACAACCAGCGCCGCGAGCCCAAGCCGCTCCGGTACTGTGATTGCGCAGGCTCCGCTTCCGGGTGATCGCATACGCACTGGCGCCACGGTGCAGCTCACGGTGCAACCTTGATGGTCTTCCGGGGGAATTTTTGAAGCAAACCCCAGGACGGCGGTCAAACTGAAAGGACGTCAAGACGAGTGATTCTTTATCGAACGGCCCAGGGAAACTATGTGGAAGAGGCGGGTAAATACTACCAACTCGGTGACGACCCGTGGGACGCATTGCTGATGCGCGGCGAGCTACACGAACATTTGGCCGGAGTGATCAGGAATGGACAGTCTTTGGGCCAGAAATTGACGCACGCACTGGCAGCACCTATCGAAAGCCAGGAAGTATGGGCCGCGGGCGTGACCTACTATCGGAGCCGCAGCGCGCGCATCGAAGAGTCGAAAGATGCTGGCGGAGGCGACTTTTACGATCGCGTGTATTCCGCCGAGCGGCCGGAATTGTTCTTCAAAGCCACGCCCCACCGAGTCGCGGGACCGAACGCGAAGGTGAGAATTCGCCGGGACGCGACCTGGTCCGTGCCGGAACCGGAGCTGGCTCTATGCGTCAGTCCAAACGGAAAAATTGTCGGTTACACCATCGGTAATGATATGAGTTCGCGCGACATCGAAGGTGCGAATCCTCTATATCTGCCTCAGGCGAAGGTCTACGACCAAGGTTGCGCGCTGGGACCCGGGATATTGATCACTCCAGCGCCGCTGCCAACGAGCACCAAAATCAGCCTCGAAATCCTGCGCGGGTCGAAGGTAGAGTTTTCGGCTTCTGTGACGCTTGCCGACATGAAGCGCAATCCGGCCACGCTGGTAGAATATCTATTTCGCGATAACAGTTTCCCGCGCGGCTGCTTTCTGCTGACGGGCACAGGGATCGTTCCACCGGATTCGTTCACGCTTCGCAGCAAGGATCAAATACGGATCACGATTGCACCGATAGGGACCTTAGTCAATGAGGTCGCCTGAGCGAGCCATCATCAAAAATAAAATTGGTGCTTGACTTCGCTCAAGGTAAATTCCGCTAAAGCCAGTTCACTCGCGCTCCATCAT
>DASSZI010000160.1:0-7952 GCA_035713565.1 Acidobacteriaceae bacterium | reverse complement strand
GTCGTCGGGCTGGATGTACCGCTACCAGTACCGCCGCCGCTGCCATTCCAGGGAACGAGGCACGCGGTTACATCCGGCTTGGGTGACGTGGCCGAGAGGGTCCTGGTCTGCGCGTGGAGGGCGGGCGCGGAGAAAACGGACATATCGAGGCACAGAACGTACCCGACCGGCGCCGCCATCCTTTGCCATGTGAATTGATGAGTCAGGGTTTTCCGGAGCTTGCTCGCCGGGCTGGCACACGCAAGGCGCATTTTGATGTACATCACTGACCTCAAATGGAATTGCAATGAAACAAGGGGGATGTTTCCGGAGCATTTGCTCCTGCTTGACTTCTTTGTTTCATACCGAGACGAACTTTCGGAACAAAGCGGAGGCAAATCGTATGCAAATTCTGTACTAACTGCTAGCCGACGTGATATCTAGCAGGTTGGATTGCCACAATGGCCCTTGAGCCGGTGGGCTGCTCGTCTGCTACACTGGTTTCGCTTGACAGGTGCATAGCTGGTGTTATATGTACGGGAAGGCAAGCTGGCATTGTCGTGACTGGAAAAGTGCAATTTGCTGATTTTGAGGTGGACTTTCGAACGGGCGAGCTGCGGCGACGTGGCATTCTGATCCCCATTCAGGGAAAGCCGTTGTCGGTACTTGCAATTTTAGTAGAGCGACCGGGCGAACTCGTCTCGCGAGAAGATCTATACAAAGCGCTCTGGGACGGGCAGACCTTCGTTGACTATGACAAAAACCTGGGGGTTGCCGTCGCTAAACTTCGAGAGGTCCTCGAAGATTCTCCACTCCGGCCGCTCTTTATAGAAACCATTCCCCGGCGGGGTTATCGATTCGTGGGCAGCCTTCTGCCTGGGCCGGCCGTCGCTTCTAAACCTGCGGTTCCGGAGCAGGCTACAGCACAACCGGCTTCGCGGAGCGACGCGCCAACGGTTTCTGCGCGGTTTTCCCAGGATGCCCCGTCTCTTAAGTTTACTCTTGACGGCGCAGCGGAATTCGATAGCTTAAATCCGCGGAGGCACAGATTACCGCGAACCATGTGGGCTGGCGGAATTGCGGCCGCAATCGTGATCTTAGCGAGTTTATATTTTCGTTCACGGGTGCAAGGCGGGAACATCGTCTATCCGGCCACGGCTCTCCCGCGAGTCAATCCGGAAGCACAACAGGATTATCTCAAGGCAAAAGAGTTCAGTGAGCGCTGGATTGTGGGTGACCTAAAATCTGCGCTCATCTTTGACGACCGCGCCATCGCGATCGAGCCAACGTATGCTCCAGCTTTTTCCCTCCGTGCCTCCGTGCTTAAGCGGCTTGGCGAGATGGGCGTCATTGAAAGTGAGCAAGCCTGTCGTCGAGCGCGGGCCGACGCGCTCCACGCCATCGACCTAGACCCTCATCTCGCCTCGGGATATGTCTCCCTGGCCGATATTCAAATGAACCACGATTGGGATCTGGTCGGAGCGGAAGCGAGCCTTGCGAAGGCGCGCCGGATTGCGCCGAACGACGTGAGCACCCTGGCTGCGCTGGGAGTCCTACGAAGGAGCCGTGGCCAGCTCGATGAGTCCATTGCGCTGCAAAGGCAGGTTATTGCCCTCAGTCCTCTCAACGGCGCATCCTATGCGAGCCTGGCCGTTCGCCTTTTCGCTGCCGGCAAACTGGATGAGGCTCTTGCAGCCCACAGGCGTGCCCTTGATCTTGATCCGCAACTGGAATATGTCCATCTGAACCGCGCCGAGATCCTGCTGGCCAAAGGCTTTCCCACTGAAGCTCTCAAGGAAGTGGAGCTTGAACCTGGCGAAGTTTGGCGACAGCTTGGCGAGGTTCTTGTGTTGTATGATCTGGGCCGGACAGCCGAATCCGACGCAGCTCTCCAGCAGCTCATCGCCACCCACCCGGCGGAACACTATACCATCGCGAGTGCCTACGCATACCGCGGAGAGATCGACGAAGCCTTCACCTGGCTGGACCGCGCGTTCGCGCAACGAGACGTCGGCCTGATGGAGATCGGGACTGACCCGTTGTTCCGTAAATTGCATGTTGACCCGCGCTTCGCCGCCTTGACCCTCCGGATGAAGACCCCTCTTTAGCTGTTGCAGGTAGTCAACGTGATTTCCACTCCCTAAGCGATTCAGTTACCTTCATGGGCACTCGGACCGCTGCACGGCTACCGGCTTTTTGATAGGCCGGCGAGGGATTTGGGCATTCTGACATCTTCATCCCACGTCTCAGAAGCGAGACGTTGGGCACCCGGCTGCCTGCTGCTGCGACGCACGAATCGGGGAGTGGGGAAACTGATCCCACGTCTGGAGAAGCGGGACCTGGGCACCCGAAAAAGCAAGTTTCTGGAAGCCATCTGTCAGACCCTCAAAAAACAACTGAAAGTTCAGGGCTCCCACCCTCGTACTGACCTTCTGGAAACAAGCCACACCTTCCGCATGAGTAAAGAACTGTTCAAGGGAGAAGAACTCCCCTCAGAAGGCAATGGCACGGAAGGCAACGGTGGTTAGCACAAAATTGGCGTGCAATTTGCCTCCGCTTTGTTTTGAAACGGCATGGCGGGGTGTAACAAACGAATGAACAGGAGCAACCGCCGCTCCAATCCCCTTGTTTTCGGTGCAATCCATTGGAGGTCAGTGATGACCAAAAAATGGATCGTATGTGTTTGAAATGTCGTTTTAAGGAGAAAGCGCCATGCATGTTACTTCAAGAATTTTACGCTGTGTTCTTTTCGCCGCCATGTTCGCCGGGTTCGTTTCCGTACCGGCTCATGCCCAAAACTTGGCCGTGTTGACTCACGTCCGTATTCCCTTCGCTTTCCGCAGTGGCTTGCGGCTCTACCCCGCAGGCACCTATAGTGTCCGCGTAACCGCCAATGGCTTGCTTCAGATCCAGGGGAATTCAGCCAGCGGCAATACCATTGTGCGAGCCCATGACTACTCCGGCCAGCAAGCAGATCGTACAAAGCTGATCTTCGCGCGTTACGGCAACCGTTACTTCCTCGAAGAGATATGGACTGCAAAAACTGGCGTTCATATGGATTGTGTAAAAACCTCCGAGGAGCGCGAACTGCAGCAAGAGATGTCCCTCGCGTCTTCCTCCAACCACCGGGCCACTGTCGAGCTTGCTGCATCGCAGGTCCATAACTAGAGAAACCCGGTGCCGGGTGCCCACATCTCGATTTTGAGATGTGGGTTTCATGGGGTGAACCCCTTAAGTGACGCGGTTTATCGAAGACACACTAACCGGCTCGTCCCTACCAATTTAACTTTATCCGGCGGGTGGCCCACGTCTCCCTCTGGCTCGTTCAACACGAGGGTGCCCCACATCTCGATTCTGAGATGTGGGTCTTGGCAGCACTATCCCGTGCTGTCGCTGTCCACGGCGAGTCAATTTCTACAATGCCACGTACCCCAGAACTATAGTGGCGGAAACTTGACCATGCCCACTCTCCCGGCTCCGCCACAAGTCCGCGAGTCACCGGGTTCCGATTGCATGGATGCCAACCTTACTTCGGCTTAAGGTGCGCGAATGGATTGACGACGCGAATGCCAGCGATTCTCTGTCCCGCGTTGAGGTCTTCGGAAAGAATCCGCTCCGCTCCGGCCTTCACCGCAGAGGCAAAGATAAGGGCATCCCAGAACCCGATGCGGGCTTCGTCCTCGATGCGAAAGGCAATGTCTATGTGCGCCGAACTGGTGTCCACGCACCAGTTCGCGTACTTGTCCACAATGATGCGGGCAGATTTCCTGGCCAGCGGCCTGGTCAGTTTTTGGGTCACATTGACATAGAACTCCTGAAGAACCTGAGTACTGAGAATGCCGGTGCGGTTGGTCCACAGTTCGGCCAGGGCGGTCATCGCGATTGCGTGTTTCTCTTTCGCGTCGACATCGTGGGCATAGATCAAAACATTTGTGTCGACAAAGGTCTTAGCGCTCATGCAATGCATCTCGATGGATGGAATGGGTCCCGCCCAGATGAAATCCGCGCTCCATCAGATCGAGGGCGGCGCGATGCGCGCTCTCGTACGTCTCGTCAGCATCCACCAAGGCTTCGATCTGTCCAGCCAAAAGCCCGCTGATCGACGTCGAGCGTTTAGCGGCGAGAACTTTTGCTTTTTGTATTGTCTGCGTGTTGAGGCTTACGGTCAGGTTTTGCTTTTGGGCTTGGGGCATATATCGTCCCTTCCAGAGATGGACGTGTAGCACGTATTTTACGTGTAGTAATGGTCGATGTCGAGAGGCGTTCGCGGCTGTCGCCTGTCATCGCTGTTGACTCCGCTCCCGTCCCTTGATATTCTTGGGAAGTTTGGCGAGAGATGGTTTTGCGCCTGTACGGGCACCGTCACTTCCGCTGGCAGTCGACGGCGGATTGCATCGGTTTCAGTAGTTCGATAGACTTGATTCGATACTCGTCCTTTTGAACCTGCGACACCGGCCACCCTGGCGGGCTATGCGGGGCAGAACAGCGAAACGGAGCGGGCAGGCAGTAAGAGCCGGTCACCGTCGCTGTTTCAGTCAGACTAAAGAATCTGGGTTCATCTCCTCTAGATATGCGCGAAGCTGCGCGTCTGCGGAGTGCCAATCTGCTTGAGAGGTTGGCAATACTGATTGCGTAACACGCAGCAAATCGACTGTGTTTCGCCACAGTGGTGACGACAAGTTAGATCGCGGTAAGCAGCACAGCAGTAAAGGAGATTGTTCTTGCCTACATTCAGTCAGCTTGTGAGGAAAGGCCGCACGGCGCCGCGTTACAAGACCGCGAGCCCGGCGCTGCAGGGAAGTCCGCAGCGGCGCGGTGTTTGTACTCGCGTCTACACCCAGACGCCCAAGAAGCCAAACTCCGCCTTGCGCAAGGTAGCGCGTGTCCGCCTGACCAATGGCATTGAAGTTACGACATACATTCCGGGGATTGGCCACAACCTGCAGGAGCACTCGATTGTGCTGATCCGCGGCGGCCGTGTGAAGGATCTGCCGGGAGTGCGGTACCACGTGGTGCGGGGATCGCTGGATTCGGTTGGCGTTGCCAACCGCAAGCAGAGCCGGTCGAAATACGGCGCGAAGCGTCCGAAGGCAGCCGCCGGCAAGTAGCGGCGCGGAATACACAGGTTGCAGCCTTGCTTCGGCAGGCGACACATTGAACAAAGACACGTTGAATCAGGGGAAGTAAGCACTATGCCGAGAAAAGGCCACATTGCAAAGCGGGAAGTTGTTCCGGACGCGATTTACAACTCCACGCTGGTGACAAAGTTTGTGAATTCCATGATGTGGGATGGCAAGAAGTCGACGGCGCAAAAGATCTTCTATACCTCCATGGCGAACCTGGAGCAGCGCGGCGGCGATGAGGCCCTGAAGCTGTTCAAGAAGGCGGTGGAAAATTGCAAGCCGCTGCTGGAAGTGAAGACCCGTCGCGTGGGTGGCGCGAACTACCAGGTGCCAATCGAAGTGAATCCGGAGCGCCGGACTTCCTTGGCGATCCGCTGGCTGGTGACGTATGGCCGCGCCCGTGGCGAAAAGGGCATGGTCGACAAGCTGACCAATGAATTGCTGGACGCTGCCAATGGGCGTGGCGCAGCCATGAAGAAGAAGGAAGACGTGCAGCGCATGGCGGAAGCCAACCGGGCGTTCGCGCATTACCGCTGGTAGTACGCACTCAAGAAATCTGAAACCGTAACAGTAACCTGCGGGAGATCCCGCCAAGTGAGATAGAACAGTGCCACGTACAATACCGCTCAATCGTTGCCGCAATATCGGAATCATGGCGCACATCGACGCCGGCAAGACAACGACGACGGAGCGAATTCTTTATTATACCGGAATCACCCATCGCATTGGTGAAGTGCATGAAGGCACCGCCACGATGGATTACATGGAGCAAGAGCAGGAGCGCGGCATTACGATTACCTCAGCCGCTACGACGTGTTCCTGGCGCGACATTCGCATCAACATTATTGACACTCCCGGCCACGTGGACTTCACGGCTGAGGTGGAGCGCAGTCTGCGCGTACTGGACAGCGCCGTGGCGCTGTTCGATTCCGTCTCCGGCGTACAGCCGCAGACGGAAACGGTGTGGAGGCAGGGAGACAAGTATAAAGTTCCCCGCATTTGTTTTGTCAATAAAATGGACAAGGCTGGCGCGGACTTTGAACACGTGATAGAGACCATTCGCAAGCGCTTGGGCGCACGTCCTGTGGCGATTCAGATTCCAATCGGCGCAGAGGCAAACTTCAAGGGACTAGTAGATCTGGTGGAAATGCGCGCCATCGTCTGGAACGACGAAACCATGGGTGCGAAGTATTCGGTGGAGGAAATTCCTGCCGATCTGGTGAAGAAGGCTGAAGCTTTCCGCATGCAATTGATCGAGACGGTTGCCGAGTATGACGACGATTTGTTGCACATGTTTCTCGAAGGGGAAATTCCGACCCCGGCGCAATTGAAAGTGGGGCTGCGCAAAGCAACGTTGGCGATGAAGGTGTTTCCCGTTCTTTGTGGTAGTGCCTTCAAGAATAAAGGTGTACAGACGCTGCTCGATGCGGTGGTCGATTATTTACCCAGTCCTGTCGATATCTCTCCCGTGGAAGGCATCGATCCGCACGATCCATCGGTCACTTACATCCGCAAGCCGGAAGACTCTGAGCCGTTCTCCGCACTGGCGTTCAAGCTGATCAACGACCAGTTTGGCAAGCTGAGTTTCATCCGGCTCTATTCCGGCTCTCTGAAGACCGGAGACACCGTGTTGAATCCCCGTACCGGAAAAACAGAACGTGTGGGTCGTCTGGTCAAGATGCACGCGAATAAGCGCGAAGATATTACCGAGATTTATGCGGGCGACATTTGCGCGTGTGTCGGGCTGAAGGAAATCAAAACCGGCGATACCCTCTGCGCGCCGCAGCACCCGATTGCGCTGGGCGCAATTGTGTTTCCTGAGCCGGTGATTTCGGTAGCTATCGAGCCGAAGACGAAAGCTGACCAGGAAAAGATGGGCATGGCGCTGTCCCGGCTGGCGGACGAAGACCCGACCTTCAAGGTGCGCACCGATGAAGACTCCGGCCAGACCATTATCAGCGGGATGGGCGAGTTGCATCTTGAGATTCTCGTGGACCGTATGAAGCGCGAGCATCGCGTCGAGGCCAATGTAGGCACCCCTCAGGTTGCGTTTCGCGAGACGATCCGCAAGCATTCCGAAGCGGAAGGCAAGTACATTCGCCAGACCGGCGGTTCGGGCAATTACGGGCATTGCAAAATCCGCATTGAGCCGAATCCTGGTAAAGGGTACGAATTCGAAAACGACATCTCCGGCGGCTCGATACCCAAGGAGTACATCAAGCCAATCGACCAGGGTATCCGGGAGGCGCTGGAAGGTGGAATTCTGGCGGGCTTCCCCATGGTGGATGTCAAGGTGTCGCTCTACGACGGCAGCTATCACGATGTGGATTCCAACGAAATGGCCTTTAAGATTGCCGGTTCGCTGGCCATTAAGGACGCCGCTCGCAAAGCCAGCCCCGTCCTGCTTGAGCCGGTGATGTCGGTCGAAGTCACGGTTCCTGAAGAGCACATGGGAACCATCATTGGCGATATCAATTCCCGCCGCGGCCGAATCGAAGGCATGGAGCACCTGGGTGGTTCGCAGGTCATCAAGGCGAGCGTTCCCTTGAAGGAAATGTTTAACTATGCGACGAACATGCGTTCGTCCACGCAGGGCCGCGCGACCTACTCGATGCATTTTGCCAGATACGAGGAAGCGCCGCGTACGGTGAGCGATGAGATTATCGGTCGCAGCCAGAGTAAGGCTTAGTCAGAACCTAACCTAAATTTTCAAGAACTGAACAGGGAGCACAGACGAACATGGCGAAGGAAAAGTTTGACCGGTCGAAGCCGCACGTGAATGTAGGGACGATCGGGCACATCGATCATGGCAAGACGACGTTGACGGCTGCGATCACGAAGGTATTGTCC
>DASSZI010000159.1:0-3958 GCA_035713565.1 Acidobacteriaceae bacterium | reverse complement strand
TAGCGAAGATCGTTCATCAATGTCGTCATGGTGACCTCCTATTCTTCCCGTAGTGTTTCTACCGGGTCGGTCAGCGCGGCTCGACGAGCCGGGATGTAAGCTGCCGTCATTCCGGAAAGTGCGAAAAGCGTGCAAGCGGCCAGCAGTGTCAGCCAATCGTTCGTGTGCACTCCGAACAGATAGCTGCGCAGAAAGCGGCCTGTCGCATAGGAAAGAGCTATCCCACTCACGAGTCCAACGATCAGCAGCGCCGCTGCGCGTGACAGGATCAGCATCACCACGTCGCGCCGTTGCGCGCCAACCGCCAGACGAATCGCCATCTCCCGACGGCGCAGTCCCACCATATAGAGCAGCGATCCATACAGCCCCGCCAGCGTGATCAATAGCGCCGTTCCGCCGAATAGTTCCAGCAGGTGTGCCGCGAGCTTCTGGTCGCCCATGGAGTCTTCGACCACCTGGTCCATGGTCTCGATCTTTGCGCCTCGCAGTTGCGGGTCGATCTGGCCGAGGATGCGACGAATTTCTGGAATGACAACCTGCGGGTTTTCGTGGGTGCGAGCCGCGAGTTCCATGTGAACCGTGGCGACTGCCTGATACAAATTGTCTTCCGGGAGCAACTGTGAAAGACACAGCATCACCTGGGGACCGCGCCGATTCGCCAAAGAGCGCTGCGGCAGGTCGTCCATGACGCCGATGACGATTTCGCGCGTGCCTGTGGCTTTGTGAAGCTGCATGAACTTGTGTCCGAGCGGAGAACCATGCGGCCACCACTCCTTGGCGAAGGCTCGATTCACCACTACTACAGGCTGCGAATTGGCTGTGTCGTTCACATTGAAAAATCTTCCTTCCAGCATCCGAAAGCCGAAGACGCGTTGCAGGTCCGGCGTAGCAACGCTGAGTTGTGCGAAAATTCGCTTGTTTTCAGCATGCGGCGCTTCCTTGGCTTGGTCCCCATTCCCATACAGGGAAAGTTGCACCCAGAAGGCTGCGTCCAGCGGCACCACTGTAGAAAGGCTTGCGGCCTTCACGTCCGCTAGGTGCTGCGTTTTTTCGAGCAGCGGCTGGTAGAGTTTCGTTACCAGGTTAACGTTGCGATAACGATAGGTGGGAACATCGAAGTCCGCCGTCAGAATATGGTCGGTGCGAATGCCCAACGGCTCATGACGCATGGCATACAGCGTCCGAAGCAGTAGCCCGCACGCAACTAGCAAGGTCAGCGAGAGGGCAATCTCGATCACCATCAAACCGTCGCGCAAATGCTTCTGCCGCCGTCCTACGCTGATTTGCAACCCACCGTGCTGCAACGCCTGCAACGGAGGCGCGCTGGAGGCAAGCAGCGCCGGCACAATGCCGCAGACCACGGCGGTGCAAATGGAGAACGTAGCCAGCGCCAGCAGCACCGGCAAATTCAAATGAATGTCGCGCACGATGTCCACGCGCTGCAACAATGCACGGCGAAAAACATGCAGCGCCAGCACTGCCACCGCCAGGCCAACTGCAGCCGCACCCAGGCTGAGCAGCAGGCTCTCCGTCATGGCTTGCCAAAGCAGCCGCGCGCGACCCGCACCCAATGCAGCGCGCACGGCCACCTCTCGATTGCGGGCCGTGCCTCGCACCAGCAGCAGGCTGGCGACGTTTGCGCAGGCGATCAGCCACAGCATTCCGCACGCCGCCAGCAACACCAGCAGAGCGGGACGGAACTGTTCGACCAGGCTGGCGCGATAGGTTTGCAGTTGCACGGACGTGGGCTTCGGGTAACCATAGTTCGCCGGATATTTTTTTGCGATGCTGTGTTGCAGGTTGTTCAGTTCAGTCTGTGCCGCGCCCTGCGAAACGCCTGCCCGCAGCCGACCAAGGATGCTGTAGTACCCCGGCCAACCGCTGCGGGACTGTACTTCCGCCGTTAATGCCAGCGGTGTCCAAACCTGCGCGCCAAGCTGCGAAAACGGATACGTAAATCCCTTCGGCATCACGCCGATCACGGTGTACTCTTGGCCCTCCAGCTTGATCGTTTTTCCCAGCACGTTGGGATCACGGTGGAAATATTTGTTCCACAATGCATCGCTCAGAACTGCGACGCGGTCGCGGCCCGGCGTTTGTTCGGTGGCACCAAAAGCGCGTCCCAACTGCGGCGTCACATTGAGCACGGAGAAAAGATTGGCACTACTCTGCACGTTCGAGATGGATTCCCCGCCGCCCAGTGCATCCATAAACTGGCGAATGTCGGACGCGTACGCAATACTCCTGAACGAATGGGACCGCTGCTGCCATTCCTGGATGTCGGGAATTGTCGCGCCATTCACAGGCTGTCCTTTGGCGTCGAACAGCTTGGGAACAACTAGGCGGTTGGCGCGGGGATAGGGCAGCGGGCGCAGCAACACGGCATCGATCACGGTGAACATCGCCGTATTCGCGCCAATGCCCAGCGCCAGCGTAAAAATCGCCGTCAGTGCAAATCCCGGCGACTTGCGCAACTGCCGCACTGCGAAGCGAAGATCGTTCCAGATGGATTGCATGGTGCCTCCTGTGAAACACCTTTTGCTTAAAGGGGAGTAAAAGCCGATTCCCTTCGGGAATGACAGCTAGAACAGCAAGTGCTACAGCGGATTTCTTCCCGTTTTTCTTTCTGTCATTCCCGAAGGGAATCTGCTTCACCCGCAAGTCTGGCAAGGAATGCTTCGCAGAGCCCAGTCACTTCAGCAACTCCGTCTCCTCCGCCATCTTCTTTTTCAGGTCGTCTTCGGAGATGACCTGACCGTCGAACAGGTGCACCTCGCGGTCGGCGAGTTTGGCGAAACGCGGGTCGTGCGTGACCATGCAGATCGTCGCGCCATCTTTGTGCAATTCCTTCAGCAGTTCCATGACAGCTTCGCCGTTCCTGGAATCGAGATTCCCGGTCGGCTCGTCCGCCAGCAGGATCGACGGCGAACCGGCCAGTGCGCGGGCCACGGCGACCCGCTGCTGCTGGCCACCGGAGAGTTGCGACGGGTAGTGCCGAAGCCGGTGCGCCATGCCCACGCGCGCCAGCGACTCATCCACCCGCCGCTTCCGCTCGGCTGTAGGCATGCCGGAGCGATAGGTCAGCGGCAGCTCGACGTTCTCATACACCGTCAGGTCGCCGATCAGGTTGAAGCTCTGAAAAATAAAGCCGATTTCCTGATTGCGAATGCGCGAGCGCTCGCCAAAATTCAGGTTTTCGACCGGGCGCTCGTTGAGCCGATAGACGCCGCCGCTTGGCGTATCGAGCAAACCTAGAATCGACAGGAGTGTGGACTTGCCGCAGCCGGAAGGCCCGGAGATCGCGACATACTCCCCCCGCGCGACCGTTAGGTGAATGCCCGAAAGCGCGTGGGTCTCGATCTCGTCTGTATAAAAAACCTTGGTGAGCGCTTCAATGTGGATCAATGCGTCGGGTGTGACCTGTGCCATAGTTGCCATGCGTTTTAGTCCTCTCTCTAATCGAGTGCATTGCCATGTTTCTCTGGTGTAACTCTGGGCCGGTTGCCCCGCTTTAGGAGGCCAGCGGGGTGCCTCAATTCAAGTCGTCCTTTGGCTTGAGTGGGGAATGAATCCCTAATCCAGCCGGATTCGGTCTACATTGTCCCAGCGAGACATGTCCGACAGGATTACCGTGTCGCCGTCCTGCAGTCCGCTGAGAATTTGAATTTCATTTACCGATACCTTGCCAACTTTCACCGCCACGCGTGTGGCGTACTTGCCGTCCGCGTCGAGCTTGAACAGGCTGATTGTGGACTCTTCATTTCCAAATGCCGGTCGTCCCACATACAAGACATCCTGCAGCCGTTCCAGGTCGATAGTCCCGTCCACACTCAGGTTGGTGCGTGCTCCCTTGGGCAACTCTCCATGGAGTTGTACGTCCACGGTCACGGTTCCGTTCACTACAGTGGGGTCGATTCGCGTAACGGACCCGGATATGACGCCATTATGGGTGTCGATT
>DASSZI010000158.1:0-6279 GCA_035713565.1 Acidobacteriaceae bacterium | reverse complement strand
GCTGATTGGGATGCAGGAGCTTCGGCTGGCTTGGCGCTGGCGGTTTTCTTTGGGGCTTCGGGCTTCTTCGCGGGCTCGACTTTCTTGCCCGGAGCCAGGATCGCGTGCAGAGTGGTTCCTTCCATCCGGGGATGAAATTCCACAACAGCGCCCTCTCCGATGTCCTGAATCAGGCGATTGATGATTTGATAGCCCAATTCGCGGTGGGCCATTTGCCGCCCGCGGAAACGCAGCGAAGCTTTCACTTTGTCGCCTTCCTGCAGGAACCGCGCCGCCTGGTTTTTCTTGGTCTGGTAGTCATGCTCGTCCACGGTGACCGAGAATTTCACTTCCTTGATAATGATGACCTTTTGTTTTTTGCGTGCCGCCCGCTCGCTCTTGTCTTTCTCGTACAGGAACTTTCCGTAGTCCTGAATACGACAGACCGGGGGCACGGCATTTGGAGAAATCTCTACCAAATCCAAGCCGCGTTCGCGCGCAATTTTCAGCGCCTCAAACGGAGGCAATACTCCAAGCTGTTCGCCATTTTCATCTATTACGCGAATCTCACGCGCGCGTATCCGGTCATTGATCCGGATGAACTGTTTCGCAGAACGTTTATCGATGGGCCGCCTCCAAATGCGCGAGACTACGGCTCGCTTCGTGAGTATAACATTTCGGGTTCGCTCCAAGCAGAGAAGACGGGTGTTGCGCAGGCTGGACTGTGCTTCTTTGGGCGAGAGACTCAGGCGGCATTGAGCCTTGCAGCCCGTGCTCCGATACGCCGAAGATCCGGGTCGTGAGCAATGTGTTGGGTGGCCACGCGCCCTCCACTTCCACGGGAATAAAATTGTCCGAGAGCGCGGCAGTTTGCTGAGGTTTTTCCCCGTTTAAGATCAAGGTGAGCACGCTGAGGGCGCGATGGACGGAGCTTGCTCGAAATGCCAGGTTCTTTTCCTCGATCAGGCTGCGAAGGGCGGACATGCGGGCCTTTACCGCTTCGCCGGGTACTGGTTGGCGGCGATGCAGTTCCCGGCCCGGAGTTCCGGGCCGCGCTGAAAAAGGGAACAAATGAAGATAGGTGAACGGCTGGGCGGAGATGAAATCCAGGCTTTCCTGAAACAGCCGGTCAGTTTCGCCGGGAAACCCGACCATCACATCCGCACCGATGGCGGCTTCGGGCGACGCAGAGCGGACGCTAGCGAGCCGCTCGGCATAATGCCATGGCCGGTAACGGCGATGCATTTTGCGCAGAATTGCGTCCGACCCGGATTGCAGCGGCAGATGAACATGCCGGGCGAGACGGGGATGGGTACCGGTTCCCCAGCGGCGGAGCAGGGCATTCATGCGATCCGTCCAGTCCATCGGTTCCACGGAACTGATGCGGAGGCGAGTCAAAGCAGTTGTTTCAAAAATTTCGGAGAGCAGGTCTTCGAAACGGGACTGGGGGGCAAGGTCCCGTCCCCATCGCCCGAGATTGATGCCGGTGAGCACGAGTTCTTGGCCACCCGCAGCGATGAATTCCTGCACGGCATGCAGCACTTGCTTTGGCGGCAAGGAACGGCTGTTACCGCGCGTCTCCGGGATAATGCAGAAGGTGCAGCGGTTCCCACATCCGTCCTGAATCTTCAACGATGGCCGTGTACGGTTTCCCGCGCCAGTCTGCATCCGCTGCATGACGGAGGCAGGAAAGGAGGGCAGCAGAATATCAGTATGGGCGAAGGTTTCGCTCCCGATCACGAGAGGAGAGGCTCCCGCCATTTCCCCAGGCTGAACCGGCATCCCGGTAATGGAAGTCAGCGGAACCAGATCCGGGGTTTTCAGAACCTGGGCTGGGAAAGCCTGACGCAGAGAAACTTCAGCTGCCCGGTGCTTCTGGCTGTTTTCCACGACCGCATAGACTCCGTCGAGCGCTGCGATTTCCTGAGAGGCTCGCTGCGCGTAACAACCTGTCACGACAACGCGGGCACCCGGACTTAGCCGTTGAGCGCGGCGAATGTAGGCGCGGGCCTCACGCTCCGCCTCGGCTGTGACGCTGCAGGTGTTTACCACGACGACGTCCGCATCCTGTGAGGGTGCCGGCTCCGCGCCCAGGCATTCCATCGCGGCGGCGATGGAGTCCCCGTCCGACTGATTGGTGCGGCAGCCAAAATTTTCCACGTGGAAACGCTTCACCTTGCCAGTGTAGCAATGCCCGGAGCATCCGGGCCGAACCCGCGCCGCAGGATTTCGCATCTCTTTTTGATGGATTTCGCTACGGCTTGGCATACCTGCATAGTTTGGCTTACATTGATACGGAGTAGCGAAGGGAATAAACCATGGTGAAGCGACGCATTCTTCTGGTAGACGATGAACCCGCCATTTTACTTACTCTGAAAGCATTATTGGAGATTCATGGCTTTGAAGTGGAGACCGCGTCCTCCGCTCGTGATGCCAAGGCGAAGCTGCGTGCTTCCATGTTCCACATGGTGATTACAGACATGCGGATGGAGAACGAGGAGGCCGGGCTGGAAGTGGCTCGCGCGGCGAAAAAGACTCCTTATCAGCCGGCAGTGGCGCTCCTGACGGCTTTTCCGTTGACCGATGATGTTTGGCGCGACGACGGTGCTGACGAGATGCTGGTGAAGCCAATGAACAGCCAGGTTCTCATCCAACAATTGGAAGCCTTGCTCGTGGCGCACGAAGACAGAAAAAAAGGCCCGGAGAAGGTTCCGGCACTGGCTGCGTCGGCCGGCAAGGACAGGCGCAAGGCTACTCCACGAGTTTCCAGCACCGTCCGGCCCTGAGCTTCGAGCACGTCCAGCCGCACTCCCCCGGCAATCTGTTCCCCCCGTCCTCCTTCAAGGTACCGCTAGGTCGTATGAGTGTGTTTGGCCGCCTGTTAGCCCTGTTTCCAGCACGACATGGCATGCGTCAGACGTGCTCCCACATACGTGCCGATGCAAACTGACCACTTGAGATCGCATCCCACAGAGCAGGTGTTCACTCTTCTACTCCTCTGGTGATCTATGGCGCTTTCTAAAACAACACAGGACCATGATGAAATCCGCAAATGGGCGGAAAAGCACGGGGCGATCCCTGCCGAAGTTGCTGCGACTCAGCTTGGCGACGACCCAGGAATTCTGCGCTTTGAATTCCCGAAGGCGCATCCCCACAACGATAGCGCTCTGCAGGAGATATCCTGGGAAGATTTTTTCAGAAAATTCGATGAGCACAAACTGGCGCTGGTGTATCAGGAGAAAACGGCCGATGGGGAAACGAGCAACTTCAATAAGCTCGTGAATGCAGACACTGTGAAATCCTCCGGCAAATCCAAATCTGCGAGCTCGACTGAAAAGAAATCTGCGAAATCGTCGGCCAAACGAAGTACATCGTCCCATAGCAAGAGCAAAAGTGCGTAGTTTCCGCACTCGTCTGGAAATGCGAGTGTTGTCGCGAAGCTTTCTGGTGTCGTTTCCCTGCGAGGAACATGACGGATGAAGGTCGTTATTTTCGGTCTGACCGTCAGTTCTTCCTGGGGTAACGGCCACGCCACGCTGTGGCGCGGTCTCTGCCGTGCCATGGTCCAGCTTGGACATCGCGTGGTTTTTTTTGAGAGAGATGTTCCCTACTACGCGGAAAACCGCGACCTGGAGCAGCTGCCCGGAAACGGCAGGCTGATTCTTTACTCTTCATTCGCAGAAATTGAGTCTGTTGCGCGGCGGGAACTGGATGGCTCAGACCTGGCCATGACCACCAGCTACTGTCCGGATGGGCGCAGGGCTGCCGAACTGATTTTTGCCTCGAACGCTGCCATCCATGCGTTTTATGATCTCGATACGCCCGTCACCCTCTCGCGGTTGAACGAGGGAGAAGAGGTGGAGTACCTCCCAGCGGAGGGTCTGCAGGGTTTCGATCTTGTCCTGAGCTACACAGGAGGAAAGGCGCTGCAGGAACTCCAGTTCCGGTGGGGAGCACGCCGCGCGGAGCCGCTGTATGGGAGCGTCGATCCGGCCTCGCATTTCCCCGTTGCTGCCGTTCCAGGCTATCAATCAGACCTCTCCTATCTTGGAACGTATGCCGCGGATCGCCAGGCGCAGCTTGAGAGATTGTTTGTGGAAACCGCACGTGCGCTTCCCCAACTCCGGTTTATTCTAGGTGGCGCGCAGTACCCGCAGGATTTTCCCTGGACGCCAAACATTTACTTTGTGAAACATATGCCGCCGCCTTTGCACCCGGCTTTTTTCTGCTCCTCGCGCGCTACCTTGAACATTACCCGCAGAGCCATGGCGGATTATGGATACTGCCCATCCGGGCGGCTGTTCGAGGCTGCGGCTTGTGGCGTCCCAATCCTGAGCGATGCCTGGGAGGGTTTGGACCACTTTCTGACGCCCGATAGGGAGATCCTTATCGTGGGAAGTACAGAGGATGTCGTACATGCTTTGCAGCGACCGGATGTCGAATTACGGGAGATAGGAAAGAAGGCTCGCCAACACGTCCTTGACAAGCACACGGCCCGGCATCGCGTTGAGGCTCTGGAACGGGTTTGTGAGTCGTTTCCTGCGGCGTGCCGATAGGGAAGCCGCATCTCAGTCAATGACAAGACCAGCAGCATCCTTTGGATGCGTGAAAACTTTTGCTTGAGCAGGTGACACGATGTGGGGGATTATTCCTGCCGCAGGCTGCGGCAGCCGTATACAACCGCTCGCCTTTTCCAAAGAATTGCTGCCTGTGGGCAGTCGCGTCGATGGAGGCGTGGAGCACCCACGGGCAGTGAGCGAATATCTGATCGACCGGATGATCGAGGGTGGCGCGAACAAGCTGTGCTTTGTGATTTCTCCGGCCAAGTTCGACATACTGTCCTACTATGCCTCCGGGCTTTCGGGAGTGGACGCCGCTTATGTGGTGCAGGCCAAACCGGGAGGATTCTGCGACGCTATCTTTCGTGCGATTCCGCTGGTGGGTCCGGACGAAGAAGTGGTTGTCGGCTTGCCGGACACGATCTGGTTCCCGGTCCATGGGATTCGCGAACTGCCACGCGACATGCTATCTTTCCTGCTTTTTCCTGTCACCTCTCCTGAGTTGTTCGATGCCGTAGTCACGGACGATCTGGGCTGCGTGACCGAGATTCAGGTAAAGAACAGAAACGCGCGGACCCACTGGATATGGGGCGCTTTCAAAATGCCTGGCCATGTCTTCCACGATTTATATCGCCTGTGGCGCAGACCGGAGCGTGGAGACGAATATTTTGGCACGCTGGTGAATGCGTATCTGGCGGAGGGAGGGCGCGCGATGGGTGTGCGAGCTGGAAAGGCCTACGTGGACGTGGGCACGTTACACGGATTTCGCGAGGCGACCCGCCTGCTGCATGAATGGTCCAGCTACGAAACTCCGAATCCGGCAGACCAGCAACAAGCTGAGGGCGCCAGGCGAGCAGAGCCGCGACCGGGAACAGGACAGTGGGAGCGCCGAGAGCGGGCCGAACTCGACGTTGACAACCATGAGGAGGCGGAACAACATGAGCGTGCCAGCAATCTCTCTTGACTCGGAGCCTCGCCAGAAACAGTGGTCGGAATCGGCCGTCCGTGAAAGAGTTTTGCAGTTGCGGCCCTGGTTCCACAATATGGACCTGATGGGGGTGCAGACTGCGCCAGAGCATTTCCTTGGCGACTATCCACGGGTAAAGTGGGAGCGGTTCCGGCACGTCGTCCCTGCGGACTTGACCGGCATGACGGTTCTGGACATCGGTTGCAACGCGGGTTTCTACTCCATGGAGATGAAGTCGCGCGGAGCGGAACGCGTGCTCGGCATCGACTGGGACGAAGATTATCTTGCGCAGGCCCGCTTCGCGGCCGAGGTGTGCCATGCCGATGTCGAATTTCGAAGAATGTCGGTGTGGCAGATTGGCGAGCTGCAGGAAAAATTCGACCTGGTCATCTTTATGGGTGTGCTCTATCATCTTCGCCATCCGTTGCTGGCACTCGATCTGATTCATGAGCATGTAGCCAAAGATCTTCTGCTTTTTCAATCCATGCAACGGGGCAGCCGGGGAGTTGTTCCGGTTGAGGAAGACTATCCTTTTTCAGAGGAAGAGATTTTCAATCAGCCAGACTACCCCAAAATGCACTTTGTAGAACGATCCTATTGTTCTGATCCAACGAACTGGTGGCTGCCGAACCGGGCGTGTGTCGAGGCGATGCTGCGCAGTTCAGGGTTCGTCATTGAGAGCCATCCGGAAGAGGAAGTATATCTCTGCCGCTGGCAGGAAATTGCGGACGCACAGGAAGACACTCGGGTCGTGTATCCGGCACGTAACTGTGC
>DASSZI010000157.1:0-6190 GCA_035713565.1 Acidobacteriaceae bacterium | reverse complement strand
TTTCATGCGCGTCTCAAACCTGTCCGGGTATTCCTTGTAATCCGATTCTCCGCTTGGTTCCGGCTCGGAGGATTGCAACGGGAAACTCAGTTGACCGGAGCAATACCGTATTCACAATCCTGACTCCCGCAAGGCTCGCCTCTCGTTTCCACCCAGGTTGTCCATCACTGGACAACCGTGCACATCATGAATTTTCTTCAGGTCCGCCCCTGCTGAGCCTCCGCGTTTAGACGGGTTTTCCTTTCCTTCTTCCCTCTGAAGAACAAGTGCTCTCTCTTGCCAAAGCGTGAGAACACCAGCCCATTGCCGCATGCACCATTCAAACATCTTGAGGACTTTTCATGAGCAATCGTCGTAGCTTTTTGCAGACCGCACTCGGCCTGGGAGCAGGGCTCTTTGCGCAGCCGCGTCTCTTAGCTGCAAGCCAGCATTACCAGGAGAGCGAGCGCGGGCCAGCTTCGCCAAGCGCGGAAATGCTGCGCCAGAATCGTCTGGGGCATCGCGGAGCGGCACCCCCGGTGTCTGTCATTACGACAGATGTCGGCGATCTTCCCTTCACCATGGAAAACGGCGTGAAGGTTTTTCGGCTCACTGCGCAAGTGATTCAAAGGCAAATCGCTCCGGATAAAACTATCTACCTATGGGGGTTCAACGGTTCCGCGCCCGGACCTACCATTCAGGTACATCACGGAGACCGGGTGCGCGTAATCGTTCGTAATGAGTTGCCTGAACCAACCTCCATGCACTGGCACGGGTTTGAAGATCGCATTGGATATGACGGCATGCCGGGCATCAGCCAGGAGCCAATCCTGCCCGGCGAGCAATTCACGTACGAGTTCGACATTCACCAGGCAGGAACCTATTTCTACCACTCGCACATGGCTATGCAGGAGATGGCCGGAATGCTGGGCGGGTTCATCATGCATCCCAAGGTTCCCTACCGACCGCACTGCGACAAGGATTTTCTGGTGCATCTGCAGGAATACGCAGTGCTGCCCAACAATATGGTTCCGAACTCCATGAGCATGGAATACAACTGGCTGGTGCTCAATGGAAGGTCTGGCCCGGCAACCACGCCACTGATCGTCCGCCAGGGCGATTATGTTCGCATACGTTTCGTAAATCTCGGCATGGATCATCATCCGATGCATATCCATGGACATACATTCTTCATCACCGGCACAGAGGGTGGACGGATCCCGGAGACGGCATGGTGGCCGGGCAACACGGTCCTCGTGGGTGTGGCGCAGGCGCGCGACATTGAATTTGTGGCCAACAATCCAGGCGACTGGATGCTGCATTGCCATCTTCCGCACCACATGATGAATCAGATGGCATCGAACGTCGGCCCTGTTTCCCGCGTGGGAACAGGGATGCCGGCGGGTGCGGGAATGAAAAACGGAATGGGTATGCTGGATGGCTCGCCCGGTACGCCGACAGGCAGCGATTATGGACCTTCTCTTGGCCGCGGTATGGGCTTCGGATCCACGCAGGACAACGCAACCACCAACGGGCCGCTTTCCAATCCAGACTTCAACGCGACCATGCGCGGAATGCAGCAGGAGATGCGAACCGGAAAGCCGGAAATGGGACGACTGCAAATGCGCAACATGATGGCAATGGATATGCACAGCATGAAACAGCAGGACGAGGAAATCGCGCCAAATGCTGGCAATGTGCCGAACTTTCCGCAGGACGCCTACATGGAAGGACCAATGATGCTGATGGATGACAAGGTAAAAAAGCCGGAGAACTACGGGCTTCGCCCGGGATGGAGCCGATTCATGCAAGGCATGATGACTTTCATTCGCGTATTGCCTCCAGAGAAATATGACGAAGTTATCGCGCAAATGAAGCAGGCCACCCACCCTGGCGATCCTTACATGTCGCTGCTGGAGCGCAGCTAACCGAAATGAAAATCCAAAGCTCATTCAACGGAGACGCGATGAAGAAGGCGGCAAGCGGAACACTCTTCCTCACGGCCATTTTGCTTTCGGCGGGGATGGCAGTCGCGCAGCAGCAGTCCATGCCTGACATGGAAACCCCGAAGGCAGCACTTCAGACCCGGCAAACCCCCACAAAAGCGCTGGAGTTGGAAATACCAGGCGACATGCGCAATTTACAGAACTCGAACGACAGAGGCGCACGGAGAGAAGCCCAGAGCGAAGAGAATTCTGAACAACAGCAATCGATCGAAGGTGCCAAGGGTGGACCCCGGAGCGACAGTGGCTCAGTCATCCATCCCACGCTCACTCTCGAGGAGCCGGAAAATCCTCGCCACGTCACAATGCAGAACCTTCCTGCTCCGAATCTTTTGCAAGTCGTCGAACACCGTGCGCCGATGACGCTCCAGGATTTCCTTTCGCGCGCGGAACACGGCAATCCGACACTTGCGGAGGCTCGGGCAGATACGCTTCGCGCACGCGCTCAGGCGCGCCAGGCCGGGCTCTACCCTAATCCCTCGATCGGGTATAGCGGAGACCAAATCCGCGGAGGCAGCTATGGCGGCGGCGAACAGGGAGGGTACCTGCAGCAGAAGATCGTGCTGGGCGGCAAGCTGAGATTGCGACGGAACATCCGTCGGGAAGAGGCGAGAGAAAACGAAATTGCTCTGGAGGAGCAGCAAGCTCGCGTGCGCAATGAAATTACCCACGCCTTCTATCGGGCTCTGGCTACCCAGACGAAGGTTGCCGTAAGAAGAAGAATTCTGCAGATTGCGCTGGACGCTGCGCAAACAGCCCATCAACTGGCAAATGTCGGCCAGGCGGACGCGCCAGACATTCTGCAGGCCCAGGTAGAAGCGGGTCAGGCCAGAATTGACTATGTAACGGAGCAGAGGAATTATCTGCGTGACTTCCAACTCCTTTCCGCCATGTGCGGGGCACAAAATCTTTCTGTTGCTGCTTTGCAGGGCGACCTGGAGAAAACGCCTGTTCTGGACGCGGCCCATGAGGAGGACAAAATCCTGGCGGACAGCCCCGCAGTCAAACGCGCCAGGCAGGCTGCGGCAGTGGCCGAAGCGCAGCTGAAGGATGCGCGGCGCGAATCGGTTCCTGATCTGACCCTGCGAGCGGGAGAATGGTACAGCGGTGAATACGTCACTGGCTCCCACATCGCTGCGGGGCCAGAGAGCTTCGCGAGCATCGGAATCAACTTGCCAGTCTGGAACCATAATCAGGGAAACGTCGAGGCTGCAAAGCTGGAACGGGACCGTGCTGAGGCGGAAATAGACCGGGTCAAGCTCGCGATCAAGCAGGTGGCAGAACCGCTGGTCCAGGAATACCTCACCGCACAATATGAGGCCGAGCAGTATCGTACTGACCTTATTCCAGGTGCGAGACGGGCCTACGAGCTATATCTGATGAAGTATCAGCAGATGGCAAGCTCTTACCCTCAGGTGCTGATTTCCCAACGCACCTTGTTTCAACTGCAAATCGGATATGTAACTGCGCTGAATCAGATTTGGAGTAGTTCCTCCGCACTGCAGAACTATATGCTTACAGGCGGTCTGCAACTGTCTAAACCGGCCGGCTCTTCCAGCACAACGATCAATCTTCCAAACGGAGGCGGAAGCGAATAACTAACGGTGTGGGTAGAACTAAGTGTCCCTGAAATCTACTTAGATTGGAAAAAGCAGAGTATGGAGTTCTCCTTCTCCACTCAAGCCTGGGAGCACTCCTGCGTACAACTGAAAAGCTGGCCGCAGACATCCTACAGGTTGTCCGTAGCACAACTCGACAGGCCACGCTGGATTGTTGATGTCGCCGGAGCTTTCAATGTGTTTCAGGTAGCTGTAGGACCTGGAAACTGAGGTGAAGGAATGAGAGTTCTCCCACGCTGCATCATGCGAGCCGGCCGATTCCTACCACCCTTGAGTACTGCCGCTTTGCTAACTGCGTTTTTTGCCTTCGGAGGAGTGGCAGGTTTGCCTTCACCGGCTTTTGCGCAGAGCCAATTCACGACTGCTCCGGACAATTCTGGTCAGAACAAGCAGCATGGATTGACAGCCGATGAGCAGAGCGATCGTAAGTCGGACTTAGCCATTACGCGCAAGATCCGCAAAGCCGTAATCGCCGACAAGTCTCTGTCCATGTATGCGCATAATGTGAAGATCATCACCCGGCACGGCACCGTCACATTGAGAGGCCCCGTTGCTTCAGAAGATGAGAAGCAGACCGTCGCCAACAAGGCCGAAGCTGTCGTCGGGAGCGCCGACAAGGTTCGCAACCAACTCACCGTGGAAACCGCCGGCAAGTAATCCCTTTAGAAGGTATCACCCCTACCCGTCTGCCCAGCATAGGCAGGACGAGAAGAAAGAGAGTTCCCTAATGTCAGGCAAAAACACGGCAGTCTTTGGCATCTATATGAACGTGGCTCAGGCGGAGCAGGCTGCAGACCGGCTGATCGCTTCGGGTTTCGACAATCAGGACATTTCGGTACTGATGGCTGACAATGATGCCTCGCACCAGTTCGCCCATGAGAAAAACACCAAAGCCCCGGAAGGAGCCACCACCGGGGTCGCTACTGGCGGGGTGATCGGGGGAACGCTGGGCGTGCTCGCAGGGATCGGCGCGCTAGCTATCCCTGGAGTTGGCCCCTTGATCGCTGCGGGGCCAATTATGGCGGGATTGGCTGGCCTGGGCATCGGCGGGGCGGTCGGCGGACTGATTGGCGCACTCGTTGGCATGGGCATTCCGGAGTACGAAGCGAAGCGCTACGAGGGCCGCGTGAGAGACGGCGGTGTTCTGCTCTCGGCCCACTGTGGCAGTTCTGAGGAGATCTCCCGAGCCAAAGATATTTTGAGGGCCACCGGCGCAGAAGATATCGCATCGTCAGGCGAGAAGTCGGGGCGTTCGTCCGGTTCTGAAAGAGATCGCACTCAACTCGACCGGACAACTTCCACTCCGGCGTTTCCGGAGGACCGAAGCATGCGCGGAAATGGAGAGGTCCCGGAAGGGCACCATCGCGACCTGGTTATGGATCGGGACCGGGAGGTGGCGAGCGATAGCACTCTGGAACCTCTTGTCCCGGTGCCCTCTGCCGGAGGGCCAGACCCGCTGGACCCACTGGAGCCGGTTAGCTCCGAGAGGGCACGGTCAACGACCCGCACCAGAGTTTTTTAAGACTATTTAAGATTGCACCACTGCGTGGACCCACGGTCGTCAAGCGGCCGTGGTCTTTTCTCCTCGAGGAACCGGCACTGGCTGCAATCCTAGCCAGCTATCAGCCGATGGCGGCTCAGTTCGTCAGCAACGGTAAAGTCTGCTGATTATTGTAGGAGAGATCCTCAACGAGGACATCGTTGTTTCTCACCTGCAGCACTTTATAGCGGCGATCCACAATGTCGCCCTCTCCAGCAACGAACACATCTTCACCGTTCAGCAGAAAGACGAGCTTTCGGCCATTCTGCTGCGTCGCAAATCCGTAAAATTTCAAATTGATGGGAGGCGGTGGCGGCGGACCTGCATTGCCTGCGCTGCCCGGTCCGGTGCGAACCGGGGCGACCGGCTTCTCGATCGACGCTATGGGTACGGGCGGCAGAGAGTTCTTGGAGAAGATATTGCGGCTGGTTCCGGTGTACCGGGTATTCTCCGCCAGAGCCATTCGCTCCGGATGCAACGTAGGATCGAGCTCGGCCGCGCTATCCAGCCGCTGCGCGGCAGGCCCGGCTTCCCCATTCACTGCGGTAGTTGTATGCGAAGCACCACTGATCGCGGGAAGGTTCGACACTGCTGTCGGAATGTCCGGCGAGGAAGGCCCGCCAGCCATCGTCCATACCAAATGCCCAATTGCTGTGAGTGCAATGGAAACCAGAACGCCAGCAATCAAACGCTTCTTCTTATCCTCAGTGCCGAGACGAATGGCCATGGGTCAGCGCTGCTCCGTAGCAAGGTTTCGAGGATTGGGTGCACTGGCGGTCGTGACGGGAGCGGCTGCCGGGGTTCCATCCGCCCGTAGAAACGTGGTGAGCCTCATGCGCAGACTGACGATACCATTTTGTTGACCACTGAGTGCGATTCCGTTGATGAGAAAGAAAATATGATCACGTTCCAGCCCGTTGATAAAGCGAACCACCGGAGCATAATCTCCGCTTAGACTCGCATCCATTTGCACACGGTAGGTACCCTCATCAAGTTTGCCCGGAGCGTATTGCACCCTGCCGAGCAGCACGTTGTTCTTTACGGCCAAT
>DASSZI010000156.1:0-11521 GCA_035713565.1 Acidobacteriaceae bacterium | reverse complement strand
GCCTTTGGAGCTTAGCTCGTTGAATGCCAGGCGGCCGCCATCCGGGGAAATGCGCGGCGACAGGGCAATCTGGCCGAGATGGGTAATCTGATGCTGGTTGGCCCCGTCGTAGTCCATCTCCCAGATTTCCTTCTTGCCGCTTCGGTCGGAGACGTAGAAGATCTTGCTCTCCGCAATTCCGTTGATTCCGCCGCCCAGGCGCGAAATGATCGCGTCGGCAAACTCATGTGCAATGTGCCGGGCCGTATCTGGAGTGTCGGCCTCGTTGTATTGCTGGCCGAGGACCTGGGGGGACTGCGTGTTTTTGGTATCGAACAGCCAGCCGAATACGATATCGCGTCCCCCCTGCACGTTGATGGCACCGAACGCGACCATGGCGGCATTCGCAGGTGGGGTGCTCCATTGCACAAGATTGATTTCCGCCGGAGAGCCTGGCGTACCGGTCGGAGCGAGACTCTTGGAAACCATGTCGAAGATTCCCGCATTGCTTAGATCGGAGTACAGCACCTGGTTGAAGGTCTGCTGTGCTGTGGTCACGGCAGGATCAGTGCCCACAGCTTTGAAGTCCGCGGCAGCCAGCCGGATTTTCTGCGCTCCAAGATTCGTTCCGGTATGGACCCAGTCCTGCGCATTCGCCATGACAGCGGTGGCGAGAATGACGGCGAAGAAACAGCCGGTAAAACACTTACCTACATAACGCGGGATATTTCTCATAAATGTGCTGCTCCATTCACGTGCAGATTCTAAGACCAGGACCATGCGGTTGTTCAATGACGTGTAGCTTCATCATAGGTGAAGGTATAGGCCACGGAAACGGAATTGCCCGGATAGGCTGCGGGCAATGGGCCGAAGGCGTTCACGCGCTGGACGGCCTGAATCGCCGACATGTCGAGCGTGGGGACTCCGCTGGACTGGGCAATGCGCGGATCGGTGACCGTGCCGTCGCGGTGGACGGTGAATGTGACCACGACGGAGTGACCCACAGACGCGCGCGGATCGGCAAGCTGGCTGTACCAGTTCTGCGAAACTGTGCGCTTGATGATATCCACATACCAGCCGAACCGCGAGCCGAAGTCGCCATTCTGGACAACAACGCTTTTATTGGCAGCGCTGGCATTCGCCATCGGGATGCTGGAGGGTGCTGCTTCGCCATAAGCCGCGCGATGTTGTTGCTTGGGCGGTTGCACGTACTTGGGCGGCGTGGGCTGGGCCTTGGGTGCAATTTTTTTCGCCACTTTTGGCTTGGCCTGGATGGGAATCGCGTTCTCCTCCGGCGCGACTTCCGCCTTTGGCATCGGCGGCAGCGGAGCCGGACTGGGAGTCTCTGTGGCGAGCACGTTATCGTTGGTTGCCTGGGTGTTCGGCAGGGGTAGAGAAGGCGCGGACGATACAAGAGTCGCACTAATTGCGGTGCC
Source organism: Acidobacteriaceae bacterium (assembly GCA_035713565.1). Classification (GTDB taxonomy): domain Bacteria; phylum Acidobacteriota; class Terriglobia; order Terriglobales; family Acidobacteriaceae; genus JAKAAZ01. The sequence continues at coordinate 10,106 of DASSZI010000156.1, read as the reverse complement.
GGAACTCATTTGGCCCCATCGGTCCCCATGAAAAGCGTGCAGATAGACCGTGGACGCGACAATGGCCGCCGCCAATGCGGCATGCAGCGCGAACGAGCCGATCCAGGAGCCCGCGACCGGCTCATGCTGTTCCCATGTTTCGTGAATGTAGGCCATTTTTCTATGGAGTGGAGTGGCTGGTGATAGGCTGCGTCACGATGCTGATATTGGTGATGCCAGCCTGCTTGACTGCATCCATAACCGATGCGAACGCTCCGAAGGGCACCCGCTGGTCGGCGCGCAAGTAGATGACCTGCTTGGCCGCGTCGGCGCTTCTGTGTTGCAGCATGTGAGGCAGGTCGTTTACATTGACCGGCTTGTCATCGAGATACACCCGCTGCTGGCTATCGATGGTGACGACCGTGCGCTGCTCGGTAATCTGCTTAACAGTTTTCGTTTTCGGTACAGCAACTTCAATCCCGGACTGCAGCACAGGCGCGGTGATCATAAAAATTACCAGCAGCACCAGCACCACGTCCACCAGGGGAGTGATGTTGATGTCGGAAAGAGCAGTCTGCGTGCTGCCGTTTTTAGCGGTGTAGGCCACGCTGCGCCTCCCGTTGGCGGCTGTAATCTTCCGGGGGGGCGGGAGCGGGTATGAACTGGATCTCTTCCAAACTGTTCAGCAGTTCGCGCGTAAAATCGTCCAGCCGCGCACCTACCTCCCGCAGCCTCGCAGTCAACTGGTTGTAACCGACCACTGCGGGGATGGCCACGAAAATGCCGGCCGCTGTCGTAATGAGAGCCTCAGAGATGCCGGGGGCGACGGCCCGCAGGGTTGCTCCGCCGGAACTGCCCAGGCCATGGAACGCATCCACGATTCCCATGATGGTGCCGAACAGACCAATGAAGGTTGCCACATTGCCGATCGTGGCAAGCCAGGTCATGCGCGTTTCCATTACGCTCAGAGCTTCGCTGGCGGCGGTCTGCGCGGTGCGCTCCAGGGCGCGCAGACTGCGAATTTCGCCGCTGCCGTCGATCTGATGGCGGTATTCCGAATATGTATCTTCAAACACCTGTACGAGCGGGCTCGGCTTGAACTGCTCGCTGACAGCCGCGACGTCCTGCATGCGCTCAGCCTTCCGCAAGGCGCGAAGGAATCGCTTGCTTTGAGTGCTTGCTCGCCGGAAGGAAGCCCACTTGCCCAGAATGATGCTCCAGGATTGTAAGCTGGCGATCAACAGAACGACCAGAACGCCGATGGCGATTGGGCCGAGATTGTGCGCCATATCCGTAAGCGCGCTTGCACTGACAATGGAAGTGGAAGGCGCCGGCTGCGTCGCGTCTTGCGTCTGGAGCAGGAAAAGAGTAAGAACGGAAAATGCGTTCATATCGTTAATAAGAGTGTACCGGCGCTCAGGCAATGCTCCAAGCTGTGAATTTGGTGCGTGCTATGCTGCCCTCATCCCGTCCCTGTTGTCTTCGAATTTTCAGAGCTTTCCCGGAGTGTCATGCTGCTCGAAATGCGCGCGGAAAACTATATTGTGGTGGATCATGCGACCGTCGACTTTGGGCCTGGACTGAACCTGCTGACAGGGGAAACCGGCGCCGGCAAGTCCATCCTGATCGACGCGCTGGCGCTGCTGCTCGGTGAAAAGGCATCGGCGGAAGTCGTACGGCATGGAGCAGAACGGGCCACCGTCGCGTGCGTATTTGAGACGACGCCCGGCGCAACCGCAATTCTCGAAGATAACGGGCTCGACACGGCCGGGGAAGAAATCATTCTGCGGCGCGAGATCGCTGGAAACGGCAAAGGCCGGGTGTTCGTGAACAATCAGCCGGCCACCGTGTCTGTGCTTCGATTACTTGCGCCGGAACTGGCGCTCATTCACGCGCAAAGCGATACGCTGGGAGCCTTTGACCAGGCGCAGCAGCGAATTCTGCTCGACCGCAGCGCGGGAATTTCCTCTGACGCTGTTCTGGCTGCGTTCCAGGCGTGGAGCGGACTGCGCGACAAGCTGGCCGCTCTGCAGACCGACGAGCAGGACCGGCTGCGCATGGCTGATCTGTGGCGGTTCCAATCGCGCGAGATCGAGCAGGCACATCTTGAAGTGGGCGAAGAGGAAGCTCTGCTGGCTGACAAGCGGGTGCTGGCGAACGCGGAGAAGCTGTATGCATTAGCGCTGGGCGCTCACGACGTGCTGTATGAGTCGACTACGTCCGCCGAGGTGGCGCTGCGTGCCGGGTTGAAGCAGTTTGAAGAGCTGCTGCGGTACGACATGCGCTGGGAGGAAGCTGTGCAGCAGTTGACCGCTGCGCGCGCCAACGTTGCAGATTTGGCGGAACAGGCACGCGAATTCGCGGAGAAAATCCAGGCATCGCCCGAGCGTCTGGAGGAGATTGAGGACCGGCTGGCCCTGCTCGACCGGCTAAAGCGCAAATACGGTACCAGCGTGGCCGAGGTAATTGCGTATGGGGAGCAGGTGCGCGAAAAGCTGGAGGGGATTGAGAACCGCGATCAGTTGCTGGCGGGGCTGACTGCGCAGTTTGCCTCCTCCGCAGAGAAATTCGGCCAAGTTGCAGCACTCCTGACGGACCTACGCAAGGTCGCTGCCCAGAAGCTGGCAAAACGCGTGGAGATGGAGGTCAACCAGCTTGCGATGAAAGCACGGTTCGAGATTGCCGTGATCCCGCAGCACGAAGCGACTGCCTGGTCGGCACACGGCTGGGATTCGATCGAGTACCGCATCGCTACCAATTCCGGAGAGCCATTGAAGCCGCTCGACAAGATCGCGTCCGGCGGGGAGATGTCGCGGGTGATGCTTGCTCTGAAGGTAGGCGTGGAGGAGAGCGCAAAAGCGGCTGCGAAAGGGAAGAGGAAGACGCAATTGCCGCGGACACTGGTTTTTGACGAAATCGACATCGGCATCGGCGGCAGAGCGGCGGAGGCTGTGGGGCGGAAACTGAAAACATTGGCGCGCGGACAGCAGGTACTTTGCATTACCCATCTTCCGCAGATCGCTGCCTTTGCCGATCAGCACTATCTGATCGCAAAGCAGGAACAGTCAGGGCGCACGCGTACCAGCATCCGGCGATTGTCCAGCGACGAACGCCGCCAGGAGATCGCCCGAATGTTGAGCGGGGCTCAATTGTCGGAGACGTCGCTAAAGCATGCGGAGCAGATGCTGAACAGCAGCGCGGGATGACACCTCGACTTCAAAATCAACGATGATGACTCACCGACGAAGGAAACGGTGAGAGAACGGAGGGACTGCCGTTACTCCAGCTCATCGGGAATGATGAGCAGGACTTCCACTGGTGTGGTTTGTCCATTCTGCATGGCGGGCCGGAATTGCCACTGCTGCAGAGCTCCCAGCACAAACTTTGTCTGCGCAAACTGCGGCGGATAGACGACAGCCAACTGATCGAACCGGCCAGCGACGTTGATGAAGCCGTGCACTAGAATCGCGTCCGCATTCAGATCGCCGGGAGCAAGATCGGGCCGAACCATCGAGTAGGGCCAGGGCGCATCCGGACGATTTGCTCCGGGGATTTGCCTGGCATTCGAGAGGGCATACTGAAGAATCCAGTTTTTCGCCAGACCCATGTGGAGATAGACCGTGTAGGCCAGCCTGTCCGCCCATATTCCCAAAGTTTCGGGATACTCCTCTGCAACCGAGGAGCCCACCACCACGACTCCGAACTTTCCGGTCTTCGACAAGGTGAGGCGAGTCGTCCGCGGATCAGCTTCTGCGAGGGAATCAGCTTCCTGTCCAGCCCCCAAACCTGTATTGTGCGCCGAAGCGAAACCGCTGTTCGGACCAGTTTTTGTTCCAGAGGACTGGCCGCTTCCTCCCCCCAGCTTGCCGGCTGCCTGGTTTGCGGCAGCACTTTCCTTGCCGGATTGGGTGCCGTTTGCGCCCGAACCAACACCGTTCTGCTTGGCAGCTATGCCCCCATGTCCAACATTGGAAGGGTTGGGATTGCGCTCTGGCTCAGGTGATTTAGGCAGAGAGACGGCCGCAACCTCATTGGCGAGCGGCACGGCGATCTTTCCTTCGGGCAGGATAACGCTGGAGATCGACATGACTGTAGCGGGTGACGGCAGCGCTGGCTTTTTCGATGAGGTTTCTGGCAATTGCACGGCGCCCTGCACAGGCATGGAGACCGGCGACGTCGTGCTGGCAACAAGGAAGCTCTGCGAGGCGGCATGGCTCGAAGCCAGTTGGATGTCGGCCGCTCTGGCCTCATGATTTGGCAGAGCCAAAGTAGGACGAGGTGTTACGGCAGAGGGCTTTTGGGGCGGAGGTGGAATGATCTTCGGCGTCAAGATACGCTCTCGCGAAGTTAGCAGGAGCAGAGGAATACGAGTGTCCCTGGGAAGCACGACCTTGGGAGGCGCGTCCGGCTGAATGAGCGTTTGCCGCGCAGGAACCGGGGAACTCAGGAGTTGCTGGGGCCGCGAGGCTGCCATTGCGCTGCCCGAAACCTGAGCCGTTACATTCTTTGCTGGATCAGCCGGAGACCCGCCTCCGGTCTGACCGGACCAGTGCAACTGCGGATCCGAGTCATGGAGCGTAAGGGTACGAACGATATAGTGTCGCTCCGGGCGACGCTCGGAGACCCGCGGCATGTGATTCAAAAGAAAAGCCAGAACGACCAGCGCACAGGTGTGCACCGCTAGCGAAACCGTAAGAGACGAGGGGCTTCCGCTGGTTGGCTGCAAGTCTGCAAAAAGCGTGATGGGTTGGAGCGAGTTCAAATTCCTGGAGCTTCCTTCCTGGCAGAAGGCCTTTCCTGAGTGCATTGCAATCTTCCGGCCATTCTGTTTCCCCGGAACTGCGGGCAATAGGTGACCTGCTCAGGCAAGCGTGTCTGCCGGGCTACACAGAATCCACGGTTGGTATACAACCGTTCACACTTGGCGGCTGTGCCTGGTCCAAACGCCTGATTTTCCGTTTTCCAGCTGTAGTTGCCATTTTGGCAAGACAATTGCCACTGCTTCCTATCGGAAGTCACTTTCAGATCCAATGTTCGCTTGAATAGGTGTGGGAATGAATCGCAGGTTAATGTTGATTCTCTTGAGTGCGTTCGTCGTCGCAGCGGGATGCAGCTATGTTGTCTACAGGGTCGTTGGCCACGGATTGATGGTCAGCCAGCATCATGGCACGAGCGTGATCGCAGCAGCACGGGACATCAAGCTGGGAAGCGTGCTTACCAAGGCCGACCTCACTACGATTGAAATTTCAGGAACTCCACCAAAAGGCACCATTCTCGACATGAAAGACGCGATCGGTCGAGGGGTCGTTTCCGACCTGTATGAGGGGGAGCCCATCGCTCAAAACCGCCTTGCTGCGCTCGGCGCTGGAGGCGGGCTGGCCGCAACCATTAGGCAGGGCATGAGAGCCTGCGCCGTGAAAGTGGACGATGTTGTCGGCGTGGCAGGTTTTGTAACCCCCGGCATGCGCGTGGATGTGCTGATTTCCGGAAACCCGTCGGGTGGTCCGGCGAATAACAGCCAGTCCAGGGTCAGAACCTTGCTGCAGAACATTGAAGTCCTCTCTGCGGGTACCGATATCCAGAAGGATGCAGAAGGCAAACCGAAACAGGTGCAGGTGGTCAACCTGCTGGTTACGCCTGAGCAGGCGGAACTCCTAAGTCTGGCTGGAAGTGAGACGCGTATTCAGTTGGTGCTGCGCAATCCGCTAGACACGCAGATTTCTCATCCGCCCGGCTTGGCGATGGCTAGTCTATTCACGGATTCCAACACGATGGCGAAAGTTCAGTCTGGCAAGCCGGTGCATCGGGCTTACAAGCCAGCGTCTCGCGTCTACCTGATCGAAGTTTTCAATGGCTCGAAGCGTAGTGAATCAAAATTTGTTGCTGGCGGGGAAACTAAGTGAGATTAAACACCCGTATTATAATTGCGTCGCTTTCGTTGGAATTTGCTTGCTTCTGCCTTGGTTCTGGTTTTTGCGCCAAAACTGCGAGTGTTCCGCGTCAATCCGCTGCGGCCCCGGGTCAGGACGCAGCCAATGACCTGTACATAACTGTAGGGCAATCTGTGCTGGTCGACAGTACTAACCCGATCGTGCGGATTGCGGTCGGATTAAGTGACATCGCCGAAGCTACTGCGACCAGCCCGAACGAGGTTATGGTCAATGGCAAGACGCCGGGCAAGACCAGCCTGATTGTCTGGGAAGCCGGCGGCGGCAGGCGGTTCTTCAACGTAACGGTCCGGCCCAGCTCGTTCGTCGCAAACGATCGCTTGGCTTCGCTGCGTCGGGAGTTGGTGACGGAATTTCCGGGCCAGCCGCTGCGAGTGAGCACGGAGAACGGTCTCATTTTCCTCCGGGGTACCGTTCGGGATCTCAACAGTTCTCAGCGGGCCGTTCAGATCGCATCCACCATGGGCAAGGTGGTGAATCTGCTCTATGTGGAGGTCCCTCCGGAAGATCCGCAGATTCTTTTGAAAGTTCGATTCGCCAGCGTGGATCGCACGTTTACCTATCAGCTGGGGCTGAATCTATTCAGTACTGGGGCGACAAACACACTTGGTACAGTCACGACGGGGCAGTATCCTTCGACTACCGTAACTCCGCCCAGCGGAACGTCACCTGCAACGACAACTCTGTCGAACGCATTGAATTTGTTCTTTTTTCGCCCAGACCTGAATCTTGGGGCAACCATTGCCGCGATGGAGCAGCAGGGGGTGATTGAGGTTCTTGCGGAACCGAATGTAATTGCTACGAATGGCAAGCAGGCGAGCTTTCTGGCTGGCGGAGAATATCCGTATCCGGTTGTCCAGGGTATTACTGGGGGCGGTACAGGCGCCGTCACGATCCAGTTCCAGGAGTTTGGCGTGCGGCTGAACTTTATCCCAACCATCACTCCGCGCGGCACCATTCGTCTGCAGGTCGCGCCGGAAGTCAGCTCTTTGGACTTCACCAACGGTGTACAGATTTCCGGTTTCACCGTGCCCGCCCTGGATGTTCGAAAGGTTAAGACCGAAGTTGAGCTGAAAGATGGACAAAGCTTCGCTATTGGCGGCCTGCTCGACAACAGGGAAACACAAACATTCCAAAAGATCCCCTTCATCGGTGACATTCCGATCCTGGGGAAATTCTTCCAGTCGATCTCAAAGAATAAGACCAATACCGAACTGATGGTCATCATCACGCCCGAAATCGCGCGGCCTATGCCAGCAGGAAAGCCGATTCCGAGACTGAATTACCCGGAAAGCTTCCTGCCTCCGAATTCCGATATGCAGATGTCCAATCCTTCCGCCAAGGGAACCGCGCAGGATCCTGGAGTACCCCCTCCGCCACCGACCATGCCGGTGGAACAGTTGATCGACAGCATGAAACCCGAGCAGCCGCTGCAAAACGACACAATGTCAGGTGCTGGCGGCGGAGCCGGCGGTGCAGCCCCCGGAGGCGGCAGTGGTGGTGGAGCGGCGCCGCAATAGCTTGAGCGCATCGTCCCACTGGGATGGATTCAACTTGCGGGGCTGCGGAGCACTCAATCCGCAGCCCACCTGGAAGGCTTATCAATGCAAACGTCAGCGCTCAGGGTAATCCGGGCCGCATGTTTTCTGCTTCTTCTGGGGCTGCTTGCCGCATGGCCGGGCGCAGGATGGCGCACGGTCCAGGCTGCCACCGCGGGGCCGGCCTTTCGTGCTGAGCAGACGGCGCAGGGGCCGGCTGATGGGAGCTATGAGGCAGCCAATTACGACCCGGAGGCTAAGCCCAACCTGAGACTTGCAGGCTGGAAGATTCATCGTTGCTGCTTCGGCAGCCGTGCCACGCGCCCGGCCCGTGCTCATGGCGGCCGGAAGCACAACAGGCCGTACGATCGGCGGGCGCGTCTGTCGCGAACGCATTTCCGCTATCGCAAGCCCCGCCACACCAGGGGATTCCGGCTAAATCACCCGAAGAATAGGTCCAATGTACCGGCGCGGCATCCCAGGAGGACTGCCAGCCCAAGACATGCACGGTCGTAAAAGTTTGGCGCACTTCAGTCGCAATCAGGAGATCCAGCGAGTCATGGGCACTACGACAGTAAAGACGAAATCCATTGGAAATATGCTGGACCGGCTCCGCTCACGCTCTGCTGCCAAGCCGGACGTGCGGCTCAAGATTTCCAACCTTACCCGCCAGGTCACGTTGGCCGGAGCTGTCGATGTTGCCGACCGCGGGGCTAAACGCAGAAAAGGTCTGCTCGGTCGCGATGGCCTTGCTCGGGAAGAAGGTCTGTGGATCGTTCCGTGCGAGGCGGTCCATACCTTCGGAATGCGCTTCGCCATCGATCTTGTGTATCTCGATCGCGCCAGAAAAGTAAAGAAGGTTCGCAGCGACGTGCCTCCCATGCGGCTGTCCGGGTGCCTTTCCGCCCATTCGGTCCTTGAACTTGCCGCCGGAACCATCCTCCGGACCGGCACCCAGCCCGGCGACCTGCTGGAGTTCAGCGCTGCGGACTGAGCTGGAGCATCTGCGTATGCTGCACCAATGCTGCCCATGAGCACGACGATAACGCGGATCAACTCGCTACATCCCGCCCGGAGGGCGATCCAAGTCTCCGTGGCGTTACTGCTAATCGCCCTAAGCTTCGGCATGATGTCGCTTGGCGTGTCCCGGAAGAGCATCGCTAATCGGGATTTTGTCGAGTATTGGGCGGCCGGGCAGCAGCTCGTCCACGGCAAAAATCCTTACAATGCGAACCGAATCTTCGCCATTGAGAGGTCGGCCGGTAAAAAGGCTCCAAGGCCGATCATTATGTTTAATCCTCCCTCGGCGTTATTTCTGACGGTGCCACTCGGGACCATCGGACTTAAAGCTGGGTATCTTCTATGGTCGTTCTTTGTGCTAGGTGCATGGCTAGGGTCCGTTCACATGATTTGGGTGATGAACGGAAAACCCGACAATAGGGTCCACTTCATAGGCTATGTGTTCGCTCCTGCTATCGCATGCTTTCTTCTTGGTCAGATGGCCGCCTTTGTACTCCTCGGCTTGACGCTGTTCCTGTTCTTCCATCGCACAAGGCCGATGCTTGCGGGCGCAGCTTTGCTGCTTTGCGCGTTGAAGCCGCACCTTTTTTTCCCTTTTTGGATAGTTTTCTTCTCCTGGGCAATAACCCGGAGGTGCTATCGCGTGCTGGCCGGTGCTGCCACCTCCCTCGCAATCGCATGTCTCGCACCCTTGTTCTTCAATCCGGCGATCTACCGGCAATATGCTGCTATGGGGCGTAGTTCCGGCGTCAAGACCGCATTCATCCCCACGTTTAGCGAGGTTTTCCGGATCGTTATCGCCCCGAATGCCTTCTGGATACAGTTCTTGCCTGCCATGCTTGGATGTATAGGTGCATTCTGGTATTTTCAGCGCCATCGCGCGGACTGGGACTGGCAGAAACACGGCGCACCATTGATACTGCTCTCCCTTCTGGTTGCGCCTTACTCATGGTATTTCGACCCCGTTATCGCGTTGCCTTCCTTACTCTTTGGCGCGTACAGGGTTGGCACGAGAGCTCTTGTGGTGCTACTCATCCTCGTCGCAGGAAATGACCTACAACTCTTGCTCCTTACTCCGGCGCACTCTGCATGGTATCTGTGGCCCGGAGCGGCATGGCTCGCATGGTACCTCTGCTCTATGCGGTACAGCCGTGACTTTTAGGGCCCTCCGGCGCGAATTCCTGTAAACGCCATGTGCCGGAGCAATGTTCCGCGTATACACGCGTTCACACTTGATCGCGGCCCGCACCTTTAAATCAATGATGATTATAGTGAAGCACTATTCGCAACTATGGCACGCTGCTTGCTTTAGGTAAGGACGTCCAGCTAACCCTGGAACATAAATCCATATCGAGGGACACTCCAATGAACGATAAATTGATTGCACTGTATGTCAAGCTCCAGGTTTTGATGGCGAGGGAAGAAGGTCAGGACCTCATCGAGTACGCGCTGGTGGTTGCTCTGATCGCTTTCGCCGCAACTGTCGGCATGAAGGCGCTTGCCAGCGATATCAACACAGCGTTCACCAACATCGGTACGACGCTGACCACCTACACCAGCTAAGCTCTTTGGAGCACAACAAGGTTACCGGGAGAGATACGCAGGTCGGACAAGTTCCGAG
>DASSZI010000155.1:0-11653 GCA_035713565.1 Acidobacteriaceae bacterium | reverse complement strand
TCAGTGATGCGCATTGGAAGGCTTCCATGCATCCCGCCAGCGGCTGGGAGAATACGGATTTTAACGATAGTTCCTGGGCCGCCGCAGATAGTCTAGGGAGTCCCGATAGCTCGATCGATTTTCTGCAATGGAATGCAGATGCCGGCCTTTATAACTGGCCGGGATACGATGGCATTTCGCCCTTCCTGCAGCAATACAGGCTTCCAGCCGTGCGAGTGAGCCGTGTTTATTCCGGAACTGGTCATGTTTATAACCCCGACGCGCTGACCAGCACGAATGTTCCCGATGTACAAGGCGAATTCCGCGTGAAATTGCGTGGGAAGCATCTCGATAGCGAAACGGAGCCGCAAATCTTTCTTGATTTCGGGCGTGAAGTAGTAGGCCGTCTGGCGATTCATTCCGACTCCGACCAGCCCAGCGATATCACCGTCCAATATGGCGAATCCGAGCCGGAAGCGCTTCACGATCCCTATCTCGGGGTGGACCCGCTGCATATCCCGGCGCGCACCACTGTGTATGGGCCAAAGAGTGCCTTCCGCTACGCACTCGTTCGCTTTACCGGGGGCGCAGATACACGCTTCAAATCCATTGAGCTGGCGGGCATCAATTACCCCGTGACCTACCACGGCTTCTTTGAATCTTCTGACGCCAGCCTGAATAAGATGTGGTCAATTGGAGCCTACACGGCGCACCTGTGCATGCAGGATGACATTTGGGATGCGCCGAAACGAGACCGGGGACGGTGGATGGGCGATCTGGATGTAAGTGGACGAACTATAGAAGATACATTCGCAGACCATTTCCTGATGGAGGAGACGCTCGATCGTTTGATGGGGAAATCTCCCGTCCGGCGGAACGTTAATGGGATTGCCGGATACTCGGCTTTCTGGATCACAGGGGAGGCTGAATACTACCGGCACACCGGGTCAAAGCAGCAGCTCGTCAGTTTCCACGATCGACTGGTTCAACTGATGCAGTACATGGAGACCGAACTGGATAGCCGTACTCTGTATGCCAACCAGACTCATTCCTGGCCTTTTGTGGACTGGTCACCGGAGTTGAATGGGGACACCCCCGAAGCACGCCGAGCCACCCAGATGGAATTTTACGGCGCCTTCCAGCAGGGAATTTTTCTGCTGCGCCAGATGGGAGACACGAGCAATGCCCAGCATTTCGAGCAGCGCGCAGCCCAAATGAAAGCTGCAGCGCAACAATATCTACTGGATACGTCGACCAACTCCTTCGGCCCACGCTGGCAGACGAATGCAATGGCTGTGCTTTCAGGCGTCGCCAACCCGTCTCAGTACGACGCAATCTGGAAGGCTTCTCTCGGAAGCGTTGGGCACATTAGATACAACGCGTTCATCATTACGCCCTATTACAACTATTACGTCATCAGTGCTATGGCGCAGATGGGACATCGGCAGGCCGCACTAAACTGGATTCGCCAATACTGGGGCGGCATGGTTGATGAGGGCGCCACCAGCTTCTGGGAAGGGTACGACCCGTCCTGGTATAAAGGCGATTTCCATGCATCTCTGCAGGCCGACAATATGTCCGGCTATCGAGTCAGCCTGGCGCACGGTTGGTCGTCCGGCGTGACGCCGTGGCTCATGGAGCAGGTTCTCGGCATCCACCCAACCGGCCCGGGATTCTCCACTGTAGACATTCGACCGGACCTGATCGACCTTGAGTGGGCCAAGGGCGGCGAGCCGACACCTCGAGGCATGCTCAACGTGAGCGTTCGCAAGCAAGGGGGCGTAGAAACGACTGTCGATCTGCCTCCGGGGACCCTAGCGAACCTTTCTGTTCCCGTGTCTCAACAGAACGCAACAGTAAAGGTGAATGGACAAGTACATCCGAGCACACCTGCGGAAAGCGGAAAGCGGGCCTTAGTTACCCTTTCCAAGCCTGGCCACTACGTTGTTCAGGCAGAATAGTCACCAGTCCAAGCCCATAAGGCGGCTGAAAACATCTAGGGGATTGCGACCGGCCGGTTGCAATCCCCTCCATGTTCTACCTTCTTTTTCCGAATTACTTTCGCTTGATGGACACGCGCCCGAAGCACATGCCGCAGGCGCGAACCTCGGTCTACCAGTAGGTCAGACTGAAGTTGTCCAGATAAGCGACGTTGGGTGTCTCCACGTTGTTTCCATCCATCTGGAAGTTGACATTCAGCCCATACCATCCGCTGGGAGACTGTATTGGAGGATAGCTGACGTTTACAGGGTTCACCGTTCCGTTGACAGCGATCGATTGATAAAGGGTGCTGTTATCACTCTGCCGCTGGATCTGAATTGTGACGTGGTTCCATCCGTTCTTCAGCAGGCACGGAACTCCTGTGGACGTCCAATGGCCGGTCTGGTTATTCCAAACGTCCCAGTTCTTGTCGCCCAGATAGTTGCACTGGGTGCCGAATGTCATACCAGGGTTTCCGGTATCGAGCCACAAGCTTACGTCGAACTCCAGAGCTTGCGTGATTCCAATGTTCGTGACATAGACGTCAGTGTCATAGATGAAGTTGTGCAGCGTCGGCAGAAGCGTGTGATTATAGTCGGGAAGGTTTTGCGTCGATCCCACTCCGATCAGCGGAAGGGTGAACAATACATCACCATAGGGTGCCGTTCCGTCCGGACCGCCTAGCGTGTATTGCGTCGCATTTCCATCGAGAGAGGGGGACTGAATACCCAGCGAGTGCGAAAACTCGATATTCTGGCAAGGGGAAGGTGAACAGTCCACGAAATTCGGAGCGACCTGACCCCAACTTACCCACTCATTATTCGCCTGAAGACTGTGCAAGGTATTGGCGCTACTCGGCGGTGCTGTGGAGGACTGCACGTTCAGATCGATAGGCGTGGTTGACGAGCCCCCACAGTAATCCCACTCCTGGACTACAGTGTGCTGAGTACCTGCAGGCAGGGTCAGTTGCGTGCTCAGCTTGGCACCGGCCGAGACATACTTCCTCACGTTGTCGACGTAAATCCCCATTGCTCCTACCCCCTGTGCACAGGTGCTGGTGGTCGAAGTTGCTTCGAATTTTGCCGTCGTTCCCACCGTGCTGTTGGGTGCTGGCGTGGTTACGAACACGCCGGTAGTCCCGGTAACCTTGATCCACTCTTTGGTCAGCGTGGCCCCTCCGCAACCGTCCCACTCCTGGACCACGACGTTGCCGTAGTCGCCGGGATCCAATGCGAGCGTGGTGTTCATGCTATTTCCGTTTACGACATACTTCAGCTCGTTGTTGATGTAGATTCCCATCGCCGATACGCCCCTGGAACAATTCTCCGCAGTGGCGGTTGCAACAAACTGTGCAGGCGAGCTGACTGTGTCCCCATTGGTTGGGTTGGTAACCACAACGGTTCCGAAAGCAGGAACCGTGAGAACGAGAAGCATCAGGGCAGAAAACAAATAAGCCTTCATTGGAAACTTCCTCCGCGTGTAAATCTCTGGCGAATTTTTCAGGTTGAATTTTCGTCAAGCCTTCCACAAGTACATGTCAGGCGCAAAAGCGAGCTAGAGTAATGTCTCTCTGGTCCTTCTGGCTGCAAGAACTCAGGATTCGGTTTGTTATTGTGGCGGGCAGTAAGAGTAAGGAAGACAATGAATGGCGTGCCGTCATGGGTCGCAGCAGGGAAACTGACGCGACATCCGGTTGCAACGGCCCGATTGCGTATTCAAGGGATACGCACCCTCTAAATTGATCTTTGCCCCGTCTGTCCGGCCTCGCTGACGCACGAGACACTAATCCGGGCAGCAGAAACACACGTTTCCCTGAGTGCTTCATAGGGTCACTCCCTGAACTTCTGCCGACAGTTCCGCACATCTCGGCTATTCGCGAGAGGGTGAGACTATAGGCTGACTAGCGATTGGTTGGTAACTGATAGTACCTCGTACCGCGACTTCGGTAGTAGGTAATTTTGTGCATAGGAAGGAACGAAAGTACTTAGAACGAAGGTAACTCTAGGCGATGCATGCAACAGGCCCAATCTATCTGACCGCCGTGCTGTCACGCCTGTATCCCACGACAACCAATAAAACAAAAAAGCTGCTTGCACTGGAGACTGATTCGTCTTTCGATGTTTCGTTCAGCGCATTGAGACGCGGCTGAGAAGGCTGCACCCGACTATGCAAAGCGCGCCGGAAGCGAGTCGAAAGCAAGTTGGATAGAAGATCCGCACTCTTCCACTTAGAGAGGAATCTCAGCTTGATGGATCGAACATTGCACGTTCCCAGGACAGCAGAAGATGGCTCTTCAGAAACTGTCCGGGATGTTTGCTCGTATGGCGGGAGTTGCGCTCAAAAAGAAAGCAGCGAGAAGATGAACGCATTCCCGCTGCCAATAATTCCTTGCAATATTGTGAATTAAGCTGCTGTGAATTAAGCTGCCGCCTGCACGTTTACACGCTCAGAAATCTGCGTCAACATGCGGTCGGCGTTTCCTTCTTCCTTCTCGATCATTTTGATTATGGTTACATCTTCGGTTTGCCCCAGGATTTCCGCCCACCGGCGCAGAGTTCCGTAAACCGCAATTTCATGATGCTCGACCTGCTGGGCAGCTCCGATCAGCGCTATGTTGCGAATTGAGGAATCTGTGACATCCTTCATGGTGTCAGAGGCCTCAGTACTCAGGCCATCGATCACCTTGCATGTTTCCGTTGCAGTATTGCCAGTGATGCGCCGCAACAAACTCTCCACCTTGCTCACATGGCCTTCGGTCTCCTGCAGGTGATTGCGAAGTGCGGTCGTGAGGTCTGGATCAGTCGACTTGTCAATCATCAGTGGTAGTGACTTGGTAATTTTTTGCTCCATATCGAGCGCCTTCTTGAGATTGTTGATGTACAGCGCACGAAGATCTTCGATATTTGCGGAGAACAATTTCATGGATCATTTCCTTTCGGGTGAATTGCTCATTTTTCGAGCAGTGGGTTGATTCGGAAGCTCCGATTATGGAAGTGCCGGCATCTTGCACCTTAGGCGTAATGCTGAGGAGTATGCTTCCTGTCTAGTAGGATGCGCTGGGTATAGCGAGGTTTTCCAATCTGAGGAAATGACCTGCTCTCAGTGCCACGCGTATTGCAAATTCCCGCCAGAGTGCTCTATTTCAACGTACGGAACTAGTCTCCGCACACGCCATACGGAGCATCCAAATCAAAAGAAGACAAGTTTTGATACGGAGCAGAGAATGGCAAATCAACTGGCTGTAATCACGGGAGCTTCAAGCGGTATCGGATACAACCTTGCAAAGGTATTTGCTGAGAACCAATTTGACCTGGTGATTGCATCTCATGGGGAACGACTGGAGAAAGCCCAGGAGGATTTCAGGGCAATGGGCGTTCAGGTCACAGCCGTTCACGCAGATTTGGCTACCTATGAGGGCGTTGAGGAGCTTTGGAGAGCCGTCGAGGCACTTGGCCGTCCGGTCAATGCCGCGGCGATCAATGCCGGCGTGGGTGTGGGAGGGCTGTTCGCGGAAACCGATCTCCAGAAGGAAGTTAACCTGATCCGGCTGAATGTAGAGGGAACGATGCACCTCGCAAAGCGCGTGGTGCAACATATGGTGGCACGAGGCGACGGAAAAATTCTGTTCACCGCCTCCATTGCGAGCGAGATGGTCGCTCCAAGAGAAGCCGTCTATGCTGCGTCCAAGGCGTTTGATCTTTCCTTTGCCAAGTCGCTGAGGGAAGAATTGGAGGACACCGGCGTGTCAGTAACCGCTCTGCAGCCCGGACCCACCGACACGGACTTTTTCCATCGCGCGGATATGGACAACACAAAGGTCGGCAAGGAACGGAAGAAAGACAGCGACCCGTATGACGTGGCGAAGCAGGGATATGCGGCATTGATGAATGGCGAAAAGCACGTATACGCTGCCAGCATCACAACCAAGCTTCAGGGATCGTTGGCGAACTTCGTTCCTGATTCCGTTAAAGCCAGCATGCACGGAAAGCAGGCAAAGCCAGTCGACAGCAAATAATCTGTCGATTGATTGCATTCCTAAAACGCTGATTGGCCTCAGGCGTGATTGAGCGCCAGGTCAATCAGTGTTTTCTGCTCCATATCATGGGCCTTCGCAGAACCGGTCGCCGGGCTCGCGGCTGCGGAACGCTGCACGCTGCGCACGTGCCGGACGCAAGACAGACGCTGCAGGCGTGGCATGATGAAGGAAAAAGCTCCCATATTTTTGGGCTCTTCCTGAACCCAGATCACCTCATGGGCATCAGGATGCGCTTCGATCGCGGCACACAGTTCTTTCTCAGGAAACGGATAGAGCTGTTCGAGGAAAATGATTCCTGTCGTCGTGTCCTGCCGCTTTTTGCGTTCGACCCGCAGCTCGTGTCCCACTTTCCCCGTACACAGCAGCAGCCGATTCGCATTCTTCACTTCCGTTTCCGGCAATACGTTCTGGAAGGAAGGACGCGAGAATTCCTGGAGCGAAGAAACCGCATCCGGGTGCCGCAACATGCTTTTGGGTGTAAACACAACCAGCGGCTTGCGCCAGGTGCGAAGAGCGTGCCTTCGCAGCAGGTGGAAATATTGCGCCGCAGTGGAAGGCTGGCAAATCTGCATATTGTCATGAGCTGTCAACTGCAAATAACGTTCTATCCTCGCACTGGAGTGCTCCGGCCCCTGGCCTTCATATCCATGGGGCAGCAGCATGACCAGTCCACTCAGCAGGCCCCACTTGTCTTCGCCCGAAGAAATGAACTGATCGATAATGATCTGGCCGCCATTCGCGAAATCCCCGAACTGCGCCTCCCACATCACCAAAGCTTCCGGATAATCACGGCTGTAGCCGTACTCAAATCCAAGGACGCCCGCCTCCGAAAGCAGAGAATTGTAGACGTCGAAGCGAGCCTGGCCGGGTGCAAGATGGTTTAACGGCACGAAGATTTCTTCGTTCTCGATATCTACTAAAACGCTGTGCCGCTGATTGAATGTCCCGCGCTGACTGTCTTGCCCGCTCAGCCGCACGGGCGTTCCGCCCACCAGCAGGGAGGCCATAGAGACCGCCTCTGCCATTCCGTAGTCAAAAGGACGCTCTCCGCGCCCCATTTCTGCCCGCTGTTCAAGCAGCTTTTTGATTTTGGGATGGATGTGGAATCCGGCAGGATATGAGGTCAACCGATCCGAGAGCTTTTTGATCTCTTCGGCGCTGACACCCGTCTCAACTTCGTAATTCTCGCGATAAGGCCCACCTTTGTAATTGGACCAGTAATCCGGCAGGCGAGCCAGCACAGCAGCTTTCCGCATTTCGTGCGCCTGCTTCAGCGCTTCATCCATTTCTCCCTGGAGTTCATGCACCCTCGGAGCAGGATCTGCCCCGAGCTCTCGCGCATAAATTTCGTAAAGCGGTGGATGGTCCTTGATCTTCGCATAGCGCAGAGGCTGTGTGATCGTGGGATCGTCCACCTCACTGTGTCCATGGCGGCGGTACCCGATCAAGTCGATAACAACATCGGTATGGAAGCGATACCGGTATTCCACCGCGAGGGCCGCCACTTTCATCACAGCCTGCATATTTTCCCCATTGACATGGAAGATAGGTACGGGCATGCGGCGCGCCAAATCCGACGAAAAGCGCGAGGCGTTGTACTCCTCAGGCTCCGCCGTGAACCCGATAAGGTTGTTTACAATGACATGGATTCCGCCACCGACGCAATAGCCATTGATCCCGCTCAGGTTCATCGTTTCCGCCCAGATTCCCTGCCCGGCGAATGCGGCGTCGCCATGGATGACGACTGGGATTACGCGATCGCGTCCTTCGGTGCCGTAACGCACCTGCTTGGCGTAAGCACGTCCGAGCGCCACCGGATCGACAGCTTCTAAATGACTGGGATTGGACACCATGTGAAGGCCCAGTTCTTTTCCATCCCGGGTGTTGAAAGTGCCCGTCGCACCTACGTGATATTTCACATCTCCGCCGCCGAGGCTGCTGCGCGGATCGACATCTTCAAATTTGGAAAAAATGTCAGCCGCAGCCTTGCCGAATGTGTTCACCATAACACTGAGCCGCCCTCGATGGCTCATTGCAAGCACGGCTTTTTCCGCACCCAGCTCACTCGCGCGGTTCAGCAGCTCGTCAAGGAATGGAATGAGAGCCGTTACTCCCTCAAGTGAAAATCGCTTGGTACCCAAATAGCGCGCCTGGATCATCTCTTCCAGAACCCCAGCGCGAATCAACAAATCCAGTACGTGCCGGCTGTCGATCTTCTCTGGTTTTGCTTCCAGATGCTCGGCAATCCAGCGGCGACGCTCAGGATCCCCGATATGCATGAACTCCGCGCCAATAGCGCCGCAATAGATCAGGCGAGCTTCGTCCGCAAACCTGCCGCTTACGTCCAAATCCGCGACGGGCTGCGGCCTCAGATATTGACCGAGAGGATCGAGTTGCGCCTGCAGAAAGCCCCAGCGGCGGAATGCATCAAAAATCTGTTCGCGGGATTGAGAGGAGGATAGTAAATCGCTTGGCGTGGGTTCCAGTTTGGTAGCGCTCATAAATTGGTCTGATCTCAAAAGCAATTCTCTGCCTGCAACAACAAGACTGAGAGTTTGATCCGCTTGCTGAGGCGGGGACAGGAACCAATGAGTGTTCCCTGAATCGTCCCTCTGCACCTATTTTACTCGCGTGGTATCTATTCCCCTAGCAAGCAAAACACGAGCTTCTATTTCGAAACAATCATATGTTGTCCCATAGCTCTGCAGCTATCGATTCTTGATCGACATCTCAACACCCCTATAAAGAACTGTCTTATCTGGGTTGGACGTGTTTTCCTCGCCCACGCCGTGGTTGCGATCCACCAGAACAACATGAATTTTGCGCTCCTGCACCATGCCGGGGAAACCTCCCTGTCGAGAGCCGACCGTAAGGGTGCTCGATCCGTCATCCCAGTGCAGCGGAATCACGGCCCGGGCCCCCTTTTCATAGTCGTAAGAATCTCCCGAGTCTTCATACAACTGGAAATCTCCGTCCGCACCGCGATATATACGCAATTCAATCGCCCCACCAGGATTTTCGCCAGCCCACTGTACAGACGGCCCGAGAGGCAAAATGGATCCAGCTCGTACAAACACGGGGATTCGGTCAACTGGAGCGCTTACCTCCAGCCGCTGACTTCCTTTGGTTTTGATTCCAGTCCAGAAGTCATACCATGCCGGCGAGGACGGCAAATACATGGAGCGACTCGTTGCACCCTTGTGAGTTACGGGGCTGACCAGCAGTTCCGGCCCAAACATGAACTGATCGCCGATATTCCATACCTGTGGGTCTGTGCGCCAGTCCATTACCAGCGGGCGCATGATTGTCGAATCGTGATGAGTGACCTGCCAGGCCAGCGAATAGAGATAGGGCAGCATGCGATACCGGAGATTGTCATAGCGGATGAGAGTGGGCGTGGCCGGCCCGTAGGAAAACACTTCATTTTCATTGTTTGCGCGATGCCCGTGGGTGCGGAAAATAGGACAGAATACCCCGTATTCAAACCATCGCGTATAAAGTTCCTGATACGCCGGGTCGTGCGTGTCGCGTGCGAGCGGCGGACCGTATCCGGCGATGTCGGTGGTCCAATACGGCATTCCAGAAAGCGCGAAGTTCAGTCCGGCCGGCACCTGCCGCTGGAAGGATTCAAAGGTGCTGAAGACATCCCCCGACCATGTTGTCGCAGCATTCCGCTGCTGGCCGGCGAAAGCGGAGCGCGTCAGAATGAACACTCGCTTTTTGTCCGTGGTCTCCCGCCAGTGGCGATAAACTCCCTCCGTATGCATCAGCGGAAATATATTTGTGTAGCGCGCGCCATTGCCAATAAAGAGATGCTTGTCTTCCAGCGACGCGTCGCTCTGGCCACTATGCGGGTACGCGACTTCAGGCTCGGAACTATCCAGCCAGAACGCATCCCAGCCTTGCGCGAACAGCTTGCCGACCAAATGCGTCCAATAGAAGTCCGCTGCCTTGGGATTGGTTGGGTCGTAATCCGTGGTGCCTGGGATCGTGAGTCCAAGTGCCTTCATCTCCTGAAAGTTCTTCGATTTCGGATTGAATACGCCCCAAACACTTAACATTGCGTGGACATGCTCGTCATGGAGCTTCTTCAATGTCGCGGGAACGTCGGGATACTGGTCGGCGGTAAACTCCGGATCGCCCTGCTTGACCCACCAGAACCAATCCTGCACCAATCCATCGAGCGGCACCTGCTGACTTCGGTACTCCTGCGCCACTTTCAGGAGTTCTTCATCGCTGCGGTAGCGATCCTTCGACTGAAAAAATCCGTAGGCCCACTCGCCGAAAAGTGGAGCATGCCCGGTCAGATTTCGGTATTGCTGTACCACCTGATCGATTTCCGGGCCATAGAAAAAATAGTAGTCGATGGCATTCGCCGAGTTTGCGGTCAGACGCATTTCAGAAGGGAAACGGTTGTCGTAATAGGAAACTGCAGCCGAGTTCCAGAAAATTCCATAGCCACTGCTGGAAACCAGCAGCGGGACATCTACGTCTGTATTCGCCTGCGCGAGCTCGACCACCGTGCCGCGGTAATTAAACACGCCATTTTGGTGCTGGCCCAATCCGTAGATTCCCTCCCGCACGGCAGGATAAAAGCGATCCTCTACCGCGTACATCGGCTCTCCGTTGCGAGTTACGGCCCGATAAGTGCGGGGTCGATCAGGAAACTCCTGCAGCAGCCTCTTCCCTTGCTCATCCTGAAATTCAATGTTCCCGGAATCCAAAGAAAAGAGCACCCGCACCTTCCCTGTATCCAAAGTAGCCACGTTCGAATTTTTGGCTGGGGAAGCACCGCGTGGATCGGCTAATGCGGCAGGCATGCGGAGGGTAAATTTTCCGGGTTCACATGCCTGCACGATCCACGGCGTTTTTGGCGTGCCCGCATCGATGCGATCGCCATTTTCAGAATTAGGAGCGGCAACCACATGGATGGAGGCAGGCCCGCACACGGTGAGTTGCACAGAGTCTGTGGCTGTCTTCATCTCCACTCCGCTGGCGATCCTGGCTATTGAGACTTTCGGCTGGGCTGCTGATCCAGTGGGCGACAGAAACAGAAAACAGCTTAAAATGATGCCACAAAGCGGTTTCAGATTATCTTCAAGACGCATTGCCAGCTCTTTCTGGACGGGAATAAACCACCGAACCGACAACTTGGAAGATATATCCGCGAAACGCTAGAGTAAAGTGTGAGGTGATTCAGTGCGATTAGATGACCTGAAGCATCAGGTTCTGTCGGCGAATCAAGCGATTGCTCAGCATGGACTGGCGCGATTTACTTTCGGCAATGTAAGCGGCATTGCACGAAACGAGGGGCTGGTCGTGATCAAGCCCAGTGGAGTTGATTACGAGGACTTGACCCTGAGCGATATGGTCGTGACGGACATGGATGGAAATGTAGTCGAAGGGAACATGAAGCCTTCATCCGATCTGGCAACCCATCTGGTGCTATACCGCGCGTTTCCGGAGATCGGAGGCGTGGTCCATACGCATTCGGAATACGCGACCGCGTGGGCGCAGGCGGCCAAACCGATTCCCTGCTACGGGACCACCCATGCCGACTATTTTCATGGAAGCATTCCGGTAACCAGGATGTTGCGTTGCGAAGAAGTGCAGGAAACTTATGTCCACAACACGGGCATGGTAATTCTGCAGTGCTTT
>DASSZI010000154.1:0-5183 GCA_035713565.1 Acidobacteriaceae bacterium | reverse complement strand
AAGCGTCACCGTCAGAGCGATGGCCCACTGATTGTGTTTCGGTTTCCATCCGGCGTCCGCGCCCATGACTTGCTCTGAGGTGCAAGAAATTCTGTCCTGTTCTTAGATTCCATTTCTCAAAAATGGCTGCAAAGTTTTGGCTCACTCTATCCAGCATTGCAATCGCTCCATGCTAGACTGCGTTTTTAGCGTTATTCCATGCATTCCGAGCTTGCCAATCTCGCGCACCTGCAGGACCTTGAACAGCAGAGCAGCACTCTGGCCGCACGCCGGGGCGAATACAGCCGCCGCATCACCGCACGGGAAACGGCCCACAAGCAAGCAGAACGCGAGTTGGAAGAAAACAAGCGAGCTTTGTTGCAGGAGACGGCTGGGCGCAAACGGATGGAACTGGATACCGGCGAGCTTCGCGAGAAGATGGGCAGGTACCGTGCCCAGCTTGAGGTCGTGCAAAGCGAAGGACAGGCAACGGCACTGCAACATCAGATCACATTCTGCAAGCAGGAAATTGATCGTATTGAGGATCTGGAATTTGCCAGCCTGATGAAAACCGAGTCGCTGGAAACCCAGCAGAGGACGATTCATGAATCACTGGCGAACCTTGCTGAGGCATTGGAAGACGAAAAAGCCTCGGTGCAGCTTGGACGGGAGCGCGATGTCGCCCAGCTCGCGAAACTGACGAGTGAGATAAACGCGCTGCGCGGCGAGATCGATCCCAAACTGCTGGCCGAGTATGATCGCATTTCTTCTGCACACCGGCCCGCTGTGGCGCAGGTGGAGAGGCAACGCTGCTCTGTATGCCAGATGATGGTTCGCCCGCAGCAGTGGAATGAGATTCGTGCTGGTGCGCTGCACTTTTGCGAATCGTGCGGCCGCTTTCTTTACTACAACCCTCCTGTCGATCTGTCGGAAGCTATTCACATTCCAGCTTCGGCCAAGAAGCCGGCCAGCGTAGCCTCGGCCTCGGAGAAGGCGCCCGCCTCTCGTGCAGGTCAGGACCGCCCGGCCCGGGAGGATTGATCTCTGCCCGCGAAGCAGCGCATTGCCGTCGATATGGATGAAGTCATCGCGGACGCACTCGGTGAACTACTGGCCCGGTACAACCGCGACAACGGCACTGCGATTACCAAGACAGACATTGCAGGCAAATGGTTGTGGCAGGCGCTTCCGCCAGGGGGGCAGCAGCAGATCGACGACTACCTGCAGGATGACAGGTTCTTTGAAGATCTTCAGGTTGTTCCCGATAGCCAGGAGGTCCTGCGTAGGTGCAGCGAACGGTATGAGGTCTTCATCGCCACAGCGGCCATGGCGTTTCCCAATTCCTTCGGGTCAAAATATCGATGGCTGCGACGCCACTTCTCCTTTCTCAAGCCGCACAATTTTGTCTTCTGCGGGGATAAAGGCATTCTGCGAGCTGATTATCTGATCGACGACATGCCGTACAACCTGGATTCATTCAGTGGCGCGGGAATCTTATTTACTGCCCCCCACAACGTGAACAACGCCCGCTATCGGCGGGCGAATACCTGGCTGGACATTGCGGAGATTTTTTTGTAGATAGCGAGTGCTCGCGAGGAGCGGTTCAGCGGCCGCATTTTGATGATCCGAACTAGGCCCTCCAAATGTCACACACGTTGAGGTGACTGGCCCAACGCGAGCAATACGGTGGCCCGCGCTATCGGACAACTGAGTCTCGCGTCGTTTCATCGGCGGAAATGCGCGAGATAATTTGCCCCGGCCACGCAGGGCGAAACCCTTGAAGGGCAGAAAACCGGATAACTGGGAAATCCGGTGCAGAGATACCATGCAAGTCGCTTTCAAGGCCTTTTGAACAATGAGAGTCACAAAAGCCGCAGGATCAGAATGGCTGATTCGAAGATGAACGAGATACATTCGCGAGTACAAGGTACAAACCTGGCGCTGCTCCTTCTCGCCATTTGTTTCGTGCTGCTCGCGAGCACTCGGGTGAGCGCGCAGGTCACCCAGGACACGCCCAAGCTCCCTGTTCCGCCGCCGCCACAGCGATCCATTGAAGATCTGAACTATCTCGCTGGAGACGCCTCCGTGCCTTCCTTCTCAGACAGCATTCTCAGTCCGCAGGGAGAGTTCCGGCAATCTCTTTTCCGCAAGGGAATGGCGTTGCGCCTGGTGAATCAAGATCAGTATGTGCAAAACACTCTGGCTTCCCCCGTTCCGCCCGACAATCAGGTCTACATTGGCCAGCATCCCTTTGAAGGTGCAATGGTGCAGCCGATCCTCACGTGGGACCTTCGGCAATTGCATCTGCGCAGAGCGCAGCTGTATGCTGGCGGCGTTTGGAACTGGGTAAGCTGGAATCCTGCAGGACCAAAATCTTTTCAGCTCTGGGACCTTTATTTCTATAAGGGATGGGGCCGCGACCGCGTTCAGATGAAGGCTGGTTACATCTCCATGAACCTCGAATTTGTCGGCCTGTTTGTCGGCGGATCTACCGCAACCGGCGGCCAAGGTGTTTACGCCGTGTTGCCTTATGAGGTCGGCATGTCTTACTTTCCGCTCACTTCACCAGCCGCCTCCCTGCGCGCCCGCGGTCCGGACCATCTTTACGTCAAGTCGGCCGCGCAGCGCAGCATCGATCCCGCCGGAGGACCGGCCGAGGTTGCGCGGAATGCCACCGGTTTCCGATTCCTGCCGCATGGCGACAAACTGCTGCTCATCAATGAAGCTGGATACTTGCGCGATGCGGCCAAAGATGTCCATGAGACGTGGTTTCGCGCGGGATACCTATACAACACCACCAGGTATAAAAATGTCGCCACCGGGCAGCCTGAGTCGGGCAACTACTGCGCATATGCATTGGTGGATCACCAGTTCATCCGCACCAGCTTGGAACATCCCGACCATGGCATCTATGCGGGCGCGTCCTATATGAACGTACCCGAGGCGCTCAATTCCTACTCGCGTTACTACGAAGCAAGGTTCTACAAAGAAGCACCCCTGGAACGCAGGCCCGCCGATCTGGTTTCCTTTGTCGCCTCGCACACGGGATACAGCAGAGTTGCAACGAACAGCCTGGTCGCGCAGGGCAAGACGGTTTGGCGCAGCGGATCGACGCTCACCGGCAGCTACGCCGTGCATGTGTCTCCCGGAAACTTCGTGGGCGTGGGTATGACCTATCTGTATGGGCCGGCCGTCACGCCGCGCGTTCCCAGTGCGCTCAATTTTCTGGTCTCCTGGACAACGTATTTCTAGCGCGGGATGACAAGAACCATTCCCTCGGCGGTTCTATGTGCTGTCTCTGGCGCTACACGCCGCCGTGCGCGGTCAGCTTCACATCCACATTGCCGCGGGTCGCATTGGAGTAGGGACAGATCCGGTGTGCCTCCGCGACAAGATCCTCGGCGGCTTTCTGGTCCAGCCTTGGTAGCGTGACTTCCAGTTCGACTGCGATTTCGAAACCTTCCTTGTCCGCGCTTGGGCCGATGGCAACCTGGGCCACCACCTGCACTTCGCCGGTTTCCACTTTTTTCTGACTGGCTGCGTATTGCACAGCCCCACCAAAGCATGCTGCATATCCGGCGGCAAACAGTTGCTCTGGATTAGTGCCCGTTCCACCCTGGCCACCCATGCCCGGCGGAACAGAAAGGTGCAGCTTTAAATTGCCGTCGGTACTTTCCACGTGTCCGGCGCGTGCACCGCGCGTGGATACCTGGGCGGTGTATAGGGTCTGCTTGAGCATGTTTTGTCTCCCGCTCCTTATCATAGCGGCTGCACTTGCGGACGGCCGCGGGATGCCGGACATGCGCTTTTGGTCTGCTACTCTCAAAGGAAAGACATGGATCCGACCACCAGACTCGTGCGCGCAGGATTGCCGGAATCTCCCGGAAAATTGCCTCCTGGAGAGCCCATCCACAAGGGTCCGGTTTTCGCCTCCGCGTTCTCCGCGCCCGGTGACCCAGCCAGCTCACCGTACACCTATACGCGCTTCAATAATCCCACCTGGCAGGAACTGGAGCACGCGCTTGGGGTGCTGGAAGGCGGCACTGCGCGCATTTTTCCTTCGGGGATGGCGGCGGTGACGGCAGTCTTGGCGTCCCTGCTGCGGCCCGGAGATACGGTCGTGCTGCCGTCTGACAGTTACTACACCACTCGCGTAATCATGCAGGAGTTTTTTGCCGACTTCGACGTCCAAACCCGGCTCGCGCCTACCGGCAACAACGCGCAGGCAGAGGTACTCGAAGGCGCGAAATTGCTGTGGGTCGAAACGCCGGCAAATCCGGGAATGGACGTCTGTGACATTCGCCTGCTCTCAGAAGCTGCGCACTATCACGGTGCTTTGATCGCCGTGGACAATACCACTCCCACTGCGCTTGGCCAGCAGCCGCTGGCGCTGGGGGCGGATATTTCCGTTGCCTCCGATACGAAATCGTTGACAGGCCACAGTGATCTGGTGCTGGGTCATGTCGCGGTCAAAGACCCGGCGCTCGATGCCAGGATCGCAGGCTGGCGCAAGCTCTCCGGTTCCATCGTAGGTCCCATGGAGGCATGGCTGGCGCTGCGCTCGCTGGCGACGCTGCCGCTGCGGTTGGAGAAGCAGTCGCAGAATGCGCTGGCGGTCGCTCAATTCCTGGAAAGCCAGCCGGCAGTCCGTGGTGTCCGCTACCCGGGCCTGAAAACCCATCCGGCGCATGCTTTAGCTATGCGTCAAATGCGCTTTTTCGGGCCGGTCCTTGGATTTGAGCTACCCGACCGCGCGATGGCAGAGCGCTTTCTGCACGATTCCTGCCTCCTGGTGGAGGCTTCCAGCTTTGGCGGCATCGTCTCGTCTGCCGAGCGCCGCGCCCGCTGGGGAGGCGACAACGTTTCCGAAGGTTTCATCCGCCTGAGCGCAGGATGCGAAGCGATTGACGATTTGCTGGCAGACCTGGATCAGGCGCTGCAGGCAAGCAAGACCGCCTGAACAATGCCGCTGCGTACGATATACTTCGACGAAAGTTTTCCCCACACTTGGCAGGTGCAAATTCTGGACCGGCCGCCGCTGATTGCGCCAGCCGGTCAATATATCTATCCGCAGGCTGTCGATGAGGTAGAGATCGGCGCATTGCTGGTTCTGCTGCGAGCGCATCCACAAGCGACGCCCGTCCTGGCCACGTTTGCCCTTGGGTTTGAGGAGCAATCCCTGCCGCACGGCGTATGGAGCTGCC
>DASSZI010000153.1:0-14772 GCA_035713565.1 Acidobacteriaceae bacterium | reverse complement strand
CCACTGCGCAAGCTTGGCCATGCCTGCTTCATCCATCCACGCGCCAACATAGGTAATGCTGCCCTTGCCGACTTTGCGGCTGATGATGGCTGGCTTGCCGTCGAGCCATCCGTTACTCTTCCCGTAGGTTGCCAGCACCTGGGTATCTGGCGAACTGGCGGTCAGCAACTCCGCCCAGAGTTGGCTGGTGTTGTTGCCGAATTGGCCCTCGACGGGAACCGGATGGAGCAGAGCGTAATACTGCTCCACTCTACCCCCAAGCAGAGAGACCAACGGGCCGGGCTGCCGCTCCGTCTGCAGGCCATTGTCGTCATTCTTCATCGCTGAGCGCTGGCCCAGAACAAGATGACCTCCGTTGTTCACGTACTGCTCCAGATTTTTGGCTGCTGCGCTGGACAGTACATTCAGACCCGGTGCAACTACGAGCTTGTACTGGCTCAGGTCGACCGTGGGCTGCACTATGTCAATCGATTGTGCAATGTTGCGCAGAGGCTGATAGTAGCTGAGGATTTCCTTGATCGGGTCGTAGGCCTTGTTGTGACGTTGCCAGTTGATTGCCCACACGCTTCCATACGTATGCAGGATTGCGACTTGCGATTTTGGAGCCGTTCCGGTGAGAACCGGAGCTGCTTTGGCAAATTCTCTCCCAATCTGCGCCACTTCTTCATAGAGCGGAACGGGTGTTCCATCCGGACCCACAAGGGTTCCGTGGTATTCTTCCTGCCCATTCAGCGCGCTGCGCCATTGCCAGTAACTCACCGCGTCCGCACCGTGGCCGACGTTATGCCATGCCATGGCCCGGACTTCTCCCTTGTCCAGGTCGTTATTATCCGGCGCCCAGTTTACGTGGCCTGGCTGTGTTTCCATCACCCAGAAATTTTTTTGCTTAAAGCCTCTCGTCAGATCGTCGCCCGAGCCATTGACGTAAGCATTCAGATGACCTTCGCCGATGTAGTCGTCCCAGCTGGCCAGGTCAAGGTCCTGCGCCACGGTGTAGTGGTTATAGCCCTGAAACCAGCCCATCATATTGGTCGTGATGAACTGTCCGGGCGCGGCATACTGCCGGATTACGTCGAGCTGGTTCTGTTGGTAGCTTCGCCAGGTATCGGAAACAAACCTCTTCCAGCTCAACAGCAGTCCAGGATTGCCCTTGGTCGTCTCGATTGGAACCTGGTCCCAGTTGCTGTAGGTCTCGCTCCAATAGGTTGTTGTCCACCGCGTGTTCAAGTTATTCAATGTCCTGTAGCGATTTTTCAGCCACTGCTGAAAGTCGGCACGCGTTTGCGGGTCGTAAGAAACGTCACTATATTCGTTATCAATTTGCCAGCCGATGA
Organism: Acidobacteriaceae bacterium; assembly: GCA_035713565.1. GTDB lineage: Bacteria > Acidobacteriota > Terriglobia > Terriglobales > Acidobacteriaceae > JAKAAZ01. The sequence continues at coordinate 13,438 of DASSZI010000153.1, read as the reverse complement.
CGTAGGGATTATGGCCGACGCGCTGCGCCATCCGCATCGCGATATCCCGGGCGAGTTGCCTGTATTTCGGATTGTCGAAATTGAACTGCTGCCGGTTTCCGTGCTGGGCCCGGCGCCCATCGTGTTGGATGCGGAGTGTTTCCGGATATTTCTGCGTCAGCCATCCTGGCGGAGCGGCAGTCGGCGTCCCGACCACAACGTAGATTCCGTGCTCACCAGCCGCGTTGATGGCCCGCTCCAGCCAGCCCAGGTGGTAATTGCCCTCAGACGGTTCCAGAGAACTCCACGCAAACTCCCCAATGCGTACGAAACGAATGCCCGCTTTCTGCATCAGGTCCAGATCGGCATTCCAGCGGGACTCCGGCCACTGCTCGGGATACCACGCAGTCCCCAGCAGAAGGGCTGGCGGCTGCGCGACGGATGAGCGAGTAGTTCCCTGGGCCGACGCGGCAGAGCGAAGCGAGGCAGGAAATAGGAATGCGCTAAGACACAAGAGCGCACTGCACGTCTTCAGACTTCTGGTGCGGCACAGCCATTTCATGGAATCTCCTGTTCTCCATCAGCGAGCACTGCGAACTACGCGCGGCGACATCGATAGTAAACGATAATCGTTCGTGGTGCGCACCGGGCTTAGCTGGTGAGGTAGGCTGGCAGCATTCCTTCGTAAGCTCGACATCTTTAGTTCGGCGTCAACAAAATCGGTCGTTCCGTCGACGCCCTTTGTCGTATGCGCATCTATACACAACAGGTAGAGGGTTATTGCCTGCCCCTATTCCGCAGGAACGGTATGGGTTTTACCGCTGCAAAGCGGCCAAGCTTTTCAACATCCCGACAGGAGATTTCATCATGGATTTTAGAGTTCGTCCCGGAGAAATACAGGAAGACCAGTTGACCGCGTTAATGGAGAGCTATTCTTCGCGCTGGCCGACAAGCTTATTCATGGGGGCTGCGTTAGCTGCCATCCTCGGTTCCGCTCTGCTCAAAAGCCAGGGCAAGCACCAGCATGCGCTGTTCGTCGGGCAATGGGCTGCCCCGTTTTTGATCCTGGGATTGTACAACAAAACCGTAAAGCAGCACGGGTCCGACACGCATCGCCCGGTCTCCCAGGAATCCAGCGAATCCGAGTTGCGTGAAGCCCGCTGATTTTTTGCGGATAGATGGATTCTTTACCCATTCTTTACGCAATCGACCGTCCGCGGCCCACCCTGAAACCGCGCATACGCAAGTATGATTTCGAGTTCGGGGTGGGATCGAACTTCGGGTGCCTCATTCAGGCTCGCGAGTCCGGGAACTCGCCGTTCCACTCTACACATCAGGTGTAAGCTCCCCGAAATCCAAGCCACGTTCACAGGTCAGAAGGCAGGCCCATAAGCTCCTTTGTTACACTCGGCCTATCGTGTATGGGCAATCGAGTCCGAGCGTTTGAAGAACGAACTTGCGCTGTGCTGCACTGCAGCGCTCCCTCCCGGCGGTCGGAACGCATGGCATTCTGGTCTCTCCTGACTGCTCTTTGCCTCTTTGCATTGCGAGTTGTCCCCGGCACCGGAACCGGCTTGCGTATTTGGTCGTGGCTCACGCTCCTGACGGGCTTGTTTTTCTGTGTGCCTGCTGTGTCCCGCTGGATGCGGTGGAAATTGCTATGGCGGCTGCGGAACCGTCTCTTTGTCACCTATTTACTGATCGGCGTTACGCCAGTCGTTCTGCTCGGAGTTCTGGCCGCCGGTGCCGCTTATGTCCTGTTCGGCCAATTCGCAAACTTCGCCGCCACGTCGGAGATTGAAACCCAGTTGCTGCAACTTTCCGCGAACAATGAATCGCTCGCGCGACACATCCAGCACGCTCTTTTATCCGTGCGCGGAGCATTGGCAGCTCCACACGCGGGCAGCGGCGGAATCTCGAGTTCTGGATGGGCGCAGTCTGGGGAAATACCTCCTGAAGTGCAGACGGTGCTTGACGTTCCGGAGCTCCGGGTAGGCCTGTATATAGATGGGAATCTCCGGCCTTTCCCGCTGCCGCCCGACCATGCACTCACATCCGCGCAGAGTCCGCCTGGCTGGATCAAGGACGGTTTCCGCGGCTTGACTCTGGACCAGGAGCACGTCTTCTTTCGCGCCATTACGCGGGAGCAGGCCAATGGTCATATCGTCACGGTCGTTACGAGCCTGCCGCTGGACGCTGGTTTTCTTGGCCGAGTGGCAAGCGGCCTGGGCAAGATCAGCCTGCTCCCGAAAGTTCGCATTGCGGAGAATGCTGTTGAATACAATCAGCGCGACATAAAGACATCTGCGGGCGTCCCGGGCAGCGCGGGAGACCGAGTGATCACTTCCGCCTCTGGAAACCATAATTCTCCCGACGATGGTGCGGCATTTGGCGGCACTCTGCCTAAAGGCACCGGCATTTTCGATATCCCCATCACCTTTCCCACTACGGTAGAGACGGTTGACTGGTCGACCGGCAGGCGCATCGCGGTCGTCGCGTTGGTGACCTCGCGGCCTTCGCTGCTGTACCAGCGGCTGTTCCGGGAGTCAGTCGCGATCGGGGGTGGGGTTCGCGCAGCAATCATTCTGGCTGCTGTGGTGTTTACCTGTCTTGAGCTGCTTGCTATCTTTCTTGCCAGCCGTTTAAGCCGGACGATTACCCACTCTGTATCGGATCTTTATCATGCGACGCGGGAAGTTGATCAGGGGCGTCTGACTTACCGGATTCCGGTGAGCCGGCACGACCAGTTGGCCGCGCTAAGCCAATCGTTCAACGCTATGACGGAGTCGCTGCTGCGCCTGCTGCAGGAGCAGAAGGAAAAGGAACGCCTGCAAAGCGAAATGGCCATCGCGCAGGAGGTGCAGGCGAATCTTTTTCCGGCCGCCGCCGTGCGCGTCGGAGAGCTGGAACTGCACGGATTGTGCCGTCCGGCACGCACCGTCAGCGGTGACTACTACGACTTCCTGGTGCTCGGCCATGGGGGCCTCTGTCTGGCCATTGGCGACATCAGCGGCAAAGGAATCTCCGCGGCGTTGCTGATGGCCGGCCTGCATTCAGCCGTACGCGCTTACCGGTTCGCCAGCGAGGAATTGTTTGCCGGCGGCACAATCGGCAGCCAGATTGGGAAGCTTCAGGATGCGCAGGGCAATGCCATTCCTCGCGAGGCGTTTCGTTCGCCAGGCAATTTGTTGCGCCTTTTGAATCAACATCTGTACCGCAGCACACAACCGGAAAAATACGCCACGCTGTTTCTTGCCTACTACGACGCTGCTACCCACGTGCTCCGCTACTCAAACGGAGGCCAATTGCCGCCCCTTGTTCTGCGTGCAGATGGCTCCGTCATTCGACTCGATCAGGGCGGCACCGTGGTTGGCCTGCTCGACAATATGCTCTATGAGGAAGGCGCGGTGGCGCTCGATCCCGGCGACATTCTTATCGCGTACAGCGATGGTGTAACCGAGCCAGAGAACGAATACGGCGACTTCGGCGAAGAACGCATGCTGGATCTGGTCCGTCGCAATCGCAACCTTCCGCTCGAAGAAATTACCCATCGAGTCATGCAGGCGCTGGACGACTGGATTGGCGGCGAGGAACAACCGGACGACATCACTCTGGTGCTTGCCCGCCAGCACTAGCGCATATCGGCGGGCAGCATCGCTATCAAGAGTGCTGTTCCTGATTAGCGAGATTGCAGGTTGAATGCTTTCACAGCAATTTCGTTCGGGGAGCGTCCCGCGGGCAGCATGGTGAACAGACTACGCGTGGATGTGCGGACAACCGCTACGTCTCCCGTTCGCGCATCGACTGCAAACAGCAAATGACCCGCTTTGGATAATGCCAAGGCGTTCGGGCCATTGCCCGTCGGTGCCGCGCCAATAAGCTGCGCATCGTCAATGCTGAATACTCCTAGAGAGTCCGCGTCGAAGTTGCTGACATAGAGAGTTGCATTGTCCGCACTGACAAGCCCGCGCACAGGATGCGTGCCGATCAGGTACGCGGCGCCGACTTCATTGGTGCTGGTGTCGATCTCTGAGATTGAGCCGCTGCCGTAGTTGACCGCGAAAATCTCGCCCCCGTCCGGCTTCAGCGCCAGATCCACTGGCCTGAGACCGACATCGAGCAGCGCCAGCAGAGAATCGGCGCGAGCGGAACCCGCGTTTGTCCTCCTGCGCTTTGTGGCCTTATCCGCGGATTTTGCCAGCGATAAAGCCATCACCTGATGGCCGCCCGAGCAGGCTACAAATGCCTTCTCGGAGTCTGGCAGCACGGCTATGGCGGTGGCACCTGGGCAACCGCTCCATACGCTCCGCACACCCAGCGACTTCGCATCGATCAGGCTGACGCTGCCGCTCATCCGGTTGGATACCACAACTGTGTTCCCGTCCGGGCTCACGTCCGCCATGCCGGGCTCTTCACCCACGCCAATCACTGCGATCTCTCGCCGCTTTTCAAGATCGAGCACGGAAATGTTATTCGATCCGGAATTTGCGACATAGCCGCGCCTCCCATCCTGGCTGACCGAAATGGAAGAGGGACGGCGATGCACCGCGATATGCGCGACAACCCGGTTGTTCTCCGCGTCGATTACGCTGACGGAGTTGCTGCCCGTATTGACCACATAGACTTCGTTCCGTCTCGGGTTGACGGCCAGGCCTGTGGGATCAGTACCGACCGGGATGGTTCGATCCTGCCGGACGTTCACCACGTCCAGCACTGTGACAGAATTGCTTCCCCCGTTCGTTACATACGCGTATTCGCGATAGTTTGCGGGGTAATCGGGAAAATCGTGCGGACGGCAGCCCAGGAGCAGGGAAGTAAGTCCGGCTAGGAAGAGGAATGGCGCTCGACGGGATTGCCGCAAGCGCCAGAACTCCCGCCTGACGCACCGTGTGGTGCCAAGACGCAGCTTCATCCAGTGCCGTCTACTTGGCCTTTGCAGGGACTGCAACCTCTTCCCCTCGGTAGACGTGAATCCCGTCCGGCACGTCGCGGTGCAGGATGCGGGCAATCTGGCGGACTTCTCCGACCATATCGGCAAACTGCTCGGGGAAGATCGACTGCGCGCCGTCCGACAAAGCTCGATCCGGCTGATGATGAACCTCCACGATCAGTCCGTCCGCTCCCACAGCTACGGCAGCACGCGCCAGCGGAACCACTTTGTTGCGTTTGCCCGTGCCGTGGCTCGGATCGACGATGATCGGCAAATGGCTCAGGCGCTGCACGGCGGGAACGATGCTCAGGTCGAGTGTGTTGCGTGTGTGATCCACGAAGGTCCGCACGCCGCGCTCGCACAGGATGACCTGGTAATTGCCCTCACTCATCACATATTCCGCGGCCATCAGCAATTCCTCCAGCGTGGCCGCCATGCCGCGCTTCAGCAGGACGGGCTTGCGGGTGCGGCCCGCCTCGCGCAGCAGAGTGTAATTCTGCATATTGCGCGCGCCAATCTGAATCACGTCCGCATACTTCTCCACCAGATCGAGCGACTCGCGATCCAGCGCCTCAGTCACAATCCGCAGACCGAAGGCCTCCCGAATCTCCACCATGATCTTGAGAGCTTCTTCGCCCAAACCTTGAAACGCATAGGGGGAAGTGCGCGGCTTGTACGCCCCGCCGCGAAAGAACTGCGCGCCCGCTGCGGCAACCTGTTCGGCCACCGCAAAGGCCTGCTCGCGCGTTTCAATCGAACAAGGTCCCGCCACAATCGCCAGGTTCTTTCCGCCAATCGAGGCATCGGTCCCGGCGAAATGAATGACCGTGTCTTCTTCCTTGACTTCACGACTGACCAGCTTGTACGGCTTGCTGACGCGGATGACCTCGGCCACCCCCGAGAGTTCCTCAAACGTGCCCTGGTTGATGGTGCCCTGATTGCCGGTGATGCCGATCGCGGTGCGCTGTGCGCCTGGCAGCGGATGGGGACGAAGTCCAAGACTTTCAACGTGCTCACAGACGGCGCGTACTTCTTCCTCTGTGGCCTGCGTCTTCATTACGATCAGCATGGGGAACCTCTCTAAAATATCTTATCTGTTGGCGCCATCAGCGAAAGGAACAATCGCTGGTTGTCGTCTTGAGCAAAGCGAAGACCCTCATCTTCCGCGCAAAGAGTACATCATGATCGGGAAAATGGCCAGCGAGAAACGAACCTACTTGCGCAGCCGTCGCCAGCCCAGCAGGATCGAACTCAGATATCCAAGCTGCAGAGTCCAGACAAAAATATATGCGATCACGAGATGCCGATGTCCCATTTACCACTCCATCTACTGTTTGGACCCTACCGCACGGACTGCAGTGTAGTCTCGAGTGCGCGCAACGTTGCATCCTGCTCGGCTCGCTGACGTTTGCGCTGCAATTGGTAGCGCAAGGTCACCAGCAAGACTCCCCAGACAAACCATCCGGCGACATTGAACAAGAAGGCGGGCATCATATGGGCGTCAATGCCTGTGTCTGGACCGCCAAAGAAAACGGGCGAAGGGTGCTGGGTGCGCCACCATCGAATCGACATGTACACGATCGGAACATCGATGGCCGCGAACACGGAAAGCACTGCGGCCAGCGTCTGCGTCTGCCCCCCGGCGGTAAAGCGGCGCAGAAGAAGATAGCTGACATACAGCAGCCAGAGCATAAGAAAGCTGGTAAGCCTCGCATCCCATGTCCACCAGATGCCCCAGGCCGCGCGGCCCCACAGCATACCTGTCGCAAGGCCGATGCTCGCAAAAACGAGAGTAACTTCCGCCGCGGCGAGTGCCAGGGCATCGGCTGCCTGCGCGCGTAGAGGATTGGAACGCCGGATGAGCAGGTACGCCGCGGACGCGGCAAAATTCACGTAGGGAAACAGCAGCGCCATGATCGCCGACGGAACGTGGTAATAGAAGATGCGCTGGACTTCGCCCATCGTCGCTTCCGTGGGCGCTACAAAGATTGCCTGATAGAAGCCCACAGCAAGAATCGCCAGCGCGATTGGTAGTCCGATAAAGAGTGTTTTCCTCATGTCATTGCGGAGCAAGAGCCCACAAATCATTTTACGTCAACCAGTCCGACTCAGAACGCCCGCCGCAGGACTTTGGTAGTCTAGGAGGGCAAACAGGCTCAGAGACTTGCCGCCTCTTTCAGCTTCATCTGCGCCGCGTTTGGGTTTCCAAGTGCAGCCAAAACTCTGGCGTGTAACTGGAGTATTTGCTCCAGTGCCGGCAAATATCTGGCTTTTGAGGGACGGCCGGTAAGCGAATGCAACCCCTTTCGCTCGTAGTTTTCAGCAACCGTAAGCTCCTTGTCCGCTTCGGTCAGATTGCCGGAAACCTCCAGGGCTTCCCCGGTCACAGCGTAAGCAGCAGCAGCGCCGAACGAATCTTGTGGTGACCGCATAGTAGCCGCGACTGCCTTATTTCCCATCTCAATAGCTTTGGGCCCCATACCATCGCGCATAAGCGCGGTGGCATATTCAACATAGGCGGTGCGGCGCTCCGGTATATGCGTGTCCGGCGAAAACGTCTCAGCCTGGCGCACAGCTTCCTGACAATCTTTGACTTGATTGCCAACCTGGTTGTTTTCCGCCACCTGCCAGTTGCAATCCATATAGATTCCCAGGAAATCAAGAGTGCGTCGGGGATCGGGAGGTTGAAAGACATTCTTCACCAGGGAAGATGACCCATTCGACGAGAATCCCATAGCAACTAACGTTGTGGCCTTTATCGTTCCCCATCGTGCTGAAATGGCGTAAACGTATAACGTTTCACTGCGTCCAAGGCACCCGGAATCAACATCGGTGGACCATGCAGCGCCATCGCGTAAACCACATGGCCAAGCGGATCGACTAACACCTGGAGCGTTACCACACCCTACACATGGGCCGCCCGGGCAACCGGTGGATAGATTGCCTCCGGATGCTCAAGCAGATGTTGAGCAGCGGTTTCAGGATCGACTTGAATCGGGTTTTAAGCTTTGGCAGCCAGACTTGCAAGCAGAAGGAGGATCACCCCAAAGTATGTCCGCTTCATTTACGCATCGTTGAGGACTTCACGGCAGTATAACTGGAGCTCTGATGAAGGAGGCAAAAATTATGGAGCCAACGCTACTCTGCGTCGAGCACAGTCTCGAACAGCAGCAGGCATAGCGTCAGGAAAATAACATCGTACCCTCCGAGCATCCGTATCCACAGGCCCGGGTCGGACTCGCCGGTCAGAATCGCTGTCGTGGACTGCACCATGGACAGCAACGCCGGGACCGAGACGGGAAACAGAATCAGCGGCAGCAGCATTTCGCGGTTGCGGGTGCGTAGCGACAACGCCGCGAAGAACGTCCCATTCACCACCAGCGCAAGCGTGCCCAGTGGCAGCACCAGCAACATCATCCATCCCTGGCCGATGGCACGTAGGTTGTAGAAGATGATGAACAGAGGAGCGAGCACTACCTGGATCATGGTGACGAACAAAAAATTGGCCAGCACCTTGGACAGGAACAGCCCGCTTGCAGGACTCGGAGCCATACGCTGCGCGTCCAGCACGCGGTTGCGCAGCTCGCGCGTCCAGGTCTGGTTGAGCGCTGTGACGGAGGCAAAGAGCAGTGCGACCCACAAAATGCCGCCTGCGATCTGTCGGGAAACCGTCATAGTGGGATCGAAGGCAAAGCTGAACAACACCACGACGAGCAACGAAAAGAAAAGCATTCCATTCAGAGCGTCTTTCGAGCGCCACTCCAGCCGCAGGTCTTTCTGCAGATGTGCCCAGACAATCCGCGCGTAGTTCACTGGGGGAGCCCGCCGTGCGGCATGGATGAGACGCGAACAAGATCCACAACCTGCGCTTCTGCTGCTCGAATGTATTTTGTGGGCGAAAGCAAAATCTGCAGGCCACGTACTCCGGCGGAAACAGAGATTATTTCAAATAGCTGGATCGTTTCCTCCACGAAAACGGGGAAGGCCTTTTTGCTGCCGAACACGGTTACTCCACCACGAATGTATCCCGTCAGCGGCTGTACCTCTTTGATGGGAACAAGCTCCGCGCGTCTTCCTCCTACGGCACTGGCGAGTTTTTTGAAGTCCAGTTCATCTGCCACGGACAGCACGGCAAAGACAATGTGCTCGCGATCGATGCGGCAGAGAAGCGTCTTGAAAACCTGCTCGGGCGGAAGGTTGATTTTTTTTGCCACGGTTTCGCCGGAAAGATCGTCCGGGTCTACGGTGTATTCGCGTGTTTCGTAGCAAACAGCAAGCGCATCGAGCAAGCGGCAAGCATTGGTTTTCATGCCGTATTTCCTCCACGGGAGAAAAATTCGACGGATGCAATCTGGCCTTCATGCATGGTGCAGAAGCAGTCCGCGATTGGGCGCGCAAGCTCCGGCTGGTGAGTTGTCAGTAGAATGGTTTTACCTTCAGCGCGCAACAGATCAAGCACCTGCAGCATTTTGGAACTGCTGGCGCCGTCAACGTTGGAGAACGGCTCATCCAGCAGCAGCAGTTCGGGCCTGCTCATCAACACGCGCGCAAGCGCCGCACGCTGCCGCATTCCTTGAGAAAACTTGCCGACAGGCCGGTCCAGCTTCGCATCCAGCCCCACAAGGTCCAGGGCCTCTTCAGGTTCCCGAACCGGTGCGGCAGACGGATCGTCCCGGGCATAGAGACGCGCGGCATAGTCGAGATTTTCAAGCGCTGTCAGCTCGTCGTACAGCATGGAATCATGACTCAGATAGCCGATGCGCCGTCGAATCGCCGCTACATCTTGCGAGCCGAGCACCCCAACTTTACCGAAGCTGGGACGGATGAGCCCCGCCAGAATGCGCAGCAGAGTGGATTTTCCCGCGCCGTTTTGGCCGAGGACGACGAAGGTCTGTCCCGATCGAATTTCGACCGTCACCTTCCGCAGCGCGGCAAAGTCACCGTAGACCTTCGATACTTCCTCCAGATGAATGGCGCACGCGGTAGAGGGCACGAGTGGAGTATACGAAATCAGCGGGTCTAGGAAGCTTTTGCCGAGGACATGGATGCGGTCTGTGCAGGCTGCGCGCCGGGCTTCGCCGGGGCATATTTGGACGCGCACTTGGCCTGGATTTGCGTGGCGTGGAATACTCCATCGCGCCCGTACGTGCCAATGGCAAGCGCCTGCGCGTCGTCTTTAAACGTATCTGGCGGTGGATCATCACCCGCATAACTGACGTGCAGAACGCGTCCCTGTTCCACCAGCACAAATTGCATGTGGCCGCCGTTGCGCTCAATTGAGCCGGGCTTCACATTGCCTGCAACTCGCAGATGCCGTGTATACGCGTGATTGCCCATTCCCTGGAGCTCCTGGATTGTCACGTAGTAACTCTTGTTCGCCCGCACCCCCGTGATGGCGAGATACATGATCGTGCCTACGATCAGGATGGTCGCGATAGCAACGCGAACGCCGATGTTGTTCTTGTTCACAGAAAGCTCCTGCAGGCTATCGGGAAATGTTTTGTTGGAACACGATCCGATTCCTCTCTTATTATGCGCTGACAATCGCCAAAATGTTAATGTCCCTTTCGCCGTCCGGGGAAGCGATTGTCAGCAGCGACGCGGCCGTGGGATTCCCCGCAAAAAAGCTGCAAACACGTTGTGTGGGCTGCGTGCGCTGGCCCGTTGCCATGCAATTTGCGGCGTATAATCGGCTCATGGACGCGCATATCCTGAGCGAAGAAAACATTTCCCGAAGCATGAGGTAACGATGAGCGACAACGGCAATTCTCCCCAGCACAAAGGACCCAGCCATCATGCCAAGCTGCCCACGGGTCGCGCCGAATGGATCGTGAAACGGCGGGAAGAAGCCGCGCGAACGGGCGATTGGAACATGTCGCAGATGCATTTTGCCCGTCAGGGAAAAATCACAGAAGAAATGGCGTTCGTCGCCCAGGTGGAAAAGATCGGGGCCGAGTTGGTCCGCGATGAAGTCGCTGCCGGACGTATGATTATTCCGGCGAATGTGAACCATCCTGAGCTCGAGCCGATGTGCATTGGCGTGGCGTCGAAGTGCAAGATCAATTCCAATATTGGAAACTCCGCCATCACCTCGAACATTGACGAGGAACTTCGCAAGCTTCACACCTCCGTCCACTTCGGTGCGGACACGGTCATGGATCTTTCCACCGGGGGCGACATCCACACCATTCGCGAGGCGATTCTGCGCAACTCGCCGGTGCCGATCGGGACTGTCCCCATCTATGAAGCTTTGAACCGCGTCAAGAAGCTCGAAGACTTGAACATTGACGTGTACCTCGAAGTCATCGAGGAGCAGGCGGAGCAGGGCGTCGATTATTTTACCGTTCACGCCGGCGTCCTGATCCAGTACGTGCCCATGGTGTCGAAGCGGATCACCGGAATCGTCAGCCGCGGCGGAGCAATTCTGGCGCAGTGGATGACGCACCACCACAAGCAGAATTTTCTCTACGAACACTTCGACCGCATCGTGAAGGTGATGGCCAAGCACGACGTCAGCTTTTCGCTCGGCGACGGCCTGCGTCCCGGCTGTCTGGCGGACGCCAGCGATGAAGCCCAGTTTGCGGAGTTGAAGACGCTGGGCGAGCTGACGACGGTTGCGTGGAAGTCCGATGTGCAGACCATGATCGAAGGGCCGGGACACGTGCAGCTCGACAAGATCAAGGAGCAGGTGGACAAAGAAGTCGAACTCTGCCACGCGGCGCCTTTTTACACGCTCGGACCGCTGGTGACGGATATTGCGCCGGGTTATGACCACATCACCAGCGCCATTGGCGCGGCGATGATCGGTTGGTATGGCGCGGCGATGCTGTGCTATGTCACGCCGAAAGAGCATCTCGGCCTGCCGAACGAAAAAGATGTGAAAGACGGCATCATCGCCTACAAAATTGCCGCACACGCTGCCGATGTAGCGCGGCATCGCCCTGGTGCGCGCGACCGCGATGACGCCATCAGCCACGCCCGCTACACGTTCGACTGGGACAAGCAGTTTGCGCTCTCGCTCGATCCGGAGACAGCGCGCTCCATGCACGACGAAACGCTCCCCGACGACTACTACAAGGAAGCCGCTTTCTGCTCCATGTGCGGACCCAAGTTCTGCTCCATGAACTGGTCAAGCAAGGTGGACGAGTTCAACAAGCGCGAGCACGGACTGGAAAAGCGCGACCTGACGCAACTTGTGACCGAGCAAATGCTGGTGGAGCGGCGGTAGGCGGCTTAGAAAATTTATACATTTGTGTACCCCCACGTCTCGTTTTTAAGACGTGGGTTTCAGTTGGAATCATCATTTCCTTGTGCGCACAAATCCCTGAGTTTTAACAACGCATACAGCAAGGGCAGCATACAGACACCCGTTCAGCAATGGCATTAATACCATCGCTTTTTTCCCGCTGATCCGCCAAAATGGGCAAGTGATATATACAGTCTTCCAATAAGATCGACTGAACCATCCCTCAGGGAAATTAAAAAGCAAAAAACGACAGTATTCCCCAGAACGCCGGAATGAGCGCGCCTACCAGAAAGCCGGCAAATAGAGAAAACTTTAGTTTTTTCATTTCGATGAAGCCGAGTCACCCTTCACTTTCGCGACTATATCCCACATCACAAAAGCGGGACGGGGGGCGCCCAAGGTTTCAGACCCGTGGCGCCCGCTTACACTGGATTCTTCACTTCGCTCAGAATGACATTTATTGTGGAATCATACGAAACTTCGTCCCCGCTTCAGCAGGGGTTTCCTCCCGTGCCGAACCGCGATTCATAACTATTTCCAGTAGTCCGGAACTGCCGATAATTGCAACAAGTTCTCCTGGATGCGCCTCGGCGAAAAACCGGGCGAAGTGAGTGATGCGGCGAGCGCCAATTTCAATCGCCAAATCTCGACCGTCTTCGGGCAAGTCCGCGGCTGCAAGGTTTGTCAGAAGATTTCCAAAGCGGTCGGCCTTCAAAATGACGCCTTCAACGGAGCCATCGGGCAGATGCACCGGATCCGGCACGGGTAGCTGTATCGACGACGCAACCGGTGGCCCGAAACTCTCAAAAGCAACTTCGCCGCGTTCGATCTGTGCGGCCAGGTGCGCGGCAGCGGGGGCAAAGATATCGCGGCCATGAAAGGTATGGCTTGGAGCGGGCAGCCTGTACTCCGGGTTCTGAATCATTCTATGTTCGATGGCACCGCCCGCTCGGCGGACATCCCGCTCCACAAGCGTGAGCACGCCATTGTCCGGCGCGATGAACCAGAAGTCGCCCATCCGGGACAGGATGGCCTGCCGCTCCGACCCCACTCCTGGATCCACCACCACCACATGGATCGTATCCGCAGGGAAGTAGCGCCACCCCTGCCAGATCGCCAAAGCGCCGTCCAGAATACTGAAGGCCTCAACGCCATGCGTCAAATCAACTACCTGCGCGCCTGGGCAGATGCTGGCGATGACGCCCTTCATCGTTCCCACAAAGGGGTCGAGCAGGCCGAAGTCCGTAGTAAGGCTGATGAGAGGGGTTCGATTCATAATGTCA
>DASSZI010000152.1:0-5473 GCA_035713565.1 Acidobacteriaceae bacterium | reverse complement strand
TCACGACCGCTTTCAGCAATTGATAGGAGCGAACCAGTACATTTCCGGGTGCCTCCCAATATTCGGCCTCTTCTACGATCACCTTGATCACCATGATTTCGGGGTCGTCTTTCCCCAGCGGGAACCAGGCGTAGTGTGTAGGCTTCCAGAGTTCTTCGATCTTTGCCCGGTCCCTGGTCAACTCCGCTCTTCCTGACAAGGACACGTACGCATGGGAGTCACTGTTCACATAAGTCAAATTGACCATTGCGCCGTGCTCGATTTCATCCACCTCTCCCGATTCCGCTCGGGACAAAAACCACAGATCTCCCTTGAAATCCGCTTGCTGCGTTGCCATTGGACGGCTGTGCAGCCGCTGACCGGAGTGAGTGGTCAGCATGGCGATTTTAATTCCCTGAATCAGAGCCGCAGTTTTCCTGATTGCTTCCGACCTGTCCATCTTGTTCATCGTCCCAGACACCTCAGTTAGGTTGAGATGCAGAAAGGCCAGAGATTACCTGCCCGATCTCCGTGACCGTTCTAGTCGGAAGAACGGCGGGAGGATTTCGGTCTAGTCGCCGGATTTCCTCACATAGGCCTTTAAGGTTGCCAGCGGCTTCTCTGTGGCTGCGGCAGGACGAACAGTATAGGGGCCCACCTGCGCCGGAACAATGAATGTTTCTCCGTAATGTACAAGGAACGGCAGGAATGCGCCCGACGGACTTTCCACAACGGCTGCATCCCCTTCGACCAGGTTCAGTACGTTTACCGTGCCGCCAGTATCGTGCAGAACACTGGCGGTGAACCAGTGGCGGCGCGTCTCGATAAATTCCAACTCATGGAGTCCCGTCTTCTCCTCTCGCCAGTGTTTCGTATCTGCAACCTGGGAAATGCGATTGATCAGATGTTCCCGCACCCACGGTGCGGTCCGGTTCCACTGGATGTTTGCCAGGCCGTGTTCGAGATGGATTGGGCGGGGACGTCCATCCAGTCCAAGCCGCCCCCAGTCCCAAAGTTTGAAAGTGAAAATGTAAGGAGTCGCACTGATCTCCAACACGACGCCGTTCTTTCCCGAACAATGGATTGTTCCTGCAGGAATCAGGAAATGGTCGTGCTTTCTGGCGGGCCATGCTGTCACATACTTCTCCGCGGGAAAAGGTGCATGCTCATCCTGCTGCGCCAGGCGCAGATCGCGTTCCATTTCCTCGGGACTAATGTTTTCTTTCAGCCCCAGATAGACCGCTGCATCCTCCGCAGCCTGCATCATGTAATAGCTTTCATCCTGGGTATAGTCCATCCCGAACTGCTCGCGGATATATTGCCTCAGGGGATGTACCTGTAGCGAGAGATTGCCGCCGCCCATGGTATCCAGATAATCAAAGCGAATGGGAAACTCGGCACCGAACTTCTCGACTATAAACTCGCCCAGCAGCTCCCGCGAACAATAGAGAACCAGATCGAGCGCAGGGATCTCCACGCGCGTCCCGCCAAAGCCGAGCAGCAGGCTGTTCTCCTCTGGAACGCAGTCAAAGCACCACGCATAATTCTCAGGTCCTTCGGGAAGCCCGAATTTCTGTCTCATCCACTGGCCGCCCCAGGGACCGGGATCGAAGAACGGAACCACACGAAAGGGTTGTCGAGCGGCGCAGGAAAGGCCATGCCGGAATTGGTCGCCGGAAATCATCTTGGGATGCGCATCGTTGTTGGTATCCAGCAGGAAGTCAATCCGCGGAAGCAGGTCCGCTTTCAGGCGGTCGGCGGCACGCCAATCCAGGAAGTAAGCGCGCTTGTAAAGTTCCGCGGCCGAGGCCTCCGCATTGCGCATACCCAGGTTGCCGATCCGGTGGGCCCGCTGCCTCTTCTGGATTTCCCACCGCGCCAGGTCTGCGTAAAGAATGCGATCCCACTCCTGCGCAATCAGTGCCGCGCCCGTGCCGATCAGGACAACTGATCCTTGCGCCCATTTCCATTGGTTCTGAATCACGACAAACTTCTGAGGATCAAAAAACTCCTGCAGGGTTCGCTGCTGCATACAGGCGAATACACGATCGTCGCCCATCATCTGAGCGAACTTCTGTTCCAGCTCCGGCGGGGACAGCAGCGCGTCTTCGCTTCGCAGGATCAGATCTGGATGCAGCGCAGCGAGCAGCCAAGCCTCGATGGCGTTCACATCGCAACCAGGATAGGTTTCCACCACTGTCCGCCGGGCCGCAGGCAACATCAATCCCGTTATTTGTTCCCACCCTGTGCTACAGTCCCAACTACTCTGCGAGACCGGAACAAAAGGGAAACGGTCATAGGTTGTCAGGGGCAGGCTCACTAGGTCCTCTCCGGGTCAGTAAGGTGAAAAGCCACTTCGGATCAGGTTGCCCGGGTGAAGATGTCATGCCGTTCCGTGCTGGTTCCAGCGATGTTTGGCGGAGGTACCCAGAACCGTCAGAGAAGTGATTTCCTTATTCCGCACTGCATCCCCGCGCCGCAGATCCTCCTTCGCCGATTGTTGAGGAGTCGGAAGAACCAGATCGTTGACCATGCTCAACACTCTTCCGGTAAAGGCAGGCGCCATCTGCGCCACTGCGGCCGCCAACGACGCCTGGGGGGTGATGATAAGCTCAGTCGCGCCCGAAACCGTTGCGCGAACGACCTTCCGAGCTGCTGTGTTGGCGGCAATTGAAATTGCGGGCAAACTTGCGCCTAAACTGAACCACCGATACTCCCGCTCTCTATCCCCGGTGAACAGCGCCTGGATATGCGCCCCGGTGCGCATCAGCCCCGGACAAACGGTTGTCACACAAATGCCTTTGGAGCGCAGTTCCGCGTGGAGGCCCTGCGAAAAACCCACCAGGGCAAACTTGCTCGCGGAATACGGCAGTAGATGAGGGACTGAAACCTTACCTCCAATGGAAGTAATGTTCACGATGTTTCCATTGCCGCGCGCCAGCATCTGTGGCAACACCGAAACCGTTGCGTAAAGTGCGGTGTAGTAGTTGCTTTCGATTGCGTGCTTGAAGCCCCTTACAGGCTGATCCTCGAGCGGACCGACAGTCATGATGCCTGCATTGTTGATCAGGACATCAATTTTCCCCATGCGCTGGGTTGCAAACGCGACCATCCTCTGCACATCCTCCAGCTTTGTAAGATCACAAGGAATGCACAGAATTTTCTCCGCTGCCACACCACGTTCCACCAGGTCGCGGTTGGCTCTCTCCAACTCTTCCTCATCGCGTGCAGTCAGCACAAGGCGTGCGCCGCTTCTACCGAATTCCTCAGCAAGCGCCAAGCCGAATCCGCGTGAGCCTCCCGTGATCAGCACTACTTTATCTCGCAGCCATGAGACGCGCCGCCGCTCGGCTGCTTCCGAAAAGGCCCAATATCCTACGCCAACGGCTGCAGCCATCAATAGGCTTTTCCTTTTCATCTCCTACCCTCCTTCTGGTTGGATGACGAGAAAACCCGCTGCGTCATTCAACTGCCGCCGAGCACTTCCGTTTGTGCTCCGCGATCACACTGGAAGTTCTGGAGTGGCTTGCAACAGCGCCTGCGTGTATGCCGATGCTGGATGCTCGCACATCTGTTGCCATCCTCCCTGTTCAACCACCCGTCCCTGGTGGACTACAAGTATTTCGTCGGCCATGTAGCGTACCAGAGGCATGGAGTGGGTGATGAAGACATAGGTTAGGTGCAATTCCCTCTGCAGTTCGCGCAGCAAATAGGTGATCTGGGCGGATACGCTAACGTCGAGCGCTGAAGTCGGCTCATCGAGAATCACGAGTTCTGGCCGCACGATAAGGGCTCGCGCAATGTTGATCCGCTGCCGCTGGCCGCCAGAAAATTCATGGGGATAGCGCGAGAGTGCTGTCTCATCCAGCCCAACGCTATGCAGTGCGCTCAGAATCCGCGCTTGTCGTTCTTCTTTCATCCGGCCGGCTGCTTGGGACTTCCCACCATAAATCCGCAGCGGTTCGCCCACGATTTCCTCGATACGCATGCGCGGATTCAAGGCCGCATAGGGGTCCTGGAAAACAATTTGCATGCTGCGCCGCAACAATCGCAACTCGTGACGCGAGGCTCCCAGCAGGTCCTGACCTGCGAGGTAGATCTTTCCCGAATCAGGCTCAATGAGCCGCAACAACAGACGCGCGATTGTACTTTTTCCGGAGCCGGATTCCCCTACAATACCAAGTGTTCTTCCGCGCTCGATAGAAAAGCTGACGTCATCGACCACCCGTTTGTGCTCGCGCCTGCCTCGCACCGGATAACTCTTCACCAGGTTGAAAACTTGTACGAGCGGCATTAGGCTCCTGCCCCCTTTGTTATGCTGGGAAAAAAGGTCGAGACACCTGGCTCACGGCAGAGAGCAAATCATCACAAACTCAAAACCCAGCACGCAAGGGCTCTCCGTTCGGTATTGAGGGACTTACTTCTGCTCGCCGATTCCAAACGTAGAATGCGCAAACCGCTACCGTAAGGGCCAATCCCGCGCCGAATTCGGTCGTGAGATACGGCGCAGTTCCGGAGGGATTTGTCATGCGGTCGAAAATGGCCTGGATGAATAGGTTGTGGCTGGCATGCAACATGGCAGCAGGCCACAAGCTGCCGGACTTCAGTCGGAACCAACCCAAGATGTACGCGTCCCCAATGACCATCAGAGTGAAGCAGGTTAGAGCGTACATTGGCTTTGTACCGGCGTTGTAGTCGGCCAGCAGGAGCGCGGGATAATGCCATACTGCCCAGATGCATCCGCTGACCATGCAGCCGAGGGTGAAACCCATGCGACTGGCTAGACGGGGCAGTAGGAACCCTCTCCAGCCAATCTCTTCGCCCAGTGCGCCGGTCATGGCTTGAACGACACCGACCGAAGCATAAGACGGCAACGCCACCAGCAGTGCAATGATGCTGGGCCAATGGGCGAATCCCAATGCCGCGCTGGCCGGCACGGCAAACGCGGAAAACTGAAAAGAACCGCGGACCAGCAGCCAAGTAAGTATGTAAACAGGCGACGCGTACAAGATCGGCAGCAGATAGGCTCCGACCTCATACCGAACTGGCCGCCAGTTCCAACCGAGGCTTGCGATATCTATTCCTAAGAGCCGGCAGCTTGCTAAAGCGGCAAGGGCCGGACACCACATCAGAAGCGTCACCATTGACCCGTTGCCTGCTGCAAGATGTCCGGAATGGATGATGAAGAAGTACGGAACGCTACTGAATAGAATGACACAAACGACAAACAGCAGGATCTGCCTGGAAAGAGCCGAGCGCGTCCCTGCCGGTCGATCTGTTGCCTCACGTTTTAGGAACGTCATAGCGACACCCTAACTGGAGGTGCGGGGATGCTTGGACGCGCCGGATCACCTACCAGCGCACGCCGCCCGTGATGGTGACGAGTCCAAGGTTAGGCGTCGGAAGCTGGTTGGCCGGGGTCATGATTTTCACGTATCTCGATTCCACAAACAGGCTTTCGCGCCGGGTTGGATAGAGACGTCCCTGAAACCCG
>DASSZI010000151.1:0-4440 GCA_035713565.1 Acidobacteriaceae bacterium | reverse complement strand
TTGAGCAGGTGTCGCGCAACGCCCGTCATGAACTGGACCGTCCCGCGATAGCTCTTGCGATTTCAGGGCTCGCGGGAGGCATCACTATGGGGTTGAGCGCGCTCAGTGTCTCCCTGGTCGTGGGAGAACTGGGGCAGGGCGCCGTCGCGCACTTCGTGGCCGACCTTTTCTATCCGTTGGGGTTCATCGCGGTCATCGTCGGCCGGGCGCAATTGTTTACTGAAAATACGTTGTATCCGGTGGCGCTGATGCTTGCCGAGCGCCGCCACGTTTGGACGACGGCACGGCTCTGGGCAATTGTTTTGCCGAGCAATATTCTGGGAGCATTTCTTTTTGCCATACTTGCGACGCGTACCGGCTCGCTTCGTCCGCAGTACGTACAGGCCATGGTGCAATTCGGTCTCGACTCCGCGAGCGTGCCAGCCGGGCATGTGTTCTGGAGTGCGGTCATCGGAGGGTGGATTATCGCACTTGTCGCGTGGCTGGTCAGCGGCAGTCATTCCATTACCGGCTCCGTCATGCTGATATGGTTCCTCGCTTTCATTGTCGGCCTGGGGCATTTTGCTCACTGTATTGCATCGAGCGGGGAAGTTTTCGCCGCCGTACTGTGTCATCGGATTCCGGCATCGCAGTATTTCAGATGGATTGTTCCTGCGGTGCTCGGCAACATGACCGGCGGTGTATTGATTGTTACTCTGCTGGAATATGGACAGGTAAAAGGTGGCGACCAGACAAGCCAGGGTTTTCCCCGGTAAGTTCCCCACTGGTCTTCTTTTATTTCCTTCGAACGGTCATAATTCCTGTATGCAGACCTGTGGATTGAACGTCAGCGGAAAAGTCGCGGTGGTCATTGGGGGAACTTCGGGCATTGGCCGTGCACTGGCCTTGGGCTTGGCCGAAGCAGGGGCGGACGTCGTTCCGACGTCCCGGCGTGTCGAGCAGGTGAAAGATACGGCTGCGAGAGTAGAGGAGATCGGGAGGCGCTCGCTTGCCATTCCCTGCGATGTTGCGGACCGGGATTCTCTGGAAGAGGTATTGCGCCAGACGATCTCCAAACTTGGAACTGTGGATATTCTTGTGAACTGCGCAGGTAAGACGAAGCGCGGACCGACACTGGACTTTGAGGAAGCGATCTGGCAGGACATTCTCGACACGAACCTGACCGGCACGCTTCGCAGCTGCCAGGTCTTTGGAAGGCATATGATCGCGCAGCGGCGTGGAAGAATTATCAACATCGCGTCCCTGTCCAGCTTCGTGGCATTGCAGGAAGTGGCTGCGTATGCAGCGAGCAAGGCGGCGGTCGCGTCTCTGACCAAATCGCTTGCGATTGAATGGGCCCGCTACAACATTTGCGTCAATGCGATTGCGCCAGGAGTTTTCCGCACCTCGCTGAACGCGGAGTTGCTCGATTCAACCGGACGTGGAAAAGAATTCCTGATGCGTACGCCTATGGGACGCTTCGGCAAGTTGGAGGAATTGGTGGGCGCCGCGATTTACCTCGGCTCGGATGCTTCCTCGTTCGTGACGGGAGAAATCCTTACGGTTGATGGCGGCTTTCTGGCCAGCGGAGTCAACCAGTAGCGCCGATTCCTTGACGCGTATATTCGCCATTCACCAACCTTAGAATTCCTAACGGATTTCCATCCCGCAGTTCCGGTGGAAGCCCCTGTTGTGGAAACGACTGATAGCAGACGGGTCGCGTGAACCGATAAATGGCCTGAGAGCCTACTGAGGTGGAGCGCCCGTCTGACGTGGCAGGGTAGGGACCGCCATGCACCATTGCGTGGCAGACTTCCACCCCGGTCGGAAACCCGTTCATGATAAGTCTTCCGGCTTTCCGCTCAAGCAGAGACGTCAGTTGCTCCGTATCTATTGGATCGTCCTCCGTGGCATGCAGCGCGGCAGTAAGATGACCTTCCAGATTCCGAGCTATCTCCAAAAGCTGACTGCTATCGGAATAGGAAACGAGCAGAGTCGTGGGCCCGAACACCTCCTGGGCAAGCTCAGGAGTTTGCAGCCACTTTTTCGCGTCAACCTCATACAAGACCGGGACTGCGAAAAAGCCGTTTCCTGCCGGGGCTGCATTTGCTTCCGCCAGCATCTGCACCGTGTACTGTAGCTTCCTCTCCGCCGTTGCATTCCGGAAGCGGGAGCAGATATTTGCATTCAGCATTGGTGCTGCAGGGGATTGCGAGACGAGATGCTGCAACCTTCCGATGAACGCCTGCTTACCGCTGCCGTTGGGAATAAAGACGAGGCCGGGCTTGGTGCACATCTGGCCAACGCTTGAAGTGAACGACTCAAACAATCCAGTGGCGATAGTTTCACTTCGGGTCGCAAGCGCCTGGGGAGTGATGAAAACAGGATTACTGCTGCCCATCTCCGCAAAGCAGGGAATTGGCTCCGGACGCGAAGTTGCCAGGTGCATTAGCGCTTTTCCGCCCGACTGCGATCCTGTAAAGCCGACGGCTTTTACAAGGGGATGCTGCACCAGAGCGCTTCCAATTTCATTTCCTGCATCGAAGAGCAGGGAAAACACCCCAGCAGGGAGATTGCAGTTCCGTATCGCCTGGGAGATGACCTGCCCGACCAGTTCACTTGTGCCTGGGTGCGAAGGATGCGCCTTGACGATTACAGGGTTTCCCGCCGCAAGGGCCGATGCGGTGTCTCCTCCGGCGACGGAGTACGCAAACGGGAAATTGCTCGCGCCAAACACGGCCACCGGCCCAAGCGGACGCAGCATGGAGCGGATATCGGGCTTGGGCACAGGCGATCTGGATGGATCGCCCCGATCGAGTTTGGCTGACACCCAGGAGCCTTCTTCCACGAATTGTGCAAACATCCGAAGTTGGTTCGTGGTGCGCGTTGTCTCAACGTTCAGCCGCTTGGGTGGCAGTCCGGTTTCCAGATGCGCCCGCGCAATCAACTCCTCTGTCGCGGCGTCCATGCCTGACGCAATCTGACGCAGGAGAATTGCTTTTTCTCTTCCCGGCAGCTTCCCATATGACTTGAACGCCTCTTCAGCAAGCTGTGCGGCTGTATCCACATCCCGCAAAGATGCCGCGTGAAACCGGGGTTCGAGAGCTTCTCCATTGGCAGGGTTGACGGCAGAAAAGACGCTCCCGTTGGATTCGCTCAAGGGTTCCAGCAGGGACAGGCCAGTGAGTTTCATAAGATTTGCTCCGTATGCAGTTCTCCGGTGAGTACAGGACGTGTACGCAAAGCATGCTGCAGAATGCCGCGGGCGTGCTCTCTTTCGTCGCCGGCCAGTTCCAGTCTGGGTGGACGCACGCGCATATTCCCCAATCCAACCTCCGCCTGCACGAATTTGATGAGCTGGACAAATTTGGGAACCGTGTCCATTCGCAGTAAAGGCAGAAACCAACGGTAAAGATCGAACGCTTCTCGTCTCTGGTCGGCGGTAGCAAAGTCGAAAAGCGCGACCGACTCGACAGGGAACGCGTTGACCAGCCCTGCAATCCACCCGCTCGCGCCTGCCGCGACTCCTTCCACAATTGCATCATCCACACCAACAAAGATCGACAGACGGTCCCCGGTGAGTGCGCGTATGGCTGAGACCCGCCGGACATCTGTGCTGGATTCCTTCACTGCGTGCAAATTTTCATGCTCTTCGGCGAGTTCCGCGATTTGCTCGGGAAGAAAATCGGTTCCGTACGCGACGGGGTTGTTGTAAAGCATTGCCGATAGGGGAGTGGAGCGAAGCACGGAACTGATGTAAGTCTTGGTCTCGCGCCAATCGCCTTTGTAGATGTAGGGTGGCAGCACCATCAATCCAGTGCAGCCAGTCTCTCGCGCGTTCTGCGCCAGCCGCACCGCCTCCGCCGTGGTGAGAGCCGATATCGCCGCAATAATGGGAACACGCCGCCCTGCCGCCTCCACCATGTTTCGCAGAATGGATCTTTTTTCACGCGGGTCCAGAGCAGCCCCTTCCCCAAGCGAGCCAAGCATTACCAGCCCAGTGCAACCGCTGTTTACCAGCAGTTCCGCGTGTTGCCGCATGAAGCTATGGTCCACCTGTAACTCTTGATCGAAACAGGTAGTCATGGCAGGCATTACGCCCTTCCATCGCATCATGAGCGTCCTCTCTCGACTATGGTATCGAGCTGCAATCGAGAAGGGAAATAGGGTTCGGGTGGAATCTCCGAGGATCGGCCGGCGATCTGGTCGGCGAGCAGCCGCGCTGTGGCCAGAGCGGTGGTGATACCCAGACCTTCGTGGCCGGTCGCCAGAAAAACCGTGGGGTCGCTCCAGGAGGGACCGATCAGGGGTAGCTTGTCCGGCGTGGCCGCACGAAAACCTGTCCACGCACGAACCGTTGTGAGTTGATCGAGCTCCGGCAAGTAGGAACGAGCGCGTTCCATCATTCGATCCAGAACGGGCTGTTCCACATCCGGGCCTTCGGCGTCGTACTGGCGGGAG
>DASSZI010000150.1:0-22865 GCA_035713565.1 Acidobacteriaceae bacterium | reverse complement strand
ATACGTGGAGCGCGATACGAGTGAGTGAAGTAGACGAATGGAGAGGCTTCCAGGCCGTCAAGAAGACGCGATTCCCCGACCCGTTCCAGGGCATTCCACCCGACATGAGGGGATTTCACGTCAGAAGGGAAGCGCTCGCAGGTTTCAGTGAAGACGCCAAGGCCAAAAACGCCGGGAGCTTCCGTACTGCCATCGAATAACCACTGCAGGCCTACGCATATGCCCAGGAAAGGAGTACCATCAGCGACCTGTTCTCGCAGTGCCTCTGCCACGCCAGAGTCCCGCAAGCAACCGGTTGAGGAGAAATGTCCTACACCCGGAAGTACGATGCGAGCCGCATTGCGTAAGCTTTCCGGCGTTGTTGCGATGGAAACGTCTGCTCCCACGGCGCGCAGAGCCTTGCATACGGAATTCAGGTTACCCGTTTGATAGTCGATCACAACGGTCTTGCCGCGTATCATTGGCCCGCTCATTTACATAAGCCCTTTCGTGCTGGGCAACATGGATCGCAATCTCTCGTCGCGCGAACAGGCGAAGCGCAAAGCTCGAGCGAAAGCTTTGAAGATGGCTTCAATCTTGTGATGATTGGACCGTCCGTACAGAACCTTCAGGTGGACATTAGCCTGTGCTCCGCGAGCAAAGCCATCGAAGAAATCAGGAAGCAATTCGGTCTGCAGATCCCCTACAATCCTGACCCGCACCCTCGTGTCGATTACGCACGACGCGCGGCCACTCAGATCGACCGCTGCGGCGGCGAGGGTTTCATCCATGGGCATCAGGAAGTATCCGGCGCGAAGAATACCTTTCTTGTCTCCCAGAGCTTGCCGGAACGCCTCGCCAAGTGCTATTCCAATATCTTCCACCGTATGATGCTGGTCCACGTCGAGATCGCCCCGGCATTGCAGCGCCAGATCAAAGCCCCCATGGCGGGCGAACAACTCCAGCATGTGATCGAAAAACCGGATGCCGGTCCGCACCTCATAGGTACCCTTGCCGTCAACCATCAGGCGAAGTTCAATCTGCGTCTCTGTTGTGTGCCGCTTCACAATGCCGAGGCGGCCGTTCGCGGTTGTGGAGCTTACCTTTCGGGCTGCCATTGCATCTCCTTTAGGGTCTTGTCCAGCGCAGCAATCCCCAACGCGGTATGTTCGACAGTTCCCAGTGTGATGCGAACACATCCTTCGCAGCCGGGATCCTGACTGCGATCGCGAACCAGAACTCCCTGCTGGCGCATAGCCTGGACAAACCGCGCGTGCTCAGGCCCAATTCCGATCAGGATGAAATTTGCATGGGTCGGCCAGTACCGAACATTCAGTTCCTGCAATTTTTGCTCTAACATCCATCGGCTCTGCCGCACCTGGTCTGCGTACCAGGCGGTGTATTCCTCATCCGACAGAGCTTCTGGCAAACACTCCAAAGCAATGGAGTTCACGTTGTAAGGAGAACTTACTTTGCGCACAAATCGCATGGCGTCGGCGTGGCCAGCCAGAAGGCCGATGCGGAGCCCAGCAAGGCCGTAAGCCTTGGAAAATGTCCGAGCCACTAGAAGGTTTTCGACGCTCGACGTGTTGCTCAGAACAGATTCGCCGTGGAAGTGGTAATAGGCCTCGTCGACCAGAAGAGCTGCTTGAGGATTGGCGGCTGCCAGGTCCAGCAGAAAGCCCGGGTCGATCACGGCGCCCGTAGGGTTGTTGGGAGAGGCCAGCATAATGAGTCTTGTGTCAGGCCCGATGGACTGCTGCAAACGCTCACGGGGAAATTGCAGTGTCGCATCCGCCTGAACCGCGCGTACCGTTGCGCCGGTGGCTTCTGCGTAGAGCGCATACATGGAGAATGTCGGAGTGACGATGACCACTTCGTGATTCGGCTCCAGGTACGTTTCACAAATCAAATGGATTGCTTCATCCACGCCGTTGGTCAGCAGTACTGACGCGGGATCAAGTCCGAAATGTCTGGCTGCAATTCGTTCGACATGCTCGCGCTCCGGATATTTAGTGAGGCTGTCGGAGGAGATCCGCTGCAGAACGGTTTGGACGCGAGGCGAAGGCGCCAAAGTGTTCTCGTTGAAATCAAGGCGCAAGCCCTCGCGTCCCGCCAGCGGCGGATGATACTCATGCATGCGCTCGACTGCGATCCGAGGGCGCAATTTGCTCAATGCCGGAGCGGTAAACATCGGCTCAGTCCCCCTTTCCTTGCGTCCGCACAGTTGGTTTGGCTGCGCGAATGCGCACCGAAGCCGCGTGCGCGGTAAGCCCCTCCGCTTGCGCGAGCCGGGCTGCATGCGGGCCGAGTTGAGCAAGTCCGGCAGCAGCATATTTCTGGGTTGTTACGATGCGGAGGAAGTCCAGTACGCTGAGGCCTCCTCGTGTCCGTGCTTGACGGCCGGTGGGCAGCACATGGTTTGGCCCGGAAATGTAATCGCCCATGCTCTGGGGAGTTTGTGTACCAACGAAAAGCGAGCCTGCGTGCTCCACCCAGGAGAGATCGCCCTCTTCATCGATGGTCAAATGTTCTGGAGCGATTCGGTTGGTAACAACGGTGGTTTCCGTGGGGTTTTCAGTCACAAAGATGACTCCGTTGCTTTCCAGCGATTGCTTGGCAATCCTGTTTGACGAAGATTGAGAATCGAGTTGTTGAGAAACCGCTTTTGCCAGCGTCTGGTTACTCGTGACCAGGATTGCAAGAGCTTCCGGATCATGCTCCGCCTGTGCAACCAGATCGGCTGCAATCCACTCGAAGTTTCCGTTTTCGCTTGCCACAACGACCTCGGTCGGGCCGGCCAACATGTCAACTCCACAATCAAAGGCGACGAGTTTTTTGGCCGTCGTGACGTAGAGATTTCCAGGGCCGACGATTTTATCGACGCGAGGAATGCTTGCCGTGCCGTAAGCCAACGCGGCGATGGCCTGTGCCCCGCCAATCCGATAGAACTCGTGGATGCCAGCAAGATGCGCGGCCGCCAGAGTCTCCTTTGCGGGCCTTGGAGAAACAACTACGATGCGATCAACACCCGCGACCTGAGCGGGAATTGTGGTCATCAGCAGGGTTGATGGCAACGGGTAGCGGCCGCCGGGAACGTAGCATCCCGCAGACCGCAAGGGAAAACAACGTTGTCCGGCCTGGAAGCCCCCAGCCTCGCGGGTCCATGATTTTGGCATCTGCCATTGCGCGAAGCGGCGAATGTTTTTCGCGGCCAGCTTCATTGATTTCTGGAGCTCCGAAGGCGTCGCTTCCCAGGCAGCGTGCATTTCTTCGGGGCTTACCACAAACGACGAATCCGGAGCGAGACCGTCGAGCCGCTCTGCGTGCTGGCGCAGCGCATCGTCTCCACGGCTACGGACCGCGGCTACTATGCGTTTGACCGCAGCTTCAACCCGGGCCGTGCCGTCGGCGGAGCGGTTTTCAATCTGCTGTAGCAACTGCTCTGCTTCTTTAGCACTCTTTCCGTAGGTGCGTATCACCCTCATGCGAACGGCAGCCCCTTTCAAGCAACAATCTTGTTCAGCGGATACTCCACGATCCCGGAAGCTCGCGCAGCCTTAAGCTGCGGAATCACATCCCGGACGGTCCTCTCTTCCAGGATTGTGTTGACGGCCACCCACTCGGAGTCGCTCAATGTGGAGACGGTGGGCGAGTTTAGCGCGGGCAGCACTGCGAGCACGGCTGGCAGGTCAACGGCGCGGACGTTCATCATAAGTCCGACTTGTCCCTGGGCTGCAATCGCTCCCTGCAGCATGAGAGCAATATTCTCAATTTTTTGCTTTTTCCAGGTATCGCGCCATGCATCCGTGTTGGCGATGAGCTGGGTCTCGCTCTCCAGAACAGTTTCCAGAATGCGCAACCGGTTCGCGCGTAAGGAGCTGCCTGTCTCTGTTACCTCGACGATGGCATCCGCCATCACGGGCGGTTTCACTTCAGTGGCTCCCCAGCTAAAGTCCACCTGTACGGCAACATTTTTCCCGGCGAAATACTTTTTGGTTGCTTCAACCAGCTCCGTGGCGATAATTTTGCCAGCAAGATCTTCCGCACGCTCATAGGGAGAATCTTCGGGAACTGCGAGGACCCAGCGTACTTTCTGCCGGCTCTGTTTGGAATATGTAAGGCTGGCGATCGTCTCGACCGACAAGCCGCTTTCGACGACCCAATCGCGGCCGGTAAGACCCGCGTCAAGCGCGCCGTGATTGACGTATCGCGCCATTTCCTGCGCGCGCACCAGCATGCATTCGATCTCCGGGTCATCGATGCCGGGGAAGTAGGAGCGTCCATTGGCAAAGATCCGCCAACCGGCTCTTTCAAAGAGCGCGACGGTTGCGTCCTGCAGACTGCCCTTAGGGATTCCGACACGCAATTTCTGGCTCATGCCGTCCCCCTCCCCGCGCGAGCGGATGAAGCATCGTCGTGGATCGGAATGGGCCTGGTGAAGCAGCTTACAGTACCTTCATGGCAGACGAGCCCGTCCCCTTCGACCACCACCCGGAACAGCAGTGTGTCGTGATCGCAATCTGTCGATGCGTTTACGATGCGAAGCCTATTTCCGCTGGTCTCACCTTTCATCCAAAGCTTTTTACGGGTGCGGCTCCAAAATGTGACGAACCCTGATTCAAGGGTTTTGCGGTAGCTCTCTTCATTCAAAAAGCCCACCATCAGGACTTCGCCGGTTTCTGCGTCCTGTACGATTCCCGGCACCAGTCCATCCAGCTTGGAAAAGTCGATGGCTGTTGCTGGTTGCGTCTGCGTACTCATAGTTATCCTCGCGATTGCATGTGCCGGTTGAAAAACGAAACCCGCGGATGCTTCGGCATCAGCGGGCCAGGATCTCTTCTGAACGGGCTTGTTACTTAAGGAAGCTGCTCAGGAATCGCCGCTGACACGTTCGCCACGTGGGCATGATGAAGAGGATGGCGATGCAGGAATTCAGAGCGCATAAGCTCAGAATAGGAATCCGGGAGACGTATGTCAAGCATCCCAGTTACGTGATCGGGCGAACACTATTTAACTGAGCAGGTTCAGTTCACTCATGGCTTGCTCGTATCTCAGTTCACTTTAGTCAAAGGACGGTATACATGAACTTCTCCAATAAAGTAATACGTGCACTGGCTGTTATGGGGCTGGCACTTGCCTTCGCAGCGGTTCCTGCAACTTCAATGCTTTCTCAGACGTCGGGCAGAATGCAATCCGGTGCCATGTCTGCAATGCACTCCCAAACGTCGAAAATCGACATCAACACAGCGTCAGCCGATCAATTGAAGGCGATCCCCGGGGTGGGAGACGTCTATGCAAAGAAAATCATTGCCGGACGCCCTTACACTACGAAGCATCAACTGGTGACCAAGGGCATTCTGCCGAACGGAGTGTACGAAAAGATTAAGGACCAGATCATTGCGCACCATGTGAAGAAATAGCAGCAAAGCGCTTTTCAGGCGCGTCGAACCACCTTGCAATCCCCCAAGCCCGCATCCTTTCCGGCGGGCTCCTTTTTTGCCTCTTTCCATCACGGCACGAGGTTTGCTGCCGCTGAAAGGGGAGCAAAGCGCAATCGTATATCCTTTTATCAGCCCCGGGTTTGAAAAGTGCGGTGCCACTCCATCTGTTCCCGCCAATCCTCGCTTGAGAGGAGGCGAGCATGGTTGTGGCGAACGACACAGACCGGGAGAGTACCCGAGCTTCACGAAGGGAGTCAGGAGCTGGCCTCACGGCAAACCGATCCGAAGGTATTTCCATGCACCTGAGTCGAAGTCGTGCTCTGCTTTCCAATCTCCGTCTGACATTTATGGGTAGGCCATTCTCCGCCTCATTCGGCGCGCTCGGGTCGCTGGTCCTCGCTTTTGCGTTGTATGGCATTCCGGCGCTGGGATTGCCGCCCTCGGGCAGTACTGTGCCGACGGTGCAGGGTACCGTCACTGATCCATTGGGAGCTGGGATCTTCAATGCTCGAGTGGATTTGCTGACCGTCCAGGGCATCATGCTTCCGACACACGCCTACACTGACGGACGCGGCCACTATGAGTTGAGGACTACGAGCCCGGGCCGGTTCATTGTCCGGGTGATCGCCACGGGATTCGACATTACAGTCAGTCCACAGGTCTATATGTCTCCGTCGCATCCTGCATTTGTGGACATACCGATGCAGTTCGGTCAGCTGCAGCAACAGATCACGGTCACGGCAAATGGGGTGCCCACTCCGCAGACGCAGACTGGAGCCTCCACCACCGTAATCGATCAGACGCTGTATCCCCGCAACATCGACATCCAAGACACACTGCGCCAGGTAAGCGGGCTGCAGTTCACCACCAAGGGTCAACGAGGGGCGGCCACCTCTTTATTTGCTCTGGGTGGCAATCCTAATGCAACGGCAGTGCTGCTGGACGGCATCCCGGTCAATGACATTGGCGGAAACGTGAACTTTGCCTACCTACCCAGCAATGGAATCAGCCAGGCGGAAGTGTTTCGCGGGCCGGACAGTGCTCTGTACGGCGCGGACGCCTCCGCAGGGGTGGTGGCGCTGACTACCCGACAAGGATTGACGGCAAAGCCGCTACTGCAATACTCCGTGGACGGGGGCAATTTCAACACTTACCATCAGGAGGCATTGCTCGGCGGCACGCACAAAGCAGTCGATTACTTTGGAGATTTCGGTCGGATCGACACTTCCAACAGCTATCCAAACAGCACATTTCACAACGCCAGTTCCGTGGGCAATCTGGGGTACGCCCTGACGCCGCATACCCAGGTGCGGGCGACGGTCCACAGGATTGCCGCTGCTTCCGGAGAGCCCAACGCGGTTTTGTTTTATGGCATACCGGACGTGCAATACCGCAAGGAGCACGACCTGTACGGTAGCGCGACCATCGAAAATCAGCAGAGCGACAAGTTCGACAGCATTGCGCAGTATGGCCTGGTACGGCTGCGAGATCTGAACACGGATCCGGGCCCGGCGGGAGTCCTGACGGCCAATCCGGGTGCGGTGAACAATTGTGGATTCGACAGCAAGGGAAGGCCAATCACGCGTGAATATCTAGGATTGCCGGTGACGATCCGCGGAGCGAATGGAACCAGCGCCAGTGGACGGGCGTTTTATTCCTGTCCCAACGCAAGCTATCCCGGAACCAATGGTATTTCGACCAGCAGGGACTTCTTCTACGGCCAGTCCAGTTATAGAACTAACGATAAGCTGGTTGCGCTCTTCGCCTTCCGTTATGAAAACGAGCGCGGCTACACCGCCAACAACTACCGTCCGCTGTCGGCCAAGCGAGGCAATTTCGACTACATTGTGCAAACCTCGGGCAATCTGCGTAACCGTTTTTACTATAGCGGCGGGGCTGACCTGCCTAACTACTCTGTCTTTGGATTTCAGCCAGCGCCCCACGCCAGCGCCGCCTACTATCTGGCCCCGCCCACTCTGCAGGGATTGCTGACTGGAACGAAGGTTCGTTTCAACTATTCGCAAGGAATATTAGAGCCCACTATCGCCGAACAGCGAGGGTCCATTTACGATGTGCTCAGAACGCTGACGGATGGGCAGACGCTGATCGCGAGAAACAAGATTACTCCAGTGGGAGCGCAAGTCTCCCGGAACTATGAAGCGGGGTTGGACCAGAACGTTTTTGGTACGCGCGCCCTGCTGCACGCCGGCTACTATCGCAACGAATTTTCCAGGCAGATTGAATTCGTGAATGCACCAGCCCTGCTGCAGCTTGGTGTGCCTGCCGCAGTCGAGCATGCGATCGCGACCACGTCTCTGGGCGCCTACATCAACAGCCTGAGCTTCAGCGCGCAGGGATTGGAGACCCATGCAGAGTACCGGGTAACCCAGCATCTGTATGTTCGTGGAGGCTACACGCTGTTGAACGCGAATGTGCAGAATTCGTTCTCGAGCGATAACCTGTCGCCGTCGTTTAATTCGAAGTACCCCAGAACGCCTATCGGCGCTTATTCTCCGCTTAAGGGCCAGCGCCCGTTTCGCCGTGCCAAAAACTCCGGATACTATTCGGCTATTTATGCCCGGCCTCGGTGGTATCTCGAAATGACGGGGAATTTCATGGGCAGGCGGGATGACAGCACCTTCCTGGTGGATGCGAAGGGAGGCAACAGCCTGTTGTTGCCCAATCACAATCTCGATCCCGCGTATCAACTGCTGGGGCTTACCGGCAACTACCGTTTCAACCGGCACCTCTCCGCGTATACGGTCATGGACAACCTTTTAAGCCAGCACTACCAGCAGGAGCTGGGATATCCAGCGCTGCCGTTCAATTTCCGTTCCGGTATGCAGTTTGCCTGGGGCGGAGGCGCGGTGCGGTAAGGAGCGCTGACTCCGTAACCTGCTGCCGCTTCAGCTGGTATGCGCGTGTTCCTGATAACAGCGCAGCACGTCGGCCTGCGAGACGACGCCTTCCAGAAGACCCGAAACCGCTCGATTCACAATCGGTAGCACCGGCCAATGCGAAAAATAAGCAAGCGTTTCGTTCAGTGGCAGGTCGGGAAACAAGTAGGGAACGCGGCTATTCGGCAGTAGATTTTCGATCGGGTCGTCGATGCCCGTGCCGGACTGCAGAATTTTGGTCAGCTCGCTGGGGGTAAGCACGTACCAACGGTTATCGGAACAGCGGATCAGGATTGCATCAGGCTTTTGTTCCGCAGTCTTCGCGCTGATTGCGGCCGCGGTGTCATTTCCGGAGAATGTCTCCCTTTCCAGCGGATGCAAGGCATCTTCGATGCGCAGAGCCGTTTCCTCGCGCGCTTCTTCCATGGAGGGCAGGTTCAGCCCATCCTGCATCGTCAACTGCTCGAAAATTGGAACCGGCTGCAGACTCCGGGCCAGGAGATACGCGATTGTGTTTGCGAGGATGACAGGTAGAACGATCGAGTAATTGCCGCTGACCTCAAACACCATGAACACGCTGGTAAGAGGTACGCGCAAAAAGGCGGCGAACAGTACGCCCATGCCTACCAGCGCATAGGATCCAATTGAGCCGGTAAGGTGCGGAAAGAAGTGCTTTTCAAAACTTCCCACCGACGCACCAAGCATGGCTCCGATGAACAGAGTTGGCGCAAACATTCCGCCGGGGGTTCCGCTGGAGAAAGAAATTGTCGTGGCGACGATTTTGAGTATGGCGAGCGCGAGCAGTACGTGCCAGAGGTATTCTCCATGCATGGCGCGATCGATCGTGGCATAACCCGCGCCCATAATTTCAGGAAACCCGAAAAAGCCAACGCACCCCACCAGCAGGCCGGCACCGGCAGGCTGAAGAACCTGAGACCACTCTGGCAGTGCGCGAAGCCACGGGCGCAATACGCCCAGCAACTTGGAAAACAGCACCGCTGCCACACCTCCCACGAAACCGAGCGCGGCATATGCCAGAAGTTCCTGGTTGTCGCGAAGAGTAACAGCCGGGATGCTGAACATGGCCTGAGGGCCCCAGAAAGCACGGGCAACCACCACGCTGGAGACAGCGGCCAATACAATGGAGCCCAGCACAGCAGCGCTCCAGACGCCGATCACTTCCTCAATGACGAATAGGATTGCGGAGATCGGGGCGTTGAACGCGGCGGCGAGACCCGCTGCTGCACCCACAGGCGCAAACAGGCGCAGGCGCTCCCGCGAAAGGTGCAGACGGCGTGCGATGAGCGAGGCGATGCCTGCCCCGATCTGCAGCGATGGATCCTCCGGTCCAAGCGATTGTCCGGAACCAATGGCCATTGCCGCGGTGATGAACTTGCCAGTCATCGTTCGGGCCGAGATGTAGCCGTTATAGATATAAAGGGCTGCCTTGGTCTGATTGATGCCGCTGCCGCGGGCTTGCGGGAAGAAGTACTTGACCAGAACGCCGACCAGCAAGCCCACCAGCATGGGCGCAAGCAGCAGGCGGTACTGTCCGGGATGAGGAACCGAGCCGAGCAACAGGACACGCAGCCAGTTGATGGCGATGCGAAAACACACAACGAGAAGGCCCGACAGTCCACCGATGAAAATCGAAAGAACCAGGAAGAGCCGGTCTCCACGCGTGGGAGCAATGCGGTTGATATCCGCGTCGGTCAGGGCGGCTGCAAGCGATGGCGCTTTCGCCTCCGCAAGCGCCGCCGAAGGAGATGTTGCGCTTTCTGATAATGTCTTCGCCTCGATCACGACCCACTCATTCGGTTTTGTCCGGCACTTGTGCGAGTTGGAGGAGCAGGGTGTCGTCGCCCGTGGGGGCGCCGCACACCTTGGCCGTCAAAATTTCTGTCTGGTTGATCAGATCTACCAGATTCTGCTCGAGATCGGCATTTCCGCCCAGTGCGGGAGCGTCAAACGGGCTCAACTGCTGCCACCGTAGAGCAAGTGCAGACATACCGGTGGCATCCGGAGCTGGGGGACTCGGTTGCGCTACCTGCCCCTTCGCCGGAGCTGGATTCGCCTGAACTGGAGATCCCCCTGCTGACGGAGCCGGCTGAGCCTGAGGCGTAGCGGCCTGAAGGTGGGCGGTGCAATCCAGAAACCGCTTGTGAGCGATGGAGGCTTCCATGAGTATGCGCCGGGCTCGCTGCTTGGGTTGCAGACCATAGAAAGGAATCAGCTGAAGCATACGCTGCAATCGCGCCAGTTGAGCGGCGACTTGTTTCTTCTGTTCGGGAGCAGTTGCGACGGGATGCATCCGCTGTCTTGCCGTGTAGCGGTCGAGAGCTAACGCCGCCCGTTTGTACTGCCCCATGGAGCTTGCGACTTCCGCTTCTCCAAGCAAGGCCTCCAGGGCCAATCCCCGGTCGGTTCCCGGGTGACGCACCACACGCTGATATGCCGTCCATGCGTCCGAAGGATCCTCTGCTTTCCGTAGTAACTCCGCAATCGAATAAAGTGCCGCAGGATTGTCGAGTGAATTTCCCTCTGCCGTTAATAATTCTCCTTGGGCGTCGTTCAGTTTGCCGAGCGACAGGAGGTATCTCGCGAGTTCCAGACGAATGCCCAACCGCCGCGCCGTGCCATGGCCTCCCCATGCACCATTCAGAGCCGACCGGTAAAAATCGATGGCGGCAGATGGATTTTTGCGGCGCACTTCCAGACGCGCCAGTTGCAGGTTCAGGAACCCATCACCAGGCTCTGCTTCATGCAGGGTTGAAAAATACGCGTAGGCCTCATCTGTGCGGCCAGCTGAGGCCAGGGCTTCTGCCAGGGACATTTCATAGCGGACGTTGGCTGTCGACAGGGAAAGCGCGGAGCGAAAATCCTGGACGGCATCCTGAGGGCGTCCGCTGGAGAGCGCTTTCTGGCCCCGGGCATACCAGCGTTTTTCGAGCACACGGCGATGTTCGCGAAAAGAGTTGAAAAAAAAATACGTCAGGACTGCGATGCAGATTGTAATGGCTGTCAGACTCAGCAGAGCCAGGCCATCCTGCAGGATCAGGCGCCGACGCTGGCTTCGCTCGACCGGCGTGAGCGGCTTCCGGCTTTGCGGATTGTGACTGGTCAGTGTCGAACTCATCGGCTTGCTACTACTCTATAACCGTTTGAAGGCCACGACTCAATCACCTGTAACGGTGTACAAGAGCTTTTCAGAAGGCACCTTTGAGAGAGATGATGTGAGGCGATGTTGACGTTTCTGGATGTCCTGCGTCCAACACAGGTATCACCAGATTTGCAGGCATCACCACACCTTTAGATGCGAGAAGTAGTAAGGGTAAACTGGTAGTCACCTGAGCAGATACAGGTCTGATCGACCTGTATCTGCGGTAAGATAATTTTCAGGCAAGGACCGACTGGTTTCGGTCCCTGCTCTGAACCCAACAAATCACAATATTACTATTGCTTTTCTATTCGTTACAGCCTTGACCACGTTCTTCTAAAACACCGATGAAACTGGCACGATCGAACCGATTGACTTACCCCCCGCAAACTGGACAAGCGCCCCGCGGATATTGGAGCGGGTTCAGCGTTTTTTTGTTCGTTTTGTTGTTGGCGGTGTTTACGTGGGCGCTCCACCGGAGAGTGGCGCAATATGAGTCAATGCAGCCGGTCGGCAGCCATATACCTGCTGCCCGAATGTGCCTGACCGAGCGCAACCAGATGTCGCCGCCATCCACGGCAGCAATGGAAGTGCCGGACGCAGCGAACCTGATGGTGCTTTTTCTGGCATTTCTGATGGTGAGCTCCGGCTGGTGTGGATCGCCCGGCGTGCTCGCGCTTCGCAGTCGGCCGCGCGCCTCTGCTGACGACCGCCTTGGACCTGATCTGAATTATTTCTTTTTCTTACCTCCTCCCTTTCTGCCTTTCTCCGCGTAGGCCAATGTTTGCCATTGCCAGTTTGTAAGGCTTTCCAGGAATCTATTTCTGGTTTCTGCGTGGCAGGAGATTACGGTTTCTTAACACTATGCCCACCGGCACGGTCAGGAACGTCTTTCCATGAGAATGTCTAAGCGCACCCTAGTTGTCGTAATCCTCGTCGTGGTGGCGATTGCCGCCCTTTTGGTACTGCGGGACAGGTCCGCAAGAGGAAACAAGGACTCCGCCCAAGCGGCAGAAAATGAACCTCTTGCCGCAGCGGTCGCGACTGTGCAAAAGGAACCTGCGGAAACTTCGGTGACCGTGCCGGGAGTGTTCCAAGCCTACCAAGACATTCTGGTGCACGCCAAAGTCTCGGGCTACGTCAAAAATATTTTTGTCGATATCGGCGACAAGGTGCATACCGGTGAAGTGATGGCCATTCTGGAAATTCCAGAGTTGAACGCCCAGGTGCAGGCGGCGCAGGCTGCCGTTGTCCGGGACCGGGCGGAGATTGAACGAACCGGTCACGACGTTTCCCGCGCGATCGCCATCCATTCTGCGGCCCACCTGGATTACACTCGCCTGAACAGCGCTGCGAAAAAACTGCCCGGCCTGATTGCGCAGCAGGAACTGGACGATCGTCAGGCAACCGATCTCTCCTCAGAAGCGAGAATCGATGCTGCAAAGTCGGCCTATGCAGCGGCCAAGCAAAAGGAGAGCGAGGATACTTCGACGTTGCAGCATTATCAGGCGCTGCAGGCATACTCGTACGTCCGGGCTCCTTTTGACGGAGTCGTTACCTTCCGCTACGCCGATACCGGGGCACTCATCGCAGCCGGCACAGATGAAAGCAAAAACGCCATGCCAATCGTTCGGCTGGCCCAAAGCGGCTTGTTACGTCTGCGCATGCCTGTGCCAGAGTCGGACGCTAACTTTATGCATTTGGGCGGTCCGGCCATTGTGCAGGTGCAAGCGACGGGCGAGTCGATCCATACGACCATTGTCCGGTTCACGCGCTCGATGGACCGAAATACGCGCACGATGCTGACCGAGGTCGATATTCCGAACAAGGATCTGCATCTCTCTCCCGGTATGTATGCCGACACTACCTTCCCGCTGAAACACAATAGCAACGCGATGGTGGTGCCTATTGATGCGATCGTGGAAGGCGACGAGCCTTACGTGCTGGTCGTGGATCAAACGAACCATGTTGTGAAGAGGCCGGTCGTGCTCGGGATACAGGGAGCAAATTTCTACGAGATCGATCGGGGTGTGAAGATCGGCGAACGGGTGATCGTGGGCAATCAACTCAACTATCAGCCTGGGCAGCAGGTCACGCCCAGCCCCGTCGACATTGATCTTACCAACTTCATCCAGACATCGAAGACGCGCAAGGCGCAGACCAAGAGCCAGCGATCACTGCCGCTCCAGGGAGTGCAGAATTAATGTCCTCTTTTGCGATTCGCTATCCTTTTTTCATTCTTATGGCTTGCATGTTCATAGTGGTGGTTGGCACGGTGAACATGCTGAGCATGCCAGTCGACCTGTTTCCCGCCGTCAAAATACCTGTTGTCGTCGTTGCTACGTTTTACGCTGGCATGCCGCCCCAGCAGATTGAAGCTGATATCACCAACACATTTGAGCGCTTCTTTACTCTCGGCAGCAATATCGAGCATATCGAGTCGCGCTCCATGACCGGCGTCAGCCTGATCAAGGTGTACTTTACCCCGGGTACAGACCCCAATGCCGATGTCAGCAATATCTCGAATCTCGCAATGGCCGATTTGCGTCGTTTGCCTCCCGGGACTTTTCCTCCAGTTGTACTTTCCTTCAATGCCGCGAATCTGCCGGTTTGCCTGATCACCGTAGAGGGCCAAGGACTGAATGAAATTCAGCTGAAAGACTATGCGATGTTCGAGATTCGCGATCAGGTGGCCAACGTAAAGGGTGCCTCGGTCCCGCAGCCCTATGGCGGCACCTATCGTCAGGTCATGGTCTATGTGGATCCGCTTAAGATGGAATCCAACGGCTTGAGCGTCAACGACGTGTATAAGGCCGTCAACGATTCCAACCTGATTCTTCCCGCCGGCGACGTCCGTATCGGGCCCAAAGACTACAACATCTATGCAAACAGCCAGATGGTTCGTCCGAGGGATGCAAATAACATTCCGCTGAAGACTAAGGGCAACTCCTCGGTTCTGGTTGGGGATGTTGGGCATGCGGAAGACGGCGGACAGCTCCAATACAACATCGTTCGCGTAGACGGCGAGCATTCCGTTTATCTTCCAATTTTCAAGCAGGGCGGCGGCAGCAATACGATCACCATCGTTAACGGGATCCGCAAGAGAGTGAAAAACCTGTTGGACGTCCCGCCCCAATTGAAAGCGAAGGTCGTATTCGACCAGTCGGTTTTCGTCAAGATGGCAGTTGATAATGTCATTCGCGAAG
Organism: Acidobacteriaceae bacterium; assembly: GCA_035713565.1. Classification (GTDB taxonomy): domain Bacteria; phylum Acidobacteriota; class Terriglobia; order Terriglobales; family Acidobacteriaceae; genus JAKAAZ01. Next base: position 8,182 of record DASSZI010000150.1, on the reverse strand, counting down.
GCGGCATCGGGCTTGTTTTGACAGCGCTGATGATTCTGCTGTTTCTCGGGAATGTTCGCGCCACAGTCGCGGTGATGCTCTCCATTCCGATCTCCACGCTGGCCGCCTTTCTTCTCCTAAACGCCACCGGCAATACGATCAACACCATGGTGCTGGGCGGAATCGCTCTGGCGCTTTCCCGCTTGATCGACAACTCGGTCGTCGTGCTGGAAAACATATTTCGTCACATGGAAATGGGTGAGCCGCCAATTGTTGCCTCAGAACAGGGCGGCAAAGAAGTTCAACTGGCTGTGCTGGCTGCCAGTGTGTGCACATCCATTGTCTTCTTTCCCGTTATTCTGCTCACCGGAGTCAGCAAGTATTTATTTACGGCGCTCGCATTGGGTGTTGTGCTTGCCTTGATGGCTTCCTTTATCGTTGCGATGACAGTTGTTCCGTTGTTCTGCTCGAAATTCATCACTATCGAGGGTCATGGCGGACATGCCGAGAAGGAAGAGTTGCGCGACACCGCTGGGCCGGCGAAGAACGAGTCTCCGGACGAGCGCCGGCATGAGGAGAAACACCTTACTCCGTTTCAGTATGTCGTTGCTCGTTTCAACGACGGTTTTCATTGGATCCAGAAGAAATACGATCATGCGATCCACCGCTCGCTGGAAAGACCTGTTCTGGTCACCATCGGGTTCCTGCTCTTTGTGGTCTGCAGTCTGGCGCTGTATCCATTCCTTGGGGTGGCCTTTTTCCCTCGGACCGATCCCGGGCAGTTTCAGATCACAGTCAAGGCTCCCTCTGGCACCCGGTTGGAGTTGACCGATCAGTACTTCAATCGAATCGAAAACATCGTTCGGCAGGTAGTGAGGCCCGACGACTTCAACATGATCGTGTCCAATATCGGGGTATATCCGGATCTTTCGGCCATCTACACCAGTAACACGGCTATGGACAACGGAGTGATCCAGGTCAGCCTCAAGGAAGACCACAAAATCGGCAGCTACGCGTATATGGCCATGGTGCGCAGGCGTCTTAGCCGTGAAGTGCCGGAAGTTCAGACTTATTTTCAGGCCGGCGGACTGGTGGACTCGATCATTAACCAGGGCAAGCCCGCGCCTTTCGACATTCGCGTGAGCACGATGAACTTCAAGGACGGCGACCAGGTCGCGCAAGACATTGCAGCGAAGATCCGCGGCATGAGCGACGTAAGCGACGTGTTGATTCCGCAGAACCTGGATTATCCTGGCCTGCAACTGCGAGTCAGCAGGCAACGCGCAGCCATCCTGGGGCTCACGGAAAAGAATGTCGTGGACGGCGTCATTACCGCCCTGACGTCCAACGGAATGATTGCGCCAAGTTACTGGATCGACCCAAAGTCCGGCAACAACTACATGCTGACGGTGCAGTATTACAACAGCCAGATTCAGAGCATCAAAGACTTCAAGGAGATTCCTCTTCGCGCCGGTTCCACTCTGCTGGCCGCCAAGCGTTCCGACAGGAGTCAGGCTCCAGAAACCACACTGTTACCGCACGACAACATCACGCCATTGGAAGCGGTCGCGGACGTCAAGTACATCAACACGCCAACTGTGGTCGACCACTATCAATTGCGCCGGGTCTTCGATGTGTACGTCATGCCTAAGAACGAGGACCTGGGGCATGTGGGCGACAAGATTGAAAAGATCGTGAAGGGAGTCAAGCCACCCCATGGCACGGTCGTATCCATCGCCGGATCGATCAACGACATGCACACCTCATTCAAAAGTTTCGCCATCGGTTTGATCCTTGCCGTCATTCTCGTTTACCTGATTCTCATGGCCCAGTTCGCGTCGTTCTCCGATCCATTTGTGATTCTGATGGCCGTCCCGCCTGGTGTGTCCGGTGTGCTGCTGTTCCTGCTGGTGACTCACACGACCATGAACATCATGTCCTTGATGGGTCTGCTGATGATGACTGGCATCGTGGTTTCTGACAGCATTCTCATCGTTGATTTCGTCGGGATTCAGCGTGCGGAAGGCAAGCCCCTAAAGGAGGCGTTGACGGAGGCCTGCAAGGTTCGTCTACGCCCCATCATGATGACGACGCTGGCGACAGCGCTCGGCATGATTCCAATGGCGCTCGGTCTAGAGGCTGGCAGCGAACAGTATGCACCGCTTGCGCGCGCCATTCTAGGCGGACTGACGGTGTCCGGTATAGTCACCGTGTTCCTGGTGCCCACAGTCTATTTCCTTATCCACCGCGGCCATGAAGAAGAGAACGAAAGACACGATAATCAGCAGCCGAATCTGGAGGCTCGCGCTTAATGATAGACCCAGCAGCAACAAACCATCGCATGTTCGTCTGCGCACTGGTCGTGGCGGCATGCGCCGGATGGGGCAGTGTGCAAGCGCAAAAACTCGCCGACGCGCCATCGTCTGTGATGCTGTCCAAAAACATCCAGCAGCAGAACGACGATACTGGAGCTGTGGGAGGCGCACCGGTGGTAGGCACGGTTGCGACGGATAACAATCTGCGCGCCGCTTCCAAGCAGCCCGCTCTGGGCAAACGCGTTACGTCACTTCCTTCGCAACTGACGATCCAGCAGGCGGAACAGATCGCAATCCAGAACAATCCGCACATCAGCGTGAGCCGTCTGCTGGCCCGCGCACAACACCAGGTGTATCGGGAAACGCGCTCTGCCTATCTGCCCCACGTCAACTTTGGTGCTGTCGGGGAACAGGCCGACAGCGGAAGCCGATATACCTTCGACAATCTGCGATCGACCCGACTCCTGACCCACTTCGGTGGCGGTCTGGACATGAATCAACTGATTTTTGACTTTGGCCATACCTCCAATCTGATCGCATCTTCCAAGCTGCAGGAAAAGGCGCAAAATGCCCACGCTCTGGCTAGCCAGCTCGACATCGTTATGATGACCGACCAGGCCTTTTTCGACGCACTGGAAGCGCAGGCGATGGTCAAAGTGGCGCAACAGACGGTAAACACTCGCCAGGCAACTGACGAGCAGATCGCCGAGTTGACCAAGTATAAGCTTCGCTCGGACATCGACCAGGCATTTTCCACCGAGAACGTCGCGCGGGCGAAATTGATGTTGCTCGATGCGCAGGACCAATACCAGAAAAGCCTGAACGCGCTTACCTCTCTTCTGGGTTTCGACCGTCCCATGCAATACGCTCTGGCGTCTGACGACCGGGACCTGCCTGTGCCTCCGCCGGATCAGGATGTGCTGGTGCAGGTAGCCCTGAAACAGCGGCCTGACTTAATCGAGTTGGATTACAACCAAAAGGCTGCAAGGAAATACAGTCGCGCGGAATGGGACCAGCTCCTGCCCTCGCTCAATACACTTGGGGTGGTGGGCCTTACGCCAATTCGGACGGATCGCTATTTCACAAGTAACTGGTTCGGCGCGGTCGGTCTCAATCTTCGGGTGAACCTCTTCAATGGCTTCCTCTATACATCGCAGGCCCATGCCGCGGACGCACGGGCCAAGGCGGATCAGGAGAGCCTGCGTGACCTGCGCGACAATGTGGTGAAGGGAGTCCGGGACGCGTGGCTGCAGTCAAATACGTCCTATCAAAAGATCGCAGTGACTGAGAAGCTGCTGCAAGCGTCAAATCTGGCCCTTAAACTTGCGCAGGCCCGCTATAAACTAGGCCTCAGTTCAATTGTGGAACTGAGCGACACCCAGCTTGAGCAAACCCGTGCAGCTATTGAAAACGTGAATGCGCGCATCGAATACCAGCTTTCGCTTGCCGCGTTGAACTATCAATTGGGCAATCTGCCGTAAAAGGGACCGTCTTTATCCATTCAAGCCGGTTTCCGCGCGAAACCGGCTTTCAGTCTTGAGCCGTTTTCCGGGTCATCTTCCTCTAAACTCCTCCTTAAATTCATCTCCCGTTCATCTTATGTTCCACACACGTTCATGCGCGCTTGTAAAACTGATCGCGGCGCAAGCCAGAAAGCTGGCTTGCCTTCAACTCGTCGGATAACCTCGTAACCAATCCGCCGCCCGTATGATCTCGCAGAGGGGACCAACCTTCGTGATCTTTCCAGATATAAACGTGAGAGGCCGCATGACGTATCGACCGAATAAGATGAAAGCCCTGATCGTGGCAACATGCACGGCAGCCATTGTGCTGGGATGTGCCATGGCATTCGCCCAGACGAATGCTACGAATCCCGCCGTCAAAAAGCATGCCGGGAAAAGATCCACAGGCATTGCCGTACAGCTTCAGGAGATGCAAAAACAGGTCCAAGAGCAGCAGGATGAGCTTGAGCAGCTGAAGCAGCAACTCCAGAGCAGTGATGAGCAGTTGCAGCAGGCCCAGGATGCAGCGCAGCAGGCAAAACAGTCCGCAGCGAAAGCCGAGACGCAGGCACAGACGGCACAGCAGACCACGAGCCAGAACAGTCAGGCGTATACCAACCTGAAGCAGGCTGTGCAGAGCGTGCAGGCGGATACGGCACAGGTCAAGTCGGAGATCACGACCACTCGACAGAACGATGAGGGCATGAGGGAAAACTACGCTAATCCGATCGCGCTCAAATACAAAGATGTCTTCCTGACGCCCGGGGGCTTCCTGGCGGCTGAAACTGTGGATCGTCAGAGGGCAACTGGCGGCGGTCTCAATACGCCCTTTAACTCCATTCCCTTCAGCCATTCCGCGCTGGGGAACCAGAACGAGTTTGTTGCCACCGGCCGGCAGTCACGAATTCAGCTTCTTGCGGAAGGCAAATATCCTCATGCTGTCATAGGCGGCTACTATGAGGCTGACTTCCTATCGGCGGCGGCGACTTCCAACAATAATGAAAGCAACAGCTACGCACTGCGTCAGCGGCAGATGTGGGCTCGGTACCAGAATGATTCCGGCTGGACCGTTGTCGGCGGCCAGATGTGGTCCTTCCTGACTCTCACCACGATAGGGATGGAGAATCGTTATGAAGCTATCCCGTTCACGATCGATCCTCAGTACGTTCCCGGCTTCGTCTGGGCGCGGCAGTACGGGTTTCGCGTTTACAAGAACATGTTTGACAAGAAGGTGTTCGCCGGCATCGCTTTAGAAAATCCGCAGACTACGTTCGGCGGGCAAGGCTTCACCAACAACTTTGTGCTTGGCACGGCGGGCAACCCTGGCGGTCTGCTGAACCCTACAACTAACTACTCAATCAATATGGCGCCGGATGTGATTGCCAAAGTTGCCTTTGAGCCGGGCTTCGGCCATTATGAGATCGGCGGAATCGCAAGCTTTCTGCGCGACCGGGTATATCCTGACGCTGCAGCGAAAAAGGCAACCGGCGCCTATAACTCGGACAAGGTTGCAGGCGGAGTTGAAGGAGCCGCGTGGCTGCCCTTCCATAAAAGCCTCTACAACATCGGCGTCCGCGGCTTGTATGGTCAGAGTGTCGGAAGATATGGGGCAGGCGGCCTGCCGGATAGCACGGTGCATCCGGATGGAACGCTCGCGCCTCTGCACAACGTTATTGCCCTGGCTTCCGCAGAACTTCATCCGGGCAAATGGGATTTTTACGAGTATTATGGTGGTGACTATGCCGGACGCGCAGCCTATATCGATGCGGCTGGCAAGCCTGTCGGTTACGGCTCCCCTGCGTTTGATAACAGCGGATGTGAAACCGAAACGGTTCCCAAGAGTTCTCCCTACACGCCTGGAGCCGCTTCCAAATGCGCCAACGATACTCGCGCAATCATGAACGAGACAGTTGGCTTCTGGTATAACATCTATCGCAACGGCAAAGGCAAGCTGGTCTACGGCATGCAGTACAACAATGCCCAGCGCAAACTCTGGTCCGGCCTCCATGGGCTTCAGCCTAAAGCCACGGACAACATGTTCTGGACATCCTTCCGCTACTACATCCCCTAAACAAATTTAGGAGTAACTTCCTACACGCTGGGGTGGTGATGAGCTGATGCTCGCACCGCTCCAGCGCGTAATGCAGCGGCATATCGAAGCGCCGACGCCCCGCGTCTGAGGCACCCAGCCGTTGCTTGCGCAAGGGAGCACATCACACGTGCCGAAATTGCAGAAGGCATGTTTGGATCGACGAGTCTCAAGGCCCTCATCCGTTAACAGCTAATGTTCCGTTCCTACGCCGTGAGGATATTCCCTGCACGGGATAAGCCGTTTTCTCCACGGGTGAAGGAGTCTTGGAATGGTTGAACGCGTACAGAACAGCTTCCATTCTGCTCGATACCCCGAGCTTGTCGAAGATATGAAACAAGTGGTTCCTGACAGTGTGCTCACTTATTGCAAGAGCCGCTGCAATATCCCGGTTGCTGAGCCCTTCTGCCAACAGATCCAAGACCTCTTGCTCCCGTGAACTTAAGACTGGCAATCCGCGCGTATTCAGGACTCGCAGCAGCTTGGGTTCGGAAAGTGACCGGACCAGACAAACCAGTTGCTCGCTGGTAGCCCAGATCTGTCCAGCATGAACGCAGGTCAGACACTTACAAAGAAGTGCAAAATCTGCCGTCGTTCCGGAGAGGACGCCCCGTGCCTGAGCGCGAAAATAGCTTACAACTTCGTCGTTTGTAGGATTCGCCGAGAGGACGACTGCGCGGGCGGGTGAGCCAATGAGGGCGAGTTCCTCCAACATCTGGAGCGCCGCAAGAGATCCTTCACGCTCAAAAACGCTGATGATCACGGTATCTGGCTGGGTTTGCGTTATCAGCCGAATTGCCTCTTTGCTGCTCTTGCAACAGCCCATCACCCTATATTCCGGCTGCTTTGAAAATGCGCGCAGCAACAGGTCCGATGTGATCCCTGGGGCATCGAAAATCACTGTTGAAATTAATGAGGGGATGACATCATCCGTGAAGCGCATGGCGAAACTCCTGGAAGGATCAGCTCATTTATACATCGGCGATTTAAGCTGTCAAGGAAACGATCGTAACGTAAAAAAGAAACTGAGTAGTTACGGAATGTTTGCAAATAGTTGCATGGTCACATAGCATCGCCCACCGACCGAGAAAAAAACCTTCGTGACCTGATTCGGCGATGAGACAAACTTCAAAAGATTCCTTCCATTGTGTGCCAGAAAAGGTGGCCAAAATGAAACCTCAGCCCGAGCGCAGGTCAGCGCGCCCCTTTAACCGGAGACGGTTTCGCCAAAGCCAGACAGGGGAAGCAGCGGTCGGGAATACACGCCAGGAGCCAGTATGTCAAAGAACGGATTTGGCCACACATCAGCGGTACAACGATTGCACGGCGAGAAGGTCATGACGGGACGCGCGGCCAAGATGAAATAATCCATTGGGTACTTTGGTATAACAGGTCAACAAATTCTTAGCGTAGTTCATGCCAGCCGTGTTACTGCTTGTACTGCTCTCCCGGGGAATAAGTCGGTGGAATACCCCTGAAAGGGCATACATGTGAACAATCGTCCCGCGATTAATCTTCGTTCGGATTCCCATCGACTTCAATGAGATGAATGTCTCAGTTCCGACTTCATTTCCATGAGATGAACATCTCAAACTTTACGTTATTTCAATGGGATGAATGTCTCAGAAGGTTCTTTCCATTGCGCCCAGAACGGGAGGTGGTTAGGCTCAACGAGTGCACAGAGGGTCGTGCGGCGCACGACAAGATAGCGCGTCGCCGCAGGGGTTGGAACCTGAGTTATGGATTCCAGGTATGAATTCCAGGCCGGAGCTAGTATGTGGAACAACGCAAATACCCATCCCGTCGACAAGAAACCTCTCCGAATTGCGATGATCGGTTCCGGATATGTTGGGCTGGTAGTAGCCGCGTGCTTGGCGGAAATCGGGCACACAGTAGTTTCGGTCGACAAAGACGTGGCCAGAATTGCGGACCTGCAAAAGGGAATCGTTCCCATCCATGAACATTTGATACCAGAATTGCTGCAACGGCATGCACCGGGAAGGCTCTCATTCACAAGCAGTCTGCGGGACGCCATTGTGGACGCGGAAGTTATTTTCATCGCGGTAGGCACTCCAGCACGCGAAAATGGAACAACTGACACTTCCTCCGTAGAACAGGCAGCGGAGGAGATAGCAAAGTCGATAAATGGGTATAAGGTGCTTGTTGAGAAAAGCACCGTACCGGTATCCACGAGCGATTCCGTTGTCGAAGTACTGTTGCGCAATGGTGTCCCGCGAGAAATGTTTGATGTTGTTTCCAATCCGGAGTTTTTGCGTGAGGGAACAGCGGTTGCTGAT
>DASSZI010000149.1:0-3154 GCA_035713565.1 Acidobacteriaceae bacterium | reverse complement strand
TGAAAGTGCCCCTTCCGGCATCCAGCCCCTCGCAACGAAATACGGAAGTGCAAGCACAGCAATACGCTGCGGATCGGCCAGCTTGAGATAATGCCGGTTCAACCAATGCAGCTTGTTGAAGTCGAAAATGGCAGGCGACGGAGTGACGCGCTCCAGGGTAAATTCTTTGGCGAGTTCGTCCATCGTGAAGGTCTCGCGCGTGCCGCCCTCCGCACCCCAGCCCAGCAGCGCCAGGTAGTTTGTCAGTGCCTCCGGAAGAATTCCCATTTCTCTGAAGCTGACGATGGAGGTTGCGCCGTGACGCTTGGAGAGACGCGTTTTGTCCGCACCCAGGATGGTGGATAAATGCGCGAACTGTGGCACATCCCAGCCAAACGCATGGTAGATTGCGACTTGTTTGGGAGTATTCGATAAGTGGTCGTCCCCGCGAATCACGTGGGTAATCTGCATCAGCGCGTCGTCGATGGTGACGACATAGTTGTAGACCGGCATGCCGGAGGAGCGGACCAGAATCGGATCGGACACGGCTTCCGCGGCAAACTCCACCTCCCCGCGAACGATGTCGTGGAAGCGGATGGGCTCAGCGCCAATTTTGAGTCGAACGGCAAACGGCTCTCCAGCGGCCACTCGGGCGGCACTTTGCTCCTCAGAAAGATTGCGGCAGCGCCCGGAATAAATGTGCGGCTGATGGGCGGCGATGGCCTGCTCGCGCTCGGCCTCCAGTTGCTCGGTGGTGCAGAAACAACGGTAGGCTGATCTCTGCGCCAGGAGCCGTTCCGTGTGCTCTCGATAGATATTCAACCGCTCCGACTGGCGATACGGGCCGTGTGGGCCGTCGCTTTTGACCGATTGGCTGCCGTCAGGAGTGGCGGTGACTCGCTCCTGAGGGCCTTCGTCCCAATCCATACCAAGCCAGCGAAGGTCCTCGAGCAGCTGCGCCTCATAGCGCTCCTCGCTGCGTTCGATGTCCGTGTCCTCGATGCGCAGAATAAAGTCGCCGCCGAACCGTCGCGCAAACAGCCAGTTGTACAGGGCTGTGCGAGCATTGCCAACATGCAGCTGGCCTGTCGGCGACGGAGCAAAGCGGACACGAGGTCTGGGCGAACTCATTCTTTAAAGATGCTAGCAGGAGCGGGCCAGGCAATGGCTTCAGTGCTCCCAGCCGCCTGGAAGCAGCGGGCGCTCCGAGCCCCCTTCGCGCAAAATTACGCGCGGCTTACCCGGTTCGGCTTGGACGATCTCGCCGATCCATGCAGTGGGAACACCCGATATTCTGCGAGGAATCTTCATGCGTGGCGAAGCGGTAAAGAGCAGTTCGTAATCTTCGCCCCCATGAAGCGCGAGACGCAACGATTCCGCTGAAGAAAGCTTTCCCGTAAGCGGATGCATGGGGAGACGGGAAGCTTCAATGATCGCCATTACGCCAGACTCTTCGCATAAATGATCGAGATCGGTCGACAAGCCGTCGCTGATGTCCAGGGCCGCAGTGGCGCGGCGGTTTTTGCGCAGCCATGTACCGGATGTCAACCGTGGCTCGGGAAACAGGTGCGGGTGGGGGTTCGGGCTACCGTTCACGCTTTTCGTACAGTCGCGGAACCGGCGGGGATGCACCGCCAGTTGGGCCAGTTCGGCGGCAGCGCCTCCAAGCTGGCCTGTGACGTAAATCCGATCACCTGCCTGCGCTCCCGAACGCCGGATAGCGCGGTTCTTTGGCGCAGACCCGATCAGAACGATGTCGGCAAGCGCCAGTCCCCTAGTTGTGTCGGGTGAGGTAGATTGTGGGGAACGTGCGGTATCGCCCCCGGCCAGGGAAATATGATGCCTTTGTGCCAGCGCCAGGAGGCCAGTCAAAAACCGGTCCCGCCAGGAGGGTTTGCCGGGTTTGGATCGGGTCAATTCGATTGGAAGCGCCAGCGACAAGAATGCAGCCGATGGATCTCCTCCCATGGCGGCAATATCGCTCAGCCCTCGCGCCAGACAGCGATGACCGGCGGATTCCGGAGTATGCCACTCGCGACGGAAATGGACGGTCTCCAGCGATAAATCCGTTGTAACCAGGATCTGATGGCCTGCTGGGACTTGCAAAATCGCGCAGTCATCGCCAATACCAAGCCTCAATGCACGCCGATTCAAGGCCGTTCCGGGCGAAACTTCGGCCCGATTCCGTAATCCCTTGATCCAGTCCCGCTCGCCAAGGATAGGTCCCGGCTTTTGAGAATGTCTGGTCATGTTGTTGATACTACAGGTGAAACCGGAGAATGGCAGTGCTTTCCGCCTGGAAAAAACGTCTTGCGACGGGGTTTTTCCATTGACTGTCTTTTCATCGCTTTGCTAGGCTGGGGCTTCCAATTTAAACTAAAGAGTGCGCATTTCCCCGATTTCGCATGGATATGGGTGCAGTGGATTCGCGAGCGATTGAGATCATGCTCGCCCCATCATGAACACCTGCCATTGCGCTTCGATGCGCGAACTCCGGGGAACAATCTACGGTCGGTCAGGTTCGATTCTCTAATAGCCGACAGACTGAAAGGAAATATCCACGGTGCGAAAACGCCATTACATCATGTACGTAACCCGAGACGAAGAGGGGCGATTGCAAAAGGTCCCGATTGCCATGGGCTATGCTTATGCGTTCGTGGCTGTCGCGGTGGTAGGGCTTTTTACAATAACCGGCCTGGCCGGTTCCTACGGCAGAATGCTGCTGAAAACACAGCGTTTCAATCAGGTCAGGAGCCAGCAGCAGGCACTTCGTCAACAATACCAACAGCTTGAAAAAGACACCCGACAGAAGGACATTCAGGTCGCCTCCCTCGGATCGCTGGCGAACCAGGTTTCCACCCTCTACGGGTTGCGGCAGAGTAAGTTGATCGCCGCCAGGTCCGCGACGTTGGCCAAGGCCCATTCCACGGACTCCGGTACTTCCCAGGATGCCAACTCGTACTATGCCTCATTGGATCGGCTGGATGCCCTGCGTACGACCGCGCTCTCCGGGTTGGCAACGCGGGCGCTCACTTCCGGCCTCGGATCGGCCTCAACTCTGACGGACTGGGTAAGCCTTGCCCATGCGCCTACGTTGTGGCCCATCGTAGGCCGGGTGACGAGTTCGTTCGGAGAACGAACGGATCCGTTTGCCGGTGCGGGCGAGTTCCACCGT
>DASSZI010000148.1:0-6610 GCA_035713565.1 Acidobacteriaceae bacterium | reverse complement strand
ACGACGACTTCAGGCTTCCCGCCACAGAGAAGAGTGGCGAGCACAGCGTCGTCTCCGGTTCGGTCGGCGGGGGTGGCCCCCTGGTCCACATCACAGCCGCAAAAGGCGACATAACCCTTCGCAAAGCCTGAGTAGCCTCCCCAGTCATGTGATAGCTTGAAATCGCTCTTACAACCACGGCTTTTCCGCAATGCAGGCACCAACCTATGGCAGGAGCTTGACATGATCGGTCGTACGTCGCCCCAGGCAGCACCTTCCCAGCCCACGCGCAGCCGTTGCCGCACCGCGGCTTTCCTTCTGTTGGCCTTGCTCGCTGGCGGACTCTCCACTGCCCAGAATTCAGTCCCGGTGGTTACCGGAGATGCTCGCGTCGACAAGTTGCTTAGCCAGATGACGCTCCAGGAAAAAATGGCGCTGATTCGCGGCGCGTGGGAACCCGCCTCCACCAATCAGGGACAGGCGGGCTATCTTGCAGGCGTTCCCAGATTGGGCATTCCTCCGTTGCGGATGGCTGATGGCCCTCCCGGAGTGCTTACCCGGCTGCCTTCCCAGGCGGAAACGGCAACGATGGGCGTAGCGGCTACCTTCAGCAAGCAGGATGCGGAACAAAATGGCGTGGTGATCGCGCGCGAAGCGCACTCGCTCGGGATTGACGTCGTGCTGCAGCCTTTCATCAACATCGATCGTGACATCACTTTCGCGCGCGGCTACAACACCTTCGGGGAAGACCCCCTGCTGACGGGCGAAATTGGCGCAGCGGAAATTCGCGGCGTCCAGGGTCAGCACATCATGGCCATGGCCAAGCATTACGTCGCCTATGACACGGACGGCAGCAACGTGTATGTCGATCCGCAGCCGCTGCATGAGATCTACGTCGCGCCCTTCGTCAACGCGGTGAATGCTGGCGTGTCCTCCATCATGTGTTCCTACAACAAGGTCAACGGGACGGACGCCTGCGGCAATGCCTCCACTCTGAAAACCATTCTGCGGGACCAGCTCGGCTTCAAGGGATTTCTTACCTCCGACTGGGGCGCTGTGCACTCCCCGAACTTTATCAATCAAGGTCTGGATGTGGAAATGCCCGGCAAGATGCCAGCAGGCAATCCCATGGGAGCAATCATCTATTCCTTCTATGGGCTCAACAAACCCGTTCCCGCTCCTCCGCCCGCATTCAATACAGCAGTGCTCGCCGGATTCTTCGGCCGACCTTTGCCTGAAGAACCGCCCATGAAGCCGTTCTCCGGAGGTTTCGGCTCGCTCAAAGATCAGCACATCAACTTCTGGAACCTGATGCAGTCCGGCCAGTTGACCGAGGCGACCATTACCAAAGCAGCGGGACACGTGCTGTATGAAATCGACAAGTTCGGGTATCTCGATCATCCGCCAGCCCACACCATCCAGCCACACGACACGGAAGCCAATGCCAAGGTCATCCAGAAGACAGCGGAAGACGCGGCCGTACTGCTGAAAAATGAAGGGGGCGTTCTGCCGTTGAAGTCTGCGGACCTGGGCTCTCTCGCGATGATTGGTCCCGGCGCAGGCCAGGTCGTTGCCATTGGCACCGCTGGCGAACGATCCATCGGCTGGCCGTGGCGCCAGATCGGCCCGCTGCAGGCGATGCAGAAGGACGCGCCAGACGCGCACATCACCTACGCGGTTGCGGACGACATGACCGGCAAGCCAATCCCGGCAGCGAACCTCACCCATGACGATGGGCAGCCAGGTCTGCTGCGTGCCGGAACGAGCAGCACGACGCAGGTCGATCCGCAGATTGACTTCACAAAGAAGAGCGGGAAGTCCCTGCCAGCGAATACTCCGGCATCGTGGACGGGGACGCTGACTGTGCCCGAAGCCGGGTCCTACTGGATCTATTTGCAACTTTTGGGTGCCGCTGGAAGTTTGAGTCTGGACGGAAAACCGGTCGCCGCCGCTACTGGATTGCGCGGAGCAGTCCACGGCGACACCGTATTGGCAGGAAAGGACGGTCTGATGCCAACGACCGACGGGCTGGACAACGTCCGGGTGGCCGTGCAACTTCCCGCAGGTCCGCACCGGTTGAAACTCACTATCGAACCTGACACATCCAACAATCCCGAGCAGGTGCGGCTGGCCTGGACCACTCCCGAGCAGAGAAAAGCCACTTACGACCAGGCCATTGCAGCTGCCAGGACCGCCAAAACCGCCATCGTGTTTGCCTGGACGCGCGGCAAGCCGAACTTTGCTCTTCCCGGCGACCAGGACAAGCTGATTGACGAGATCGCTTCCATCAATCCAAATACCATTGTCGTGCTAAATGTGAGTCAGCCCGTCGCGTTGCCGTGGCTGAGCAAAGTAAAAGCGGTGCTGCAAATGTGGTGGCCCGGCGATGAAGGCGGCTGGGCCACGGCGAACATTCTCCTGGGGAAAACCAGCCCCGCTGGCCGTCTCCCCTTTACGTGGGCCAGACAGCTTGCCGACTATCCCGCGACAGACCCGGCACACCCGGAGCGTTCCGCCAAAGGTGTGAATGGAAAAACAACCTACAGCGAGGGAATCTACGTGGGATACCGCTGGTTTGACAAGAAGAATCTCGCGCCACTGTTCCCCTTCGGATACGGCTTGTCCTACTCCCATTTTCACTATTCGGATTTGAAAGTGATGCCCGCGCAGAACGGCGGTCTGACCGTCAATTTCGTCGTGAAGAATACCGGAACTACGGACAGCGACGAGGTCCCCCAGGTCTATCTTGGTGCACCGGCCAACGCTCCTGCGGATGCCAGCTTCGCCGTTCACGCGCTAGCTGCTTTCGATCGCATTCATCTTGCCGCTGGAGCTTCGCAACCCGTCAGTCTTGCCGTTCCGCTGCGCTCGCTACAATACTGGTCCGCTGCACAAAATCAATGGGTCAAATCCACAGGAAAGCGGCAGGTTCTGGTCGGACGCTCCTCGCGCGATCTTCCCCTGCAGACTGCCGTTACTGTGCCGTAGGCTTTGCAAGGCGGCTGCAAGGTTCACCTTATCGGCGGGACTTTGTCTCGTAGCTCGGGTGCTCTCCCGCAGCCGCCACGCCGTTCCGGGTGGTGTTTTTGACGTAGTACATGGCGGTATCGGCCGCCCGGATCAGAGCGTGCATATCTGAACCGTCCTCCGGAAAAGTCGCCACCCCAAAGCTTGCCTGAATCTGCAAGTTCAGCCCAACCTCGGTCAGGAAGCTGTTGTTGCGCAATTTGACCAGCAGCCGGTTCGCCAGTTCGACACCCCTCTGCTTGGATTGGTGGGGCATCAGCACCACAAATTCGTCTCCCCCGTACCGATAAGCGGTCTCGATCAGGCCCAGACTGTCTTGCAGTGCGACACCGATCTCGGTCAGTAACCGGGTGCCATTCAGGTGGCCATACGTGTCATTCACGCGCTTGAAATTATCAAGATCGAAAAATATCAAACTGACTGGTTTGCCTGTTCTCTGGTTACGGTCCAGGCTGTGCTCCAGACGCTCATATAAATGACGCGCGTTGTAAAGTCCTGTGCAGTCGTCGGTAATCGTCAACTGCTGAATCTTCTCGAAGGCGCGCGCATTCTGAATCGCTATCGCGGCATAATCGCACAGTGCGTGTAGAAAGAAGATTTCATGATTGCGCATGTCCTCGGGGTGACAGTTTACAATCTGCAGCACTCCGACCGTCTGGTTGCGCACGCGTAGCGGCAAACAGACGAAGGACTCCACCGGCGTGCTGTCCCCAGGCATCTCGTCGGTCAGGTCGTATTCCGCCGGCACACTCGCCAGAATCATCGGCTCGCCATGGAGCGCCACCCAGCCTGCAATTCCGTCGCCGAGCGAGATGCGCTTGTTACGCAGCTTTTCTGTCTGGCCGCCGGAGATCACACCGTAGTAGAGTTGGTTCTTCGGCTCATCCAGGATGAGCAGCGACCAGGCCTGCGGGCTGAAGAAACGCGTCATCTGCTGCATGATGTTGTGCAGGATGCCGCTCAGGTCAATCGAGGAAGTGAGTGCACGGGCAACTTCGTGAAAGGTCTGTATCTCCAGTGCCGGCTTGCCATCGGGAAATTGAATGACTTTATCCAACTGTGAGGCCTCAAGCCGTACTGTACCGCAGAGCGCGGGAGTAGTCAGCCGCCAATATGGACCATACTGCGCGAAGGTTTCAGAAAACCCTCTTCTCCGATATGGTGGCGCGCCTCTTTCTGGTTCACCGTCCGTTCAATGTAGGCAGTAAGTTCCGCGTCACTTCCTCCCCGACGCAAAACACCGTACAGGTCATGGTCACGTTGAGAGAACAGGCAGGTGCGGATTTTTCCATCCGAGGTGAGCCGAACGCGGCTGCAATGTCCGCAAAAAGGGTGAGAGACCGGCGCGATGATGCCCATTTCTCCGAGACCGTCGGCAAACGTGTAGCGCCGGGCGGTTTCGCTGGCTGCGTTGGGAACCAGCGGAACCACTGGCTGAAACGCATTGAGCGCTGTGAGAATTTCTTCCAGCCGGACAACGACCTCAGGCGTCCAGACGCGGTCTTCTTCAAGCGGCATGAATTCGATGAAGCGCACAATCACGCCTTCATCGCGGGAGAATTTCGCGAATTCTACAATCTGGTCCTCGTTGAATCCGCGCAGCAGCACGCAGTTGACCTTGACCGGATGGAGGCCGACGCGCTTCGCCGCCCGAACACCCGCCAGTACCTTGTCGAAACTGTCGGGCACGCGTGTAATTCGCGCAAATTTCTGGCGATCCACTGCGTCCATGCTGACAGTAATACGAGTTAATCCCGCATCCTTCAATGGTTGGGCCAGATCTTCCAACAGGTGACCATTGGTGGTCAATGCAATGTCGAGAGGTTTGCCCGCACCTGAAGCCGGCCGAGGACTTTCACTGGCAAAAGCGGTTCGCATTTCGGCCAAGGCGGCCACCATTGCAACCAGCCCTTTGCGCAACAATGGCTCGCCGCCGGTCAGCCGTACCTTTTCGACTCCCAGCGAAACAAAAATCTTGATCATGCGCAGGTAGTCGGCAATGGGCAGCTCATCATACTGCGCGCCTTCAGTTCCGGTCCGGCAGTAGACACATTTGTAATTGCAGCGGTCGGTAACGGAGACGCGCAGGTCTGTAATCGCGCGGCCATACTTGTCCGTCAGGCGGGTTGTCGCGGCTGGATTGCTGCCAGTGACCGGGTTGGGCAAAATCGCTGCCATTCTCTGCGAGCACGGATGTCTTATTCGGGTGCCCCATCCTTCGCATCCTGAAGGGTGGGAACAGAAACGCCCAAAGTGCTTGAACTTATCGGATGCAGGAAAACCAGATTGGACGCGAGAGGGTTCGTTAGCACGACCGCACAAGTACACAAAGGCCGCTGCTGGCGAGCTTCCTTTCCAATGCAGTCCGAGAATCCAGACTGCGGGAGGCGCAGCCGTTTCCAGCCACACCCTGGGTTCCTGCAAGCGGAACGCCGCCGCACCCGCCGGGCTGTTCCCGTGGGCGAATGCGATCGGAAGACTTCTTCAGTATAGAAGGTATGGGGAAAGTTCGCGTTACGCCGAATCCGGCATGTGCAGGGCAAGCAGCACGCGAAGGGCATCGACCTGCTCCGGCGTCATGCCGCGCTTCGGGATGATGTTGGACACTCGATGCGGCCCGCGCAATAAAAAGATCAAGGAGCCTTCCCGCCATTTCTGGTACACCGGCCACGGGCGAAGCTGCGGAATTCCGGTCTTGTCTTCTAAATGCACTCCGTCCAGATCGACCGCGACAACGCGAGGAGCACAGGCGATTCGGCGCTCATATCCCAGGCGTGCCACTTTGGGCCCCCAGAAGAATTGATACGCAACACCGCTCAGCAGCAACACCGGCGGAATCCATTTTCCGTGGCCACTGTATTGCGGATCGCTAAGAAGGCGCCCCAGGAAGACCGCTGCGATAACAAGAAATATTCCGAGCTTCCACTTGGAAGGATGCAAAAGGTTCCGCGCCCGGCGCTGCATGGTTCCGCGCAACAGTCTCGGTGCAGCAAGGATGCTGGCTTCCTGCATCTCTTCCACGGTCAGCGGCCCTGGAATTTCCATGCAGGACAAGATATCACGATGCGCATTACATGCCGTCGTAGTTCGGACCGCCGCCCCCCTCCGGCGGCACCCAAGTGATGATCTGGTACGGGTCCTGGATATCGCACGTCTTGCAGTGGACGCAGTTGGCGAAATTGATATGCAGCTTTTTCTCTGGCGCGGCGTGGTTTTCGCCCGGTTCCTCCACCATCTCATAGACCGCAGCCGGACAGAAAAATTGGCAGGGATTGCCAAATTCTTTCGTGCAGCGGTCGTTGCAAATGTTCATGTCTTGGATGACCAGATGCGTGGGCTGGTCGTCTTCATGCCGCGTGCCGGAGTGGTATACGTCCGTCAGTTTATCGAAGGTAAGCTTGCCATCGCCCTTCGCAGAACCGAGAAATTGCATTCGGCCGTCACCATAAAAACTGAGCGCGTCGGTATGCCGCATCTTCTGATAGCCGGGATGCGATTTGGAATCCGTACCGAAGTTGTCTCCGCCCATCACCTGCTGCAGCCCGGCACGCATCATTCCGTCCCACAGGCCGTGCTCAAATGCCTGATGGAAATTCCGCACCGG
>DASSZI010000147.1:0-4215 GCA_035713565.1 Acidobacteriaceae bacterium | reverse complement strand
GTTGCAGTGCCGTTGCCTGTCCTTCGCTTTGCACGGCCTCAAGCTGGGCACGGTACCTTGCCATCTTTTCGCGAAGCTCGCCGGTATCGAGTTCCATCCGTTTGCGCCCAGCCGCCTCCTGCAACAAAGCTCGCTTGTTTTCTTCCAACTCGCGTTCTGCTTGCTTGTGGGCCGTTTCCCGTGCGGTGATGCGGCGGCTGTATTCCACCCGGCGTGCGGCCAGAGCGCTGCTCTGCTGTTCAATGTCCTGCAGGTGCGCGAGATTGGCAAGCTCGGGATGCATGAAAGAGCGCTAAAAACGCAGTCTAGCATGGAGCGGTTGCAACGCTGGATAGAGTGAGCCAAAACTTTGCAGCCATTTTTAAGAAATGGAATCTAAGAACAGGACAGAATTTCTTGCACCTCAGAGCAAGTCATGGGCGCGGACGCCGGATGGAAACCGAAACACAATCAGTGGGCCATCGCTCTGACGGTGACGCTTGCCACGTTCATGGAGGTGCTGGACACGTCCATCGCCAATGTCGCTCTGCCGCATATTGCAGGCGGCCTAGGTGCCTCGCAGGATCAGGCCACGTGGGTCTTGACCTCGTACTTAGTCGCAAACGCGATTGTGCTGCCAGCCAGCGCGTACTTGACCACATTTATTGGACGCAAACGTTTTTACATGATCTGCGTCATCCTCTTTGGCGCCAGTTCCATGCTGTGCGGTCTGGCGCCCAGCCTGCCTCTGCTCATCTTTTTCCGCGTGTTGCAAGGTGCTGGCGGCGGCGGCCTGCAACCCAGCGAGCAGGCAATTCTTGCCGATACGTTTGAACCGAAACAGCGCGGTCATGCCTTCGCGATTTATGGCATGGCCGTTGTGGCCGCGCCTGCGATCGGCCCCACGCTGGGCGGCTGGATTACCGATAACTTCACCTGGCGATGGATTTTCTTTATCAATGTGCCCATTGCCCTGCTATCGCTGTTTTTGACGTCGCGACTGGTCGAGGATCCGCCCCACATCGTTCATGACGTAAAAGAAAACCGGAAGCATGGTCTGAACCTGGACCTGACAGGGTTTGGGCTGCTTGGGCTTGGCTTCGGGTCGCTGGAATTCGTAATGGATAAAGGGCAGGAGGACGACTGGTTCGGATCCCGCATTATTACGACGTTTATCGTGTTGTGTGTCGTTAGCCTGATCGCGCTGATCCTGTATGAGCTTTGGCAGATTCGACGAAGGCGAAAGCCAATCCTTGATCTAACGCTCTTCAGAAATCGAAATTTCGCCACTTCCTTCGGCCTGATGTTTATCCTCGGCATCGCCCTTTTCGGGACCACCGTGCTGATCCCGCAGTTTGTGCAGACCTTGCTGGGCTACACGGCGGAACGTGCCGGTTTGGTCATTTCGCCCGGGGGATTCGCGATCATGGCCTTGATGCCGCTGGTGGGATTTCTTATCGGCCGCGTCGATCCCCGGTACATGATCATCTTTGGCTTCTCCATTACCTGCGCGGCCCTCTGCGTCATGCATACGCTGGACCTGCAGGTAAGCTACAGCTATATCGCGTGGCTGCGCATTTTTCAGGCCTCCGGACTGGCGTTTCTCTTCGTGCCGATCAATACGCTTTCCTATACAGACATTCCCCGGGAAAAAAATAACGATATTTCCGGTCTGATCAATCTGGCGCGGAACATCGGAGGCAGTGTCGGAACCTCGTTTTTGACGACCACGCTGGCGCGCCGGGAGCAGTTTCATCAGGACCGGCTGTCGATGTACATGATGGATCAGAACCCCAATTTTGCGGTGAGGGTTCGCAGCCTGTCCGGGTATTTCAGTCACTCCGGCGGAGTTGCGTCTTCCGCTGCGCAGGCAAATCAACTGGCGATGAGTAGTGTCTACAACCAGATGTTGCGGCAGGCTTCCATGCTGTCCTATCTAGATGTGATCGCGCTACTCGCGGCAGCCTCGGCGGCAGTGGTCCCGCTGGTATTTCTTATGAAGAAGCGACCTCCTGGTGGAAAAGCGGCGATACATTAGGGATGCTGATCCGGGCTGGTGCGGGTAGAGACATTTGCAAGCCTGACAACACATCTGGCATAATAGGAAAACGCGTCCTGTGACCGCTTTTCAGTCATTCGGATGCGGAACCATACCACGGCCGGACGGCCACTCCGAGCAATGCATAACCAAAGCAGTTGAATACAAGCAACACGGAGCGGTTCAGCGGAAAACAGCGCTGCATTAAGGTCCGCGCGGTGGGAGACTGAGGAATCATGTCGAAAAAGTCTGGAAAAAACATTGAGAAGGCGCGCACGGCTGTAGAGCCGCGTCCCTATCCTTTGACCGAAGCGGTCCCGCTTTTACAAAAGGTCAAATTCGCCAAGTTTGATGAAACCGTCGAGATCACGCTCAGGCTTGGCGTGGATCCAAAGCATGCCGACCAGATGGTCCGGGGCACGGTAGTTCTGCCCCATGGTCTGGGAAAGGCCAAGCGAGTCGCCGTGATTGCTTCCGGCGAAAAGGTACGCGAAGCGGAAGCGGCTGGCGCCGAGTTTGTCGGCGGCGACGATCTGGTCGAACGTATTCAAAAGGAAAGCTGGACAGATTTCGATGCTTTGATTGCTACCCCGGACATGATGAAGTCTGTCGGGCGGCTGGGAAAAATTCTAGGCCCGCGCGGGTTGATGCCTAATCCTAAGACCGGGACTGTGACGACAGATGTGGCGGCTGCCGTGAGGGAAATCAAGGCCGGAAAAGTTGAGTTTCGTACCGATAAAACAGCATTGGTCCACGTGCCGGTCGGGAAGCTTTCGTTTACACCGGACAAGTTGGTTGAAAACGCCACAACGGTGATTACCAGCGTGGTGAAGGCCAAGCCTTCGGCCGCAAAGGGCAAGTATGTCAGGGGTATCACTCTCAGCTCAACGATGGGCCCCGGCATTCAGCTGGACCAAACTGTGGTGGACGCTGCCGGCAAGGCATAGCTGATTCCTATTTTTGCAGTCGCTCTAAAGCCGTCAATTGCTTCGCGGTACCGCAGCATGTCTGTCCAGGATACGGACAGCGTTGAGATAAGGACAAGGTAGAAAATGGCACTGACACGAGCCAAAAAGACAGAACAGATCGAGCGCTTGGCGGCAGAGTTGGCGGGTTCGACGACGGCGATCGTCGGCACCTTCCAAAAGCTGACAGTTTCGCAGGACTTTGCCCTGCGAACCGTGGTGCGGAACGCGGGCGGTAAATATCGCGTTGTCAAGAACAAGCTGGCGGCCCGGGCTGCCCAGGGAACGGGCGTGGAAGCGGCGCTGCAGGGGCTGAAGGGCGTCTCCTCCGTGGCTTACAGCAGCGGAGATCCGGTGGCGCTCGCCAAGGCCCTTTCGGACTGGGTGAAGGAAAACGCCGAATTCACGTTCAAGCTGGCGATTGTCGACGGCAAGGTCCTGTCGGTCCAGGAAATTCAGCAGTTGGCGACCATGCCGGGCCGAGAAGAGATTTACGCCAAGCTGTTGTTCCTGATCAGTTCCCCTGCGCAGCGGCTTGTGACGGTCGTAAATGCGGCCGGTCGCGACGTGGCGGTCGTGTTGAACCAGGCAGTGCAGCAGGGCAAGTTTTCGGAAGCGGCTGCGTCGTAGAGCCGCAACTATCAAGTTCGCTGTAAAGCGTTGGGGTGCTGTCTGGGCACTGCGGAAACCACGCAAGCAGCATTCGCAGCAGGCAGTCATCGGGGTGGCAGGCGGGCTTCGGCGGCTGAGGATGGATTGTTAGATAAGATTTGCAATTTGGAAGATGGAGATAACGGAAATGGCGGATTTACAGCAGATTGAGGATCAGATTGTAGGGTTGACCCTGCTCGACGCAGCGGCCCTGGTGAAAAAGCTGGAAGAGCGGCTGGGCGTTTCTGCAGCAGCGGCGGCACCTGTGATGGTTGCGGGCGGCGGCGCGGCAGCAGCGGCACCCGCTGAGGAGCAGACGGAGTTCACGGTCATCCTGAAGGATGCGGGAACCAACAAAATTAACACCATCAAAGTTGTACGCGAAGTGACGGCGCTGGGACTGAAAGAAGCCAAGGATCTGGTCGATGGCGCTCCTAAAACCGTGAAAGAAGGCGTCAGCAAAGAAGAGGCCGAAACCATCCGGAAGAAGTTCGCCGATGCAGGCGCGGGTGTTGAGGTCAAGTAGTCTCCTTGTGTTCTGGGCGAACCTGGGCTATTCTAATAGACGGATGCTTCGTTCGC
>DASSZI010000146.1:0-3596 GCA_035713565.1 Acidobacteriaceae bacterium | reverse complement strand
TATGCCATGTCAGGAGGGCTTCTGCTGCAGTGGATGCTGCACTACAATTTCAGCGTTGCGGTTGCTGTAGGCTACATCGCGCTATTCGGCGTTGCGGTAGAGACAGGCGTTGTGATGGTCGTCTACCTGCATGAAGCGCTGAAGCAACGTTTGCAGACCGGACAGCCGCTTACCAGCGCGGACATTGAAGCGGCCGCGATAGAGGGAGCTGTGCTCAGGCTGCGACCCAAGCTCATGACCGTCATTGCGGTCATTGCCAGCCTCGCTCCCATTCTTTGGGAGTCGGGCGTTGGTTCTGACGTGATGAAACCGATCGCTGCGCCAATTGTGGGAGGTATGATCACCTCTACCATTCATGTGCTCATTCTCGTGCCAATCTTCTTTGTCATGATCAAAGAACGCTCCCTGAGAAAAGGGCAGCTTGCGCCACAGGCTCGTGATGCCTTCGCTTCGAAGGCCGGGGCGCCCCGGCGGGTTACCTGACAGAGACCGGAGGCGGTACAAAGCCAAACGCCCTGTCGATCATGGCGGCAATTGCGAGTGCCAGTTCGTCCTGATAAGGCCGGGTGACTACCTGCACCCCGATCGGCAAGCCCTCACTCGATTTGCCGACGGGGACGACTGCGGCGGGAGCAGCCAGCAGATTGAACCACTGGGTGTAACGCATCACATCCAGATATTCGATAAGCTGGCCGTCGACATGCCACGACCGTTCCCCATGCCGAAAAGCCGGGATTGCGCAAACCGGGCATAACAGCACAGGAAATTGTTGCATTTCAAACAGCAATTCACTGCGTACCCGATCACAGTCTGCCCAGGCCTGCAGCAATTCCTCTCCTGTGAGCGGCGGCTCTTGATGCGCGATCGACAGGAACTCCGACAGAATGGGGCTGAGCCGTCCATTTTCGCCGCGTAAGACCGGCTCCAGAAACATGGCTCCGCTGCGCACAAAAAATTTCCACCAGAGCGTTCTGGCAGCTTCCAGCGCTCGTGGTCGAAACGGCTGGACGCGAAATCCCTCCCCTCTGAGTAAGTCCACTGCCGCATGGACGGCGGCCCGCGTTTCTCGCGTGACAGGGATGATTCCATCGTCTTCAAAGTAGCCGATCGTAAGCTGGCGCAGCTCGGCTTGGCTGAAAGCCTTCGGCTGAGTCGGTGCGCCGATCGGGTCCGCTGGATCGTGCCCGGACAGAGTCCCGAAGAGAAGTGCGATATCCTCCATGGTGCGCGCCATGGGACCAATTGCGCCAAGAATGGAAAACGGGCCCGCGCATGGCGGAACGTGTCCCGCGCCCGGGACTCGTCCCGGCGTAGGCTTCAGAGCACAAATTCCAGAGAAGTGCGCCGGAACTCGAACTGAGCCGCCACTATCACTGCCAAGTCCCGCAGCCGACATTCCAGATGTGATCGCAGCGGCTTCGCCTCCGCTAGAACCACCAGGAGTGTACTCCAGATTCCAGGGATTATTGGTCCGCCCATACAGCCGGTTATCGGTCTCATAGGCCATTAGAAATTCCGGACAGTTGGTCGATCCCAGAAAAATCGCTCCGGCGGCGCGCAATCGCGCAACTGTGACGGCGTCCTCCTGCGCAACGATGCCACGACGCAGCACGCTGCCCAGCTCGCAGCGAAGACCGTTCGCGGCGATGGAAGACTTGACGGTGACGCATAGTCCGAACAGCGGACCGCGAGCCAGAGACGTTGCAACGAGTGCGCGGGCCTGGGCACGCACGCGGTCCGCATCGAAATCGGTGATCGCGTTGAGGCGTGGATTCAGAAGTTCAATCTGATGGATGTGCTCTTCCGCCGCCTCAAGTGGGGAGATCTGTTTTTCCTGAATCAGAGATACTTGCGCGGCTGCAGAGGACAGAGTGAACTGGCTCAATGCGCACCCCCGTCGTTGGCCTTGTTTGCTTGTTCCGAAGTCACAGGCTGAATTGGAGCAGACACGGTGGGCTTGTAATGAAATTTAT
Source organism: Acidobacteriaceae bacterium (assembly GCA_035713565.1). Taxonomy (GTDB): domain Bacteria; phylum Acidobacteriota; class Terriglobia; order Terriglobales; family Acidobacteriaceae; genus JAKAAZ01. The sequence goes on along the minus strand of DASSZI010000146.1, from coordinate 1,623 downwards.
ATTTCTGGGTATGTTGGCCGGAGTCGAACCGGGTGTTCCAGTGCAAGCGATAGGCCACCGCAGAGGGCGTGCTGGGGTAGTGCTGGTTCTTCGGATAGGGATAGGTCTTCATTCCGTGGAACGGAATTGCGGCCACTGTGAATGGAGAGGCTTCATAGAAGTCCATGTCCTTCACAAATCCGTTCGCATAGAAGAAATAATCGCGTCTCCAGTTAGCCGGCAGTGGAGGCAATTTATTGGCACGGAATTCTGCATCGATCTCCTCCCCGCTCCCGAAGATCACGAACTGATTGTCTATCCTTTCAAGCAGCGGAGTGACATTGCCATAGCGGGTGTAATCGCCGCGCTGGCGTGCGAATGGGCCGGTGCTGCTGATGCGATCGTACCGGTAGGTCAAGTCGCCCGGAGTTTTGCCTTCAATCTGCTGCGGATAACCACGAAATGCCAGCGTAGAGAGCGCCAGCGGTAACTCAGTCTGGCGAATTTCACGTGCCCGGTCCGGGCCGTTGTCGACCAGAATCTGATCCCAATAGATCTGCAGGTTCGTCCGGATGCGTAGTCGACGCACACCTGGCGGCAGCTTGCCTGTCAGGTCCACAGTAATTGTGCGCGGCAGGCCTGCGGGAAATCCCATATCGCGGAGAACCGGCTGCCACTTGCCGCCAGGCATCTGTGCTTCCAGCACAGGAGCTTCCGGCGTAAGCCCGGCCTGCCACGCTGCATACATGGAGGAGGCGCTGAAATACTCAATGTAGCCATGCAGCAGAAGCTGAAGCGGGTGGCGCGCATTCCAGTTTCCGATATCGAATGTGAGGGAATGCGGGTTTGTGAATCCGGCAAATGAGAGAGTGGTGAATCCGCGCACATATTTGTGGTCGCGATGGAATAGCAGAGCAGTGACGTCTTTGCCGTGGTCGTCCCAGGCAGCCTTGATCGGATGCGCTTCGCTGGTGACGATGACTCTTGCGCTTGGGAACGGAGGATTACTCAAGAATCGCTCGTTCGGGTAGACCTGTGTGCCTCCTGGATGGTCAACTGCGACCAGACGCAATTGGTCGACGAAGTTTACCTCTTCCATAGGCTCACCAAAACGAAGGCTTAAATAGCCATTGCGCGGCTGCAACTGGTCTCCTGCGACTTTGATCCACTCATCGGCGTCTGGAATGTTGGTCGCAGTGGGCGAGACCCAATGTCCCACGACGGCGGCTCCAATCACGTCGGACACAAAGCGGTACTGCTTGCCGTTCCAGGCAAACAGCACCGGACACGAACTGCCCCGGCGGTCGATCTCTTCGACCACTGTGCGCTTATCCACCGGCACGTTGAATTCATCCTGCAACACGCCCGTGGGCCAAACCATGCGCACGATATCGGCCTTTGACTCGCTGCCAAGTCCGGCCAGAACTTCCGGGGCGCCTTGCCCCAGATATCCGGTAGCTCCTGCGATCTCCCACTTCTGCCATAGATTGCCGGCGAAAATTTCCACCTTGGTGCCGATAGCGGATTTGTTATCGGCCAGTCCCTTCAGTGAAAGGTGCAGCCAGTGATCGCGATTTGCGCCATGATTGCGCAGCAAGACAGCAGGGCCGTCCGACTGCGTTACGATCAGGTCTGCGTCACCAT
>DASSZI010000145.1:0-11586 GCA_035713565.1 Acidobacteriaceae bacterium | reverse complement strand
CAGGTCAAAGCAAGCGACACCGAGATGGTTGCGCTACCGGCGTGTGCCATCCTGCTGACGGCTCTCCTCGCCACGTTGCCCGCCGTGTTTCGCGCGGTGCGCACCGATCCTACCGAGATCCTGCGAGCGGAGTGAAAGCCGAGTTCTAATTGTTGGAAATAAGAGATAGCAATCACGCACGAAAGGAGGATTGGCGAAGGGAGCTCCCGTGACCACTCAAAAATCGAAGCTTCACGGTGGACATTTCAAAAACAATCGGGTAAACCCAAGCCACTAAGCCTTTGCCACTGCCTGATTCTGCGGAAGGCACACGATAAATTCCGTATGTCCGGGCTGCGAGGTAAAGCGAATCTCCCCGCCAAAATGGCTGGTGACAATCTTTTTGGCGATTCCCAATCCGAGGCCGGTGCCCACTCCGGCAGGCTTGCTGGTAAAGAAAGGTTCGAACAGGTGGAGCTGATCCTCGGCGGAAATACCTGGACCATCATCGGAGATGCTGACGCACACTTCGCTGCCCTCCATCCAGGTACGAAGAACAATGTGGCCCTGCTGCGGTACGGCATCCACCGCGTTGTCCAGAAGATTGGTCCAGACCTGATGCAGACCGCCTGCCTGCACCTGCAGCAGCGGCAGGTCCGGACTGAAATCCCGCGTGACCTCAATCGCCTTCTGCCGGAATTTGTGGCCAAGAATCAGCAGAGTGCTTTGCAGACTCTCATGCACATCGATTGACTGGCTGCCGGTTTTCTCCGCGTAGGAGTAGCGCTTCACCGCCATCACGAGGTCAGAAACCCGGGTCACGCTCTCCTCAATGGTCGCGAGCTGCTGCATGCTGGAGACCAGCGCCTCCAGCCACTGCAACGCACCGGATAGCGCCTCGGGACGAAAACTGGTGCGGGTACATTCCAGCATTCCCGCTGTGAGCCCGATGCTCACAAGCGGCGGCGCCAGCTTCCACGAATCCTGGATGCCTGCCTGATCCAGCCAATGCGCTAACGCTTCTTCCGCGTCCGACTGATCCAGGGAGCTGAGACCTTCCAGCTTGTGCGGCTGCAAAATATATTCTTGCAGGTCCGCCATGCAGTTCAGTTCCTGTGGGTGCAGGTCCATGCGGCAGCTTCGCAGGCTAATCTCCTGCAATCGCCGCAGGTTTTCTCGCAACTGCGCAGTCGCCCTGCGCGCGGCGGAGCCGGGATTGTTCAATTCATGCATCAGACCCGCCGCCATCGTTCCCAGCGACGCGAGCTTCTCCTGCTGCAGCGTCATCGCCTGCATCGACTCAATGCGGTGGGCCATGCTGCCGACAATCCCTTTACGGACCTCGGGACAGCTCGCCAGTAACCGCCAAAACGCTTCCAAGTCCAGACGCAACAGCCGGCTCGGCTTTTCAACCACGCATTCAAATCTGGTGGGAGAACCCGCCAACAAGGAAATTTCACCAAAGGTATTACATCCCTGCCTGCTCCCTGCCGCCCGCTGTACTCCGTCGGGTCCGATATATTCCACACGCAATTCGCCGTCCAGCAGAATCCAGAAGCATTGCGTGACCTCACCGATCTTCATCAGCCGGTCGTCTACTGCGGCCTCCATGACTTCGGCATCCAGCAGGCATCGCCGCGTACTCTCATCCACGCATACGAAAATGGGACTGGAGCGAATCTGCGCCAGCGCCCGCGCTTGCTCTGCAGGGGAAAGCGTTGCGAGTTTTCCTGTATTTTTCATCGCTTTAATTCAGAACTTCGCCAAATATTCGTGCACAAACGGAATCACGATCGAGCCCTCTCCTACCGCGGAGGCCACCCGCTTGGTGCTGCCGTGACGCACATCTCCAGCGACAAAAACGCCCGGCACACTGGTCTCCAAAAGATACGGCGGTCGATCCAGCTTCCAGACGAACGCCTTTCCTGCTGCAGGGAGATCAGAGCCGGAAAGCACAAAACCGCGGCTGTCGCGCAAAATCTCCGAAGGCAGCCAATCAGTCTTCGGTTCCCCACCCACAAAAATAAACAGAGCCGATGCACGCTCCTCCCGCTCGCCCTGTGGCGTGCGCAACCGAATCGCGTACAGATGTCCGTCCCGGGCACACCCGCCGATGACCTCCGTGTTGGGCAGCACTTCAATCTTCGGATTGGCGGCGATCTGTTCCACCAGATAACTCGACATGCCTTTCTCCAGGGAGCTGGCGCGCACCAGCATCGTCACCTGGGAGCAATATTGCGTGAAATGCATTGCCGCCTGTCCTGCGGAGTTGGCGCCCCCGACGATGAACACATGCTCACCCGTGCAGGAAATTGCCTCCGTAAGAGCGGCGCCATAATACACGCCCGCTCCGCTCAGCTCCTCCAGACCGGGTGCGTCCAGCTTGCGGTATTCGACTCCCGTCGCAATCAGAGCGCAATGGCACGCCACTTCACGTCCGTCCAGCAATTGGATGAACTGATATTGGCCTTCGGTGCGAATTCCTGTGGCACGTTGAGTCAGAAACTCCGCCCCAAAGCGTGTCGCCTGGATCGTGGCGCGCCGCGCCAGGTCCGATCCGGTCAATCCAGCGGGAAAACCTAGGTAATTTTCGATCCGCGAACTGCTGCCCGCCTGTCCTCCGGGTGCTGCAGGCTCAATGACCAGAGTTTTCAGTCCTTCCGACGCCCCGTAAACAGCCGCGCCAAGACCCGCGGGTCCTGCTCCTACGATTACCAGGTCGTAAAAGTCCCGCTCCGCCAGGGTGCGTAGCCCGACTTTTGCTCCCAGTTCGGCAATTTCCGGCTGCACCAACGCTTCTCCGCTAGTAAACAGCACCACCGGCAGCTTGGTGGGCTCCAGCTTGTACTGCTCCAGCAGGGTGGCTGCTTCGGTCTTTCCGTGCTGGGCCACCCCGTCCGGGGGCGCTGACTCCGCGCTCGGATCGATCCACCGGTACGGGACGTGATTGCGCGAGAGAAAATTGCGGATTTCGTGTCCGTTCGACGACCACCGCGTTCCAATCACCCGCAGCCCCTCGAAAGGCGCACGGTAATCCTGATTCCAGGCTTCCAGCAGGTCGTCCAGTACAGCGTAAAGCTTTTCTTCAGGCGGATCCCAAGGCTTCGTCAGGTAGTAGTGGATTTTCGCGGTATTGATTGCGCGGATGGCTGCATCCGTATCGGCATACGCAGTCAGCAAAACCCTTTTTGCTGCCGGGAAAATGCCAATGCTCTTTTCCAGAAGCTCCACTCCGGAGATGCCCGGCATTCGCTGGTCGGAAAGCAATAACGCAACCGTGTCTCCGCGCTTTTTCAGTTCAGTGGAAACCTCCAACGCCGATTTTCCGGAGTTTGCCCGAACCATGCTGTACCGGCTGCCGTAATGCCGTCGAAGGTCCTCCAGCAGGGCATCGAGTACGCTTTGGTCGTCATCGACGACCAGGAGTATGGGTTTGGCCATGGGGTTCCGCTGGGACGATGAATAGACTCACCAGTTGACCTTAAGGATACAAATTCGTTCCGGAGAGGTGTTGGCTTTGAAAATAAATCAAAGTTTCTGCGCAAGTAACCGGCAAAGCGGTTACTCTAATCCCACAACAATAGTAAAGTTTGGCTTTTCGTAGTCATGCGTGGCCGAAGATTGCTGCTCTCCCCCCGAAGCGTAGCAGTCCTCGGCCCTGTGCGAACCGTGGAAGAACCGCAGGCAAACCAGCCATGCCTTTTGCGAGATGTTCTGGCCGATTTTGCCGATAGAGCAAGTATGACCAGAAACAGGCTGCATCTCCCGCGATTCTTCTCCACGCGTAAGCGGAACACTGTCGGCTGTCGAATGGAGATCGGAAAAAACGATATAGCTGGACGTGAACGAATCGGGCTATGAAGAAAATTATACTCGCAGATAATCAATCGATTTTTCGCGCAGGTGTAGCCAAAACCCTGGCGCTTCAGGACGATATCCGGATCGTAGCTCAATGCTTCGACCGCGAACGCCTCGTCCATGCCGTGCATACCTTTCGTTCTTCGATCGTGATTGTAGCTTCTTCCCTGCAGCCTGACATGCCATCCCTGATTCCCGCCGTACAAGCAGCCGCAAGCAAGTTGATTGTCATCGCGGAAAATAGGGAATCTTTGCATACCTACGCATCCGACGGATTCGACGGCGTTATTTTCCGGGATGTCACTCATGGAGCTTTGGTCGAATGCGTCCATACCGTGCATTCGGGCACGCCTTACCTGCAACAGAAATCCGGCCGGTCACTGACAGAGGAAGTGGACGTGGTCGGTGCGCGCGTGCGCGACCGGCTCACGCCAAAAGAAATTCAGATTGTCGGCCTTATTGTTCAGGGATATAAAAATAAGGAAATCGCCGGCTATCTTGGTACCACAGAGCAGGTGATCAAAAATTATCTGCGGAATGTCTATGATAAGACCGGGGTTTCAGACCGGCTGGAATTGGCCCTGTTTACAATCCATCACCGCACTCTGGCCGAAGCTGCGGCTCGCGCGGGCGATAAAATGGAGCGACGCGCCATCCGCGCCTAGCTCGCGCCGTTGCCCTGCCCGTTCAGCAGCGCACCCACAATTGCAACCAGCTCGTTGGCGTCCACGGGCTTCTCCAGATACATGTCGGCTTGTGGTTCTGCCGCGCGGAATGCATCCGTGCAATATCCAGACACCACCACAACCGGCACTTCCGTTCCGGATTTTGCAGCCAGCAGAATTCGCCGGCCGCTTTCCTCGCCGAGGTTCCAGTCGGTCACCACGGCTTCAAAATTCTGCCGCTGCAACATATCCACGGCTTGGTTGGCGGTGTTGCAAACCGTGACGACGTGCCCGGCCCGTTCCAGAATGATCTGCTTCAAGGCGACAGCGTTCGGTTCGTCATCGACACATAAGATTCGCGCCACTCGATGGCCCCCTTTCGCCTGGATTGCGAAACACTTTTCTCGATCACGCCAGAGCGCACTACTTTCTGTGCGATTAGAAGTATAAACACGTCAGGCAAGCTTGTGCGCAACTGACTTTGCCTGAGTAAACAAATCCAGATAATCGGGACCGCCCGCTTTCGAATCCGTCCCTGACATATTGAATCCGCCAAAGGGATGAGCCCCGACCATCGCACCCGTGCATTTGCGATTGAAATAAAGGTTTCCGACGTGAAAATCCCGCCGGGCCCTGTCCAGCTTTTCCCGCGAGGCCGTGTAAACAGCACCAGTCAATCCGTATTCCGTGTTATTTGCGATCTCCACAGCGTTTTCGAAGTTCCGCGAACGAATAATAGCAAGCACAGGCCCGAAAATCTCTTCCTGGGCCAGCCTTGCGTCTGGGGCGACGTCTGCAAAAATGGTGGGGGCGATGAAATAGCCCCGTTCCGCAGTCTCGACGGCATGGCCGCCAGCCACCAGACGGCCCTCCTGCCGGCCAATCTCGATGTATCGCAACATGGATTCGTAGGCAGACCGGTTCACCACAGGCCCGACATAAGCGTTCGCCGCCGGATCGCCAACCTGGAGTTGCTTGGCTCGTTCGCGCAGCCGGTCGACGAATATGTCGTAAACCTTGTCGTCCACGATAGCTCTGGAGCAGGCGGAACATTTCTGTCCGCTGAAACCAAATGCCGACTGAAGCACCCCCGTGACCGCTGCGTCCAGGTCGCAGTCCGCCTCTATAACGATGGAGTCTTTGCCTCCCATTTCCAGAATCGTTCGCTTGATCCAGATCTGCCCCGGCTTGGTTTGCGCCGCTCGGGCATGGATGTCGAGGCCGACCTCCTTCGAACCCGTGAAGGCGATGAAGCGAGTCTTGGGATGCTCCACAATCGCGTTTCCGAATGTCGCTCCAGATCCTGGGCAGAAGTTGACAACCCCCGGAGGCAGTCCGGATTCTTCCAGAAGATTGAAGAACTTGGCCGCAATGGTTGGAGAATCACTCGAAGGCTTGAGCACGACAGTATTGCCTGTGACGATTGCCGCTGCTGTCATTCCGGCCATAATCGCCAATGGAAAATTCCAGGGCGGTATCACCGCGCCCACACCAAGTGGAATGTAGAGCAGTTCGTTACGTTCTCCGGGATACTGGATCGGCGTAGTGGCGCCAGCCAGCCGGAGAGCTTCCCGCGCGTAAAACTCAAGAAAATCGATGGTCTCGCCTACATCGGCATCAGCTTCGGCCCAGTTTTTGCCAACTTCGTAGGTCAGCCACGCGCAAAACTCAAACTTGCGCTGCCGGAGCAGCTCTGAGGTACGCAATAGAAGCGATACCCGCTCCGCTACGGGAGCAACCCGCCAGGTTTCAAATGCTTCCAGCGCCGCATGCATGGCAATCTCGGCGTGCTCTGCGCCAGCTTTCTGGTGCACGCCGACCACCTGCGCGGGCCGGGCAGGATTCAACGATTCGATTTTGCTTTCAGTGCGTATGCGTCTGCCGCCAATCACCAGGTCGTACTCCTGGCCAAGCTGGTCGGCTACGTGGTTCAGGGCGCCCCGCATGGCACGACTGTTTTCTTCCCGGCTGAAATCGAGGAAAGGTTCATTACGGAATTCGCCTGCGGGCTCGCGCACAGGGATTGCAGTGGATATCTCTAAAGTTGCCATGACACCCTAGTGTAAAGCAGGAGAAAGCTTCACGCGCCTAAAACGCGCAGAACAGACCAGGTCGAGAACTACGCCAGAGCCAGCGGAATTGCCTGCTCCCATCGACCTTGCGCCTTCAGAACAAGTTCGACTACTTCGCGGGCGGCGCCTGCGCCTCCGCGGGCGCTCGTTACATAGTGGCTGATCGCCTTAAGTTCGACGGCTGCATTGGCGACGGCAACTGCTAGCCCCGCGCGTGCGGCCAGCGGCATGTCCGGCAGATCATCCCCCATATACGCCGTTTCCTCGGCTCCTACTCCAGCCTTCTGCAGGCACTCCTCAAAAGCCGCCATCTTCGTCTCCTGGCCGAGGTAGACGTAATCTACGCGGTTTTCCTCCGCGCGTTGCCGCACAGCCGGAGATTTCCTCCCCGTTATAAATCCGGTTTTGATGCCCATCGTATGGGCAAGCTTTAATGCCAGGCCATCCAGCGAGCTAAAGACCTTCATCTCGGCCACGCGTTCGTCGTTGGGGAAGGCGATCAGGCAGACGCCCCCATCGGTCAGCGTCCCGTCCACGTCCATGAGGAAAAGCTTGATCTTTTTGGCGCGTTCCAGGAGGGACAGAGACGGCAGGTTTTTTTCTGACATGACGCATTTTAGCGTACAACCTGCAATAGCTATGCGACCTGGAACGCTTCGCAAACAGACAAGATCACATCGTGTTTGAGATTTCAATCAGATTCCGGTCGGGATCGCGCACATAGATCGACCGCAGTTTCCCAATCGCTCCGCTTCGCTCTACCGGGCCCTCTTCGATATGCACTCTCTGCTCCGCCAATGATTCCATCACCTCCTGCAGAGGTGTATTGGTGAGGAAGCAGAGATCGGCGGATCCGGGCGTTGGGTGCGCTGACCTGGGGTTCAGCTCATGCCCCCGCTGGTGCAGCTCAACCCTCTGGATGCCAAATGCAAGAGCTTTTCGCCCCTCCAGGGTGACCACGTCCATGCCAAGAACTTCGGTGTAGAAGTCGACCGTGGCGTCAATGTTGGCGACGGTGAGAACCAGATGATCGAGATGTTCCAGCACAAAAGCCATAGGTACACCATGCTATCCGCAAACGCCCCCACGCGCCTCCTGATCTTTGACTAAGGCGATGACCTAAGCGACGTCCTGACAAGGGCTGAAAGTCTCGAGCATCAGCCAGATTTGTCCTATGCGGCGTCCTGCCAGAAGTGGATACTGGGGGCATGTCCGCGACGGCAGCCGTATTAGGGAAACTCGGAGTTCCCGCAACTGTCAGGGAGCTTGCCTCCCGCCCATGGGACGCAATCATAGTAGGAGCAGGACACAACGGGCTGGCGTGTGCCACCTACCTGGCCCGCGCGGGCAAGCGGGTGCTGGTGCTGGAGGCCCGTGAGCGCGTCGGCGGGGCTTGCACCATCGAAGAACCATTTCCCGGCGTCAGAATGTCGCCCTGCGCCTACCTCGCTGGGCTGTTGCATCCGCTGGTCATTAAGGAACTGGATCTGCCTCGTCGCGGATTCCAGTGGACACCTGCGATCAACGGTCTCTTTGTTCCCTTTCTGGATGGCAGCAGCATTCAGCTCTGGGATGACGACGCCCGCTGTGAAGATGAAGTACGCCGGTTCTCGCCGCAAGATGTTGAAGGTTGGCGCGCGATGAACGATGTGCTGCGTCGGCTGCGTGATCGGATTCGGCCCGAAGCGGACAATCAAGGCGATGGCTCGCGCGATTTATGGGTCGGCGAGGCTCCCGCGCAGGATGAACTTGAAAATCTCCTCGCCGGAGACGCCGAGGCACGGTCCCTGCTCTTCGACTGGTCCATGGCTGAATTTGTAGGGCACTACTTGACCGACGAGCGCCTGCAATGTGCCTGTCTCGGCCAGGGAGTAATCGGGACCAACGCCAGCCCGTTTGATGCCGGAACAGCTTCCATCCGCTTACATCACGCCTCCGGCAGACTCGGCGGAATGCCCGGTATGTGGGGCTATGTCAAAGGCGGCATGGGCATGATCTCTTTTTATTTTTGCGATGCCGCGCGCGAAGCTGGCGCAGCCATCGCGACAGGCATAGGCGTAGCCCGCATACTTCCTGGCGAAGGGGTATTGCTGGAAAGCGGCGAACGCATCGCCTCCAGGATTGTCATCTCGAACGCCGACCCGGCACGAACGCTGGATATGCTCGCGGGCTCGGCAGATTCAAGATGGGCGCGGAAGGTACGCTCCATTCCCATAGAAGGCTGCACGATGAAGCTGAATGTACTGTTGCGCGAGCTGCCGAACTTCGTTGCGCGTCCAGGTGTTCAGGAGCCGCATCACTACGGCCAGATCAATGCGCCGCTTACCCAGGCCGAATGGAAGTCTGGCTACTCCGCGGCTCGCGCCGGGCAGCTTCCGGAGCAGCTCTGGTGTGAGCTGTACTTCCAGAGCGCGCATGACGCGAGCGTAGTTCCACCGGGCCTGCACACGATGAGCGTCTTTGCGCAGTATGTGCCCTATGCGTTCGCCTCCGGCACGTGGGACGACCAGCGCAGTGCGGCGCGCGACTTGGCGCTGCGATCTATTGGCCGCTTCTGCAGCAATCTCGACTCCGCTGTCCTTGAGGCGCAGGTGCTGGGACCGCCGGACATTGAGCAGAAAGTCGGATTGACCGGCGGTCATATCTTCCAGGGGGAGTGCCTCCCGGCGTACATGTGGAGCAACCGGCTTGCAGCCCGCACCCCAATGGTGGGCGTGTACCTGTGCGGCGCATGTACCCATCCCGGCGGCAGCGTCATCGGAATCAACGGCCGCAACGCCGCAATGACCGTGCTGCGCGACCTGGAAGGCGCCAGATGACAGCAGCACCGCAGAGGCAGAATGAAAAGCGGCTGCTGAAGCGCGAACTAGGATTGGTCGATCTGACGCTTTTCTACATTGCGGGTGGGCTAAGCCTGCGATGGATCGCGACTGCGGCAGCAGCCGGGCCAGGCACAATTCTGATTTGGATTTTTGCCTGCCTCTGCTTCTTTGTACCCTTGGCGGCGAGCGTGTTGGAGTTGTCTGCACGCTACCCTCAGGAGGGCGGCCTCTATGTGTGGACGCAACACGCGTTCGGTGACTTCGGCGGCTTTATGGCGGCCTGGTCCTACTGGATGAGCAATCTGCCTTACTTTCCAGCGGTGCTCTACTTTGGAGCAAGCAGTCTGCTGTTTGCCGTGCCCCATGGCCAGCGGCTGCAAAATACAAGCAGCTATTACCTGGTGTTCGCCATCGCCAGCCTCGGCCTGATCATGCTACTGAACATACGCGGGCTGCGATACGGCAAATGGCTGAACAGTGTGGGCGCGTTAGGAAGCTGGCTGCCGGTTCTATGTCTCCTATTGTTAGGTGTCGTAACTTTCTTCAGGTATGGCTCGGCGACCCAGTTCACAGCGGCCACCATGACGCCCCACCTCGATCTGAAGCACGCCATGTTCTGGTCCACTATCTTTTTCGCCTTTGGAGGCTGCGAGTCGGGATCGTTTATGAGCGAGGAAATCGAGGATGCGCGACGGACCATCCCGCAGGCGTTGATTGTCTCCGGCATCGTGCTGGCGATCAGTTACATTGCCGGAACTGTCGCGCTGCTGGTAGCGCTTCCCCGCTCTGCAATCAGCGGACTCAGCGGCTTTACTGCAGTGATCCAGGGAATGTCCAGTCGGTTCGGCCTCTCATGGTTGTCCGTGTTGGTGGCGCTGCTGGTCGCACTAAGCAGCATTGGGGGCGCCGCCTCATTTCTTTCCTCAACTTCGCGCCTGCCGTTTGTGGCGGGCATTGACCGCTACTTGCCTGCTTTCTTTGGCCGCGTACATGCCAGGTGGGGAACGCCATGGGTCGCCATTTTTTCTTATGGAATGGCCGGAATACTTTGTACGCTGTTCAGCCAGGCGGGAACCAGTGTCAAAAGTGCATACAACTTGCTGGTAAGCATGTCGATCATTACCTACTTCATTCCGTTCGCATTTTTGTTTCTTGCGATGATCCGACTGCAACGCACTCCCGCACCGCCGGGTGTAACCAGAATTCCGGGCGGACGACCAGCGGCAATTTTCTTGGCCTCCATGGGACTCGCCACCACGCTGTTGACGATCTTCCTGTCCCTCTTTCCTTCAGACGACGAACCCCACCCGGTGCTCGCGGTGATTAAACTGCTTGGCTCGGCTGCCCTGCTGATAAGCGCGGGCGCGGGCCTGTTCTACAGCAGCAAGTGGCGCAGAAATATTGGTTGAATTGCAGGAACCTTCCAATCCATCTGGATCGATCACAATTCAGATGGAGGCCAACTCCGAGAAGTCCGCGGCCCAGCGGACGACGGATTCTGTACGCGACAGAAGCCCAAGGCGATTGCCGCGCAATTGCGGATCGTCCACCATGACCATGACGGAATCGAAGAACGCATTGAGCGGCTGTTGCAAACTTGCAATCGCGGCAATGACTTCGCTGTAATTGCCCGCGCGATAATTCTTCTGAATCGCCCGATCAACTTCGGAAACCCTGCGGGAGAGTTCTTTCTCTGCTGGCTCGCGAAGCAGCGCGTCTGCTACCGAATTCCCGAACGACATCTTTTTCTCTCTTGCCTGCCGCAAAATGTTTGAGGTCCTTTTCAGGAGCTCCGCAACAGCAGTTACGTTCGACGATGCCGCCTCTTCGTTTAATGCTCTCGCGAAACCAGTTACATGACCATAGCCCACCAGCTCGTCCACGCGGCCGTCATACTTCGCAGCAATTACGGAATTTCGGGCTGCTCTCGCAACTTGAAGCTTGATCGCAAACGACTCCTGTAAAAAAAATTCCAGGCGATCCAGCATAAAGTCCAAAATTTTGGCCCGCAGGAAATTGTCGTCCCAATCGCCGTCCGTAAAAGAAGCATTCACCACGGAAACCAAGTGGAGCTTCCCGCGAAGAAACTCGTTTTCAGTAAGAATGCGAACCACACCTGCGCCGGCGCGCCGTAACGCGAACGGATCTTTCGAGCCTGATGGAATGAGACCATTGCGAAACATTCCTGTA
>DASSZI010000144.1:0-12780 GCA_035713565.1 Acidobacteriaceae bacterium | reverse complement strand
CTTCCTGCCCGAGCGCGACGATGTGGGCAACATCATCTCAAACACCTTGCGTCGTGATACGGTTCACAAGCCGGAAGAGGCTTTGATCGAAATCTACCGCAAGCTGCGCCCCGGCGATCCGCCAACGCTCGACACCGCGACCGCCTTGTTTGAAGGCATGTTCTTTGACCCGCGCAAATACGATTTCTCGCGTGTGGGACGGCTCAAGTTCAATATCAAGCTTTACGACAAGCAGGATGCGACCTCGCTCGATCACCGCACCCTGACTCCTGACGATTTCTACGCGACGATCCGCTACTTGCTCAAGCTGCGCAAAAACATCGGCGTGGTGGACGATATCGATCACCTTGGCAACCGCCGGGTGCGCGCCGTAGGTGAGCTGATGGAAAATCAGTTCCGCATCGGTCTGGTTCGTATGGAGCGCGCCATCAAGGAAAAGATGAGCGTGTATCCCGACATGTCCACCGCCATGCCGCATGACCTGATTAATGCGAAGCCCGTCATGGCTGCGATCCGTGAATTTTTCGGCAGCTCCCAGCTCTCGCAGTTTATGGATCAGACGAATCCGCTGTCGGAGATCACGCACAAGCGGCGTCTGTCGGCGCTTGGGCCGGGTGGTCTGAGCCGGGAGCGTGCGGGTTTTGAAGTTCGCGACGTTCACCCCACCCACTATGGCCGCATCTGCCCGATTGAGACGCCGGAAGGGCCGAACATTGGCCTGATCTCCTCTCTTTCCTGCTTTGCTCGGATCAACGAGTACGGCTTCATCGAATCTCCCTATCGCCGGGTGCGAGACGGTCTCTTGCTGGATTTTGTGCAGGTGGTCAATGCAGGCGACAGCGGCCTGCGTGTCGGCGATCATCTTGAAAAGCCAGATGCGATCAAGCAAAATGCGCAGCTGATCAAAGAGAAGAAGCGGCCTATGGAGTATCAGCCGTTCAGCTTCTATTTGTCGGCATGGGAAGAAGATCGCTATACGATCGCGCAGGCCAATGTTGAGCTTGACGAAAACGGCAGCATTAAGCGCGAACTGGTCACGGCGCGGCGTCAGGGAAACTTTGTGCTGGTCAACCGCAGTGAAGTCACGTACGTGGACGTCAGTCCGAAGCAGCTGGTTTCTGTTGCTGCCTCCCTGGTTCCGTTCCTTGAGCATGATGACGCGAACCGCGCGCTGATGGGTGCCAACATGCAGCGGCAATCGGTACCGCTGTTGATTTCGGAAGCTCCCTTTGTTGGTACGGGAATGGAAGGCGTGACCGCACGGGATTCCGGCGCGGTCGTGCTGGCGCGTCGCCACGGCATTATTGACTCGGTCGATTCCGAACGAATTATCGTACGTGTCGAAGGCGAACATCACCCGACGCAGTTATCGCGTGAAGTTGGTTCCGACATCTATCAGTTGACCAAGTTTAAGCGTTCGAACCAGAACACCTGTATCAACCAGAAGCCGATCGTCCGTCAGGGAGATCGTGTTCTGAAGGGGCAGGTGATCGCTGACGGTCCGTGCACCGAGCAGGGCGAGTTGGGGCTTGGGCGTAACGTGCTGGTGGCCTTTATGTCCTGGCGAGGCTACAACTTCGAAGATGCCATCCTGATCAGCGAAAAACTAGTGCGGGAAGATTACTACACCTCGCTTCATATTGAGGAGTACGAAATCGAAGCGCGCGACACGAAGCTGGGACCAGAAGAGATCACGCGCGACATACCGAATGTCTCGGAGTCGGCGCTGCGCGATCTGGATGAGAGCGGCATCATCCGAATCGGGGCCAAGGTCAAGCACAACGATATCCTCGTCGGCAAAGTTACCCCGAAGGGCGAAACCCAGTTGACGCCCGAAGAAAAACTACTGCGCGCCATCTTCGGGGAAAAGGCCGGGGATGTACGCGACGCTTCTCTGACCTGTCCTCCGGGTGTGGAAGGAACAATTGTCGATGTCCGCATTTTTTCCCGCAAGGGACAGGAGAAGGACGAGCGTGCCAAGCAAATCGAAGCCGATCAGGTCGCGAAGCTTGAAAAGAACCTGGAAGATGAAATCCGCATCCTGACTGATGAGCGTTTGAAGCGACTGGAGTCCATTCTGGGCGCGAAGGAAGTGCTCGCCGATCTGCATGACGAACGGACGAACAAGCGTCTGCTCGCCAAGGGCGCGATGCTTGACAGGGAAAGCATCGAGCTGATCTCCACTCGCAACCTGAAGCGCATCCGCTATGCGGACAAAGATCCCCGTGTGAATGAGCAGATCGATGAAATTGAGGAGATGACCTCCCGCCAGATCGACGTGCTGCGCAAGATCACCAACGACCGCATTGGAAAACTGCAGAAGGGCGATGAACTGGCGCCCGGCGTCATCAAGCAGGTCAAGGTCTACATCGCGATGAAGCGGAAGCTTTCGGTGGGCGACAAGATGGCTGGACGGCACGGAAATAAAGGTGTCATCTCGCGCATACTGCCTGAGGAAGACATGCCTTATTTGCCGGATGGAACGCCGGCGGACATCGTGCTGAACCCGCTGGGTGTGCCTTCCCGTATGAACGTGGGGCAGATTCTAGAAACCCACCTTGGCTGGGCGGCGCACGAACTGGGCAAGCAAATCGCCGAACTGGTGGAAAAGAACCAGGAAGCGAACGAAATACGTCGGTTAATGGAAGAGCGCTTTGGCGGCACTGCTCTGCTGCAGCAATTGCTGGATCTGGATGATACGAAACTGCTGCAGGTCGCGCGTGGCATGAAGCGAGGAATCTGGTTCGGAACGGCTGTGTTCGACGGCGCGAAGGAGGAGGAGATTAAAGCGCTCCTTGCGGCCGCCAACCTGCCGAGCTCCGGCAAGATTTACCTGTACGACGGCATGACGGGCGAAAAATTCGAACAGCCGGTCACGGTTGGCTACATGTACATGCTCAAGCTCTCCCATCTGGTCGACGACAAGATCCACGCGCGCTCGATCGGGCCATACTCGTTAATCACCCAGCAGCCGCTGGGTGGAAAAGCGCAGTTCGGTGGGCAGCGTTTCGGCGAAATGGAGGTGTGGGCGTTGGAAGCTTACGGCGCGGCTTACATTCTGCAGGAGTTGCTGACTGCGAAGTCCGACGACGTCTACGGCCGTACCAAAATCTACGAGGCCATCGTCAAGGGCGAAGCTGCCATTGAGCCTGGCGTGCCTGAGTCCTTCAATGTGCTTGTGCGCGAATTACAGGCGCTGTGTCTTGACGTGGAATTGACCAAGCAGGGCGAGAACAAAAAGGTGCCTCTGCCGACGGTCGCCGCCGCAGATTAGCAGGTTGACTCCTCATTGCGCAGCGCACCCGAAGCTGCGCGGTGAGGGTACGCCGCCGAGCAAGTTTTAAGAACACGACCGTCGTCCACATAAGCCAACGCGCTCCCGGGACGGACAGACGGACGGAATGATGGAAATCCTGGGAACGCGAAGACCGTTACCGCGGCATATTTTGTGCAGCGAGTATCCAGGTCATGGAGGTCGTCTTGTTCCGTTCCAATCCATTCGAACTCAGCAATCCTATTTCGGACTTCGATGCGATCCGCATCAGCCTTGCCTCACCGGAGAAGATCCGCAGCTGGTCGCACGGAGAAGTGACCAAGCCGGAGACGATCAATTACCGCACGTTCAAGCCCGAGCGCGACGGCCTCTTCTGCGCGCGTATTTTCGGACCAATCACCGACTGGGAGTGCCTGTGCGGTAAATACAAGCGGATGAAGCACCGCGGAGTCATCTGCGACAAGTGCGGCGTGGAAGTCACGCTTTCCCGGGTTCGCCGCGAACGGCTGGGCCACATCGAACTGGCATCGCCTTGTTCCCACGTATGGTTTTTCAAAGGCCTGCCTTCGCGTATCGGCCACCTGCTCGACATCTCCCTGCGAGAGCTGGAAAGTGTTCTGTATTTCGAAAGCTACGTAGTTCTGGATGCGGGTGACGCTCCCGTTAAGGAGCGCGAGATCATCAAGGACGAAACGCGCTATCGTGAACTCGATCAGCAATATCGTCCGTCCGGATTCAAGGCCATGATGGGCGCTGAGGCGATCAAGGAATTGCTGAAGCGCGTCGAAGTCGAGGTGCTCTCCGTCGAGCTGCGCGAGCGAATGAAGCTGGAAAGCTCTTTGCAAAAGCGGTTGAAATATGCGAAGCGGCTGAAAGTTGTCGAAGCATTCCGCAAATCCGGTAACAAACCGCAGTGGATGATTCTCGACGTTGTTCCGGTGATCCCGCCTGAGCTTCGCCCGCTGGTTCCGCTGGATGGCGGACGCTTCGCCACCTCCGATCTGAATGATTTGTATCGCCGCGTGATCAACCGTAATAACCGGCTGAAGAAACTGATGGACCTGCACGCGCCGGAAGTGATCGTGCGCAATGAGAAGCGCATGCTGCAGGAGGCCGTGGATGCGTTGTTCGACAACGGCCGGCGTGGCCGGGTGCTTCGTGGCGCCAACAACCGTCCGCTCAAGTCCCTCTCCGACACGCTCAAGGGCAAGCAAGGCCGATTTCGCCAGAACCTTCTTGGCAAGCGCGTGGACTATTCCGGCCGCTCCGTCATTGTGGTTGGGCCGGAACTGAAACTCCACCAGTGCGGACTGCCCAAAAAGATGGCGCTCGAGCTGTTTAAGCCATTCATTTATCACCGGCTGGAGCAGATCGGTCATTGCACCACCATTAAACAGGCCAAAGAACTGGTCGAGCTGCAGGACCCTATCGTCTGGGACGTGCTGGAAGAGGTGATCAAGGATCACCCCGTTCTGCTGAATCGTGCACCCACGCTGCATCGCCTCGGGATCCAGGCTTTTGAGCCTGTGCTGGTGGAAGGCAAGGCCATCAAGATTCACCCGCTGGTCTGCACCGCCTTCAACGCCGACTTCGACGGCGACCAGATGGCTGTCCACATCCCGCTCTCGCCTGAGGCACAGGTGGAAGCCAGCGTCCTCATGCTGGCGGCGCACAACATTCTGTCTCCCGCATCCGGGCAGCCTATTACTGTGCCGACGCAGGATATGGTTCTCGGCATTTACTACCTGACCAAGGCCCACGCTGGGGCACGTGGCGAAGGCCGCGTGTTTGCCAATGCCGACGAAGTCCTGCTGGCCCTTGAGGCAAAAGAAGTCGAAACGCTAAGTCCCATCCGTCTGCGCTACACCGGTCCTGTGCTGGACATGACCACCGCCTACGATGACCAGGATCTGCTCCACACGGAGCCCGTCCAATACACCAACCAATACCTCTCCACGACTGTCGGCCGCGTCATCCTGAACGACTCGCTGCCCGAAGGTATGCCGTTCGTCAACGGCCTGCTGAAGAAAAAGGGAATTGGGCAGGTCGTCAGCTATGCCTATCTGAACCTGGGGCTTGAAGTGACGGTGCAGATGCTGGATCGCATCAAGGATCTTGGATTTCGGTATGCCACGCGCAGCGGCCTTTCCGTCGGTTTTGACGACATGGTGATTCCCGATACTAAATACAAGCTGGTCAGCGATGCTGAAAAGCAAGTCGTCACGGTGCAGCAGCAGTATCTGGACGGTGCCATCACCAACGGCGAGCGCAACAACAAAGTCATCCAGCTTTGGTCGTCGGTCACCGAACAAGTCGCAGATGAAATGTTCAACAACATGAAGTCCGCGGACAAGGCTGGAACCATGAATCCGATTTACATCATGGCCGACTCGGGCGCCCGCGGATCGAAGCAGCAGATTCGCCAGCTCTCCGGAATGCGTGGGCTGATGGCCAAGCCTTCCGGCGAAATCATCGAAACGCCGATCACGGCTAACTTCCGTGAAGGTCTGACGGTGCTGCAATACTTCATTTCCACGCACGGCGCACGCAAGGGATTGGCGGATACCGCACTGAAGACCGCTGACTCCGGTTACCTGACCCGCCGGTTGGTTGATGTGGCGCAGGACGTCATCATCAGCGACTACAACTGCGGTACCGTGGAGGGTATCTACGTGGGCCACATCGTAGAAGCCGGAGAGGTGATCGAGCCGCTGCGTGACCGTATCATTGGCCGCGTGTCGCTGGAAAAGCTGAAGGACTTTGAAGGCAACGTGCTGGTAGAGGTTAACCAGGAAATCGATGAGGATATGGCGAGCGCGATTCAGGCAGCCGGGGTCGAGCGGGTCAAGATTCGGTCAGTGCTTACCTGCGAATCAAAACGCGGTGTCTGCATCCTCTGCTATGGACGCAATCTCGCTTCCGGAAGATTGGTGGAGATGGGCGAGGCGGTAGGGGTGATCGCTGCTCAGTCCATTGGCGAGCCGGGTACACAGCTCACCATGCGTACCTTCCACATCGGTGGAGCAGCATCGCGCGTCTCCGACCAGTCCAGGCTGGAGGCGAAGAATGCCGGTACGGTACGTTTCCTCAACCTGGTCACCGTACGTTCCAAACAGGGTGATCTGGTCGCAATGAATCGCTCCGGAGTTGTGGTCGTGGTGGACGAACGCGGCCGTGAAAAGGAGCGCTACACTCTGGTGTACGGCGCCAAGCTGAAGGTGGAAGAAGGCGCGCAGGTGCAGCAGGGGCAGACACTCGGCGAGTGGGACCCGTATACCTTCGCCATTCTCACGGAAGTTGGCGGAACCGTCCATTTCCACGACTTGCATGAAGGCACAACGCTCAACGAAGAAGTGGACGAAGTCACCGGGCTGTCACGGCTGGTGGTTGCGGAATCGTCCGATGAAAAGCGCCAGCCGGCCATCATGATCAAGAGTGCGAAGGGTACGAAGCGCTATCTGCTTCCAAGCCGCGCTCACTTGATGGTGCAAAATGGCGATGACGTGTTCCCAGGCGACGTACTCGCCAAGATTCCACGCGAGACGACACGCACCAAGGACATTACTGGCGGTTTGCCTCGTGTTGCGGAACTGTTCGAGGCGCGCAAGCCCCGCGAAACGGCCATCATCAGTGAAATTGATGGTGCCGTGCGCTTCGGCGAAGTGAGCAAAGGACAGCGCAAGATCTACGTCACGGCGGACAGCGGCGAAGAGAAGGAATACTCGATGCCGCGCGGCGTACATGTGAACGTGCAGGAAGGCGAGCGCATGCGTGCGGGTGATCCTCTAATGGATGGCCCATTGAACCCGCATGACATCCTGGCGGTTTTGGGTGAAAAGGAATTGCAGTCCTACATGGTGACAGAGATTCAGGAAGTCTACCGGCTGCAGGGTGTAGCAATTTCCGATAAGCACATTGAAGTCATCGTTCGTCAGATGCTGCGCTGGGTCAAGGTTGAAGATCCGGGCGACACCAGCTTTCTGGTCGAGCAGCAGGTGGACAAGTTCCGCTTCCGCGAGGAAAATGATCGCGCCATCAACAACGGTGGCCGTCCCGCCGTGGGCCGTCCGCTGCTGCTGGGCATCACTAAGGCGTCGCTGTCCACCGACTCGTTCATCTCCGCCGCTTCCTTCCAGGAAACGACGCGCGTGCTGACTGAGGCCGCTATCAACGGCGCGGTCGACCAGCTTCGCGGGCTAAAGGAGAACGTCATTGTCGGCCGGCTCATTCCAGCCGGTACAGGCATGGAGTTCTACCGCAACGTGCGGCTGTCGCAGGAATTGGAAGAGGCAGCTTCACGCGTCCAGCAGGAAGTCACCGAGGCGAAAGAGGCAGAAGAGCGGGAACTGGAACTCATGCGCCAAGAAGGCGAAGCCGAGGAAATGGCCGCCGAGTAGCGAGTGGGCCGAAAACGACACCAGTTTCAATTGGGGGCAGGCGCACGTTGCCTGCCCTTCGCTTTGCTCACGCATCTTAATATGGAAGAAGCTTCTGCAATGTTCACAGTGAAAGTCCGTATCCTTCGTCTTTTCGGCCTGGGTGTTCTTGCCTGTTCTCCGGCGCTGCTGCGCGCTGCCGTAAATCCGCTGGCCCCGCCGGGACTCTACCCGCAGATGGCTTCAGCACATATCTTTTCCGATACCGCCGACGCACAGGCGGAGATCCGCAAAGCCATCCTGCAGGCTGGCTTTGAGCATAAAAATGTTCTTCTTGATTTCGGGGGGAACTGGTGCGCCGATTGCCAGTTGCTCAACATCTACTTCCATGATCCGGGCAACGCTTCCTTGCTGGCGGCCGACTATATCAAGGTCGATGTGAACGTCGGCGAGTATGACAAAAACCTGGACTTAGCCCGAAAATATGGCATTCCGCTTAGCAAGGGAGTTCCAGCCCTGGCCGTTCTCGATAGCTCAGGCAAACTACTCTATGCGCAGCGGAACGCGGAGTTTGAAAAGATTCACACGCTGGATTCCGCAGCGGTAACGGCCTTTCTGGAAAAATGGAAGCCGAAAGGCACTGCGCACGGAAAACCCAGATACGCGAGGCCAGCTTCCCACACGCCGGCCGGCCCATAACTGCGGACCAAGCGCAGGCCTCCGGCTTTACCCCGTTACGGTCCGGCTTCATCCCTCGACCCAGGGCTAAATATCCTACGGCGTAACTTTGAAGCTGGCAGCCTGAGTGGCTTGCGAACTGCCGCCGATATAGACCTTATAGTCCACCGCTTCCACTACCCGCTGACTCCTCGCATTGATGAACGACAATTCTTTGAACCCCAGAGGAAATGTCACCTTTTTCGATTCACCGGGTTGCAGGGTGATTCTTTGGAACCCACGCAAAGAGCGTACAGGCTCCTCGACACTCGCGCCGCGAATCCTGAGATAAAGCTGGACTACTTCGCTTCCGGCGACCGCGCCAGTGTTGCGCACCGTTGCCGTGGCCTCAATGGGTGTTTGCGTCGTGCCCTGATTCGGAGCGGACATAACCTGAGCCAGCGGCACCGTTGCCGTACCCAGGGTCACGGGTGAATACGCGAACTGGGTATAGCTCAGGCCATGGCCGAACGGGTAAAGTGGGGAATTCCGTACATCGATATAACGGGATAAATACTTCTCCTCCCCATTGGTGGGAGGGTGGGAGAGGTCCACGCCGGTAGCAGGGCGCCCGGTGGGGAACTGCGCCAGGTATAGCGGCTCCTGACCCACGGCGCGCGGGAAACTGACCGGCAGCTTGCCGCTGGGATTGCTATCCCCGAAGAGGAGATTCGCGAGTGCCGGACCAGCCTCAATGCCCGGGTACCAGGCTTCCATGATGGCGGGAACATTGTTCGCGGCCCAGTTCAGCACGAGCGGCCGGCCGCTAAAGACAATGAGCACAACCGGTTTTCCGGTCGCGACGATCGACTCTAGCAGTTGTTCCTGATTGCCAGGCAGATCCAGATGCGCTCGAGATGCGGCTTCCCCGGTCATTGCGGGAGCGTCCTCTCCGAGCGCCATGATCACCAGGTCTGATTGTTGAGCGGCCTGACGGGCAGCGGCGAAACCGTCCTGCGATTGCGTCAGGAACTTCGTTCCTTCTGCGTACAAAACCTTGCCGCCGCGCCCCCGCATGCGCTGCTCGAGCGATGTCCGTAAACTCACCGCGTCGGCCGGGTTTCCCTGCCCACCCCACGAGCCAAGCATCTGTCCCGGCGCATCCGCAAGTGGTCCGATCAGAGCGATCGATTTCACATGTGTGCTTACGGGCAGCAGCTTCGGCTGACCCTCTTTGGCATTGTTCTGCAGCAGCACTATGGATTCCTCCGCAGCTTTGCGTGCCAAAGCACGCTTGGTCGCAGTTGCCTCATAGCGCTTCCCATTTTCGTCCACGTAGGGATGATCGAAAACGCCAAGCGCATACTTTACGCGCAGCACGCGTTTCACGGCTTCGTCGATTGTGGTTTCTGGAACCACTCCAGTGCGCACCAGCGAGACCAGTCGCTCGTGGAACGCGCCGCTCTCCATGTCCATGTCCAGCCCAGCCAGGATGGCCTTCTGCGCCGCAGTAGAGTTATCGAGCGCGACACCATGGGCGACCAGTTCTCCGACGGCTCCCCAGTCGCTAACGACAAATCCACCGAAGTTCCACTCCTTGCGAAGAATGTCAGTCAGCGTATAGGGGTCGGCGGTGGCGGGCACACTGTTCAAGGGATTGAAGGAACTCATGACTGTGGCTGCGCCTGCATGTACGGCGGCCTCATACGGAGGTAAGTAGACCTGACGTAACATGACGTCCGACATGTCCACGGCGTTGTAATCGCGGCCTGCGATCACGGCTCCATAGGCTGCAAAATGCTTTACGCAAGCCGCCACAGAATCCGGGTTGCTGAGGCTCGTGCCCTGATAGCCCTGCACGTAAGCACGCGCCATTGCGGAGCCCAGAAAAGGCGACTCCCCGGAGCTCTCAACAATACGGCCCCAACGTGCGTCGCGGGCAATATCCACCATGGGGGAAAATACCCAGCGGATACCGTCGGCGCTCGCCTCCTGCGCGGCCATACGCGCGGTCGCCTGTACCATTGCCGGATCGAAACTCGAAGCCAATCCGAGTGGCACCGGAAACACGGTGCGATAACCGTGGATCACATCGAAGCCATAGATCAGGGGAATGTGAAGGCGGCTTTTCTCCACGGCAATGTGCTGGAACGCATTCGCTTTTTTAGGATCGGCAACGTTCAGCAACGAGCCGACCTGACCGGCGGCGATCATCGTGTCATAGTTTTCCCGTCCAGTACCTGGCCCCGTGGGAGCGCCCGAAGAGAACTGTACAAGCTGACCAACTTTTTCTTCGAG
Organism: Acidobacteriaceae bacterium; assembly: GCA_035713565.1. Lineage (GTDB taxonomy): Bacteria > Acidobacteriota > Terriglobia > Terriglobales > Acidobacteriaceae > JAKAAZ01. Next base: position 2,175 of record DASSZI010000144.1, on the reverse strand, counting down.
CGTCATCTTGGAAAGCAGGGCGTCCACTTTTTTGTTGAGTTCTTTGTCCGTCAGTTGGCTGTTTGGTACTGCCGGAGCGGAGCCGACCGGGCCGGTGGAAGCCTGATGAGAGCGATGCCATCCCGGCGGGTTTGGAGGAAGGGCGAACAGCGGGCCAGATACAGGCGAAACGGCTGCGGCAATGGCAACCAGGTATACGGCGGGTACACGCGGTGGCTTCATAACAGATTGGATGCTAGCAGGTTCGGCCGCAGAATTCCCTGAGAGCTTCTTGGGAATAGGTAAACGAGATTGGAATTTACAAGTTCCTTTACGTTAGTCTTTCGTTAAAGATATGCGACGCTGGTTCGTGCATTTGCGGAGAACTCTCATCCATAGTGTCAGCAACGACGTCCTCATGCTGGCCCGGGCAGGTGCCTATTCCGCAATCCTTTGTGTCTTTCCAATCGTTCTGGTTGCCGCGACGGTTCTGGCATTCTCTCCCGCAGCGGAGGTCGTGCGATCGGAACTCCGCGTGCTCCTCTACCAGATGTTCCCTCCCGATGTACCTCCACTCGTCCTCGCGTATTTTCAGGGCCAACATCGCTCTGTCCGGCTGGTGCTTTCCTCGGCAACCGTCTTTCTGCTTGCCTCCAACAGCGTGATGACCACGCTCATGGAGGCAATGCGGCGGGCCTACAAGCTGCCGCCGGATTCCTGGGACATTTCGCGCCAGATTCTCGTTGCCTTCGTTCTTACCTTTCTTTCCTTTCTTCCGCTCGCTTTGGCTTCTATCTTCGTCGTTTTCGGGCATCTCATTGAAGTCTGGATGATCCATCAGTCCGTGTCCGGATTGCGGTCCTATGTGCTGGTGGCAGGCCGCATGATCCGGTGGCTGCTTGCGATGCTCACGAGCGTCACCGTGCTGGCCATCATTTACCATTTGGGGACGCCCCGAACCCAATCGTGGCGTAGAGTGCTTCCCGGCTCTGTGCTGGCGACCGCTCTTTGGTTTCCTGCCACGCTGGCCTTCGGCTGGTATGTGACACGGCATGCGCACTATCGCCAGGTTTATGGCTCGCTCGGCGCGGGAGTCGCGCTGCTGATATGGCTGTACATCATCCTGGTCAGCGTGATGATCGGAGCTGAATTCAACGCGGAAGTCTATCCCAAGCGGCCACGCGATGCCGTCGCGATTGGCGGATGAGACAGAGCAGGCTTTTCCTGAGGCTGTGCCTGATTTCATGGGCGGCGCAGCGGCAGGTGAGCCGTTACAATCACATTGAGCCTGAACTTGCGAATTCCAATTGAATCAAGTCTTTTTTCTGGAGCAGGAATGTACAAATCGGTTTCTCCCACGAACTCCGCCGCTGGCCCTCGACGGGCGAAGATCGTCGCAACTATCGGACCTTCCAGCAACACAGAATCGACCTTCCGCGAATTGATCCAGGCGGGGCTGGATGTTGCGCGGCTGAATTTTTCTCACGGAACTCATCCGGAGAAAGTGGCACTTATCCAGATGATTCGCAAGGTCGCAGGCGAAACGGGGAAGCCAATCTGTATTCTGGGCGATTTGCAGGGACCCAAAATTCGCACGGGCAGACTGAAAAACCGCATTCCTATTTCGCTCAAAACCGGCCAATCGCTGACTATCACGCCGCGTGATGTGCCGGGAACCTCCACCGTAATCAGCACGACGTTTCCCACCCTGGCGGAAAATCTGGAGGAAGGCTCGCGCATTCTTCTCTCGGACGGTCTGATTGAGCTGCGCGTCCATCGTATTCATGGCCACGACGTGGAGTGCGAAGTAATCAACGGCGGAATGTTGGGTGAGCATAAAGGAATCAACTTGCCCGGCATCGCCGTTCGCGTCCCTTCATTGACGGAGAAAGATGAGGCCGACCTTGAGTTCGCCATCAAGAACGGCGTGGACATGGTCGCGGTCTCGTTTGTTCGCACCGCGGAAGATGTACGTCTTGTTAAGCAGCGAGTAGCCGCGTTGGGGGCCGAGACCTGGATTATTGCCAAGCTGGAAAAGCCGCAGGCGATCGAGCATCTGGAAGCAATTCTGGAGATTGCGGATGGCGTGATGGTGGCGCGTGGCGATCTCGGCGTCGAGATGCCCCCGGAGCAGGTTCCGGCGATTCAGAAGCGTGTGATCCGCCGTGCGGCAGAGCTTCGCAAACCGGTCATTAC
>DASSZI010000143.1:0-6854 GCA_035713565.1 Acidobacteriaceae bacterium | reverse complement strand
AGCGGGAAACACGCCTACGAAGAAGACGGCTCGCCAGCCGAAGTGCGGCAGAATCAATGCCGTGATGCCTGCGCCTAGCGCATAGCCCAAAGCCCAGGATGCCTGCGCAATTCCGATAGCTTTGCCGCGATGTTCATCCGGCCACGTCTCGGCAACAAGGGCCCCGCCTGCCGCCCATTCCCCGCCAATACCCAATCCGAGCAGCATACGAAAAAGTCCCAATTCGAACACGGTATGTGCCAATCCACAGCATGCGGTGAAGATGGAATAGATGAGCATGCTGATCATCAACGCGTGTGTCCTGCCAACTTTATCTGCGAACCAGCCGAAGAAAATACCTCCAAAGGCAGCCGATAGCAGCGCAAGCGACATCAGAAGTCCGCTGACTGAGGCGCTCATGTGCAGATCGCGCTCTAGGTCCACCAGTACGAGTGAGAACAGCATCATGTCCATGCTGTCCAACATCCAGCCAAGAGAAGTGGTCAGGAGGGCCTTCTTCTGAATGATCGTCGCGCCAGTCAGCCATTGCATTCGCGGCATAGAGGCATTTTCCTCCACAAATTTTTGCGGCAATATCAAATACCTTTTCAATCAACGAGAGTCTGACAACATCAGAACGGAACGAGTCCCTAAAATCCAATTCCGCGATTCCTTTGAGATGTTCTGTCCGTCCGCAAAAGGAAGGTCTTCAGAGGTTTTTCAGAACATTCCTTTATACGTAGGTAACAACGTTCGCTCCTGGAAGTCAGGTTTGTTTTCAGTTTCTGCGGGCCGCAAGCAAGGCAGCGGCAGATCAGATTGCAATACTAGCCAAGCGAGGATTCCGAATGAAAGCAGTGAGTCGCCTTCGTCAGCTCCTATTGAACGGCGAATTGATCGTCGCACCGGGCGCGTTTGATTGTCTAACAGCCAATGCGGTCGAGGAGGCCGGTTTCCCGGCGTTGTACATGACGGGTATGGGCACCTCGGCCAGCCGATTAGGTTTGCCTGACTACGGGCTCGCAACCATGTCCGAAATGGTGGCGAATGCCTCCGCCATGGCAGCAACCGTGAAAATTCCCATAATTGCCGATGCGGATACAGGCTACGGAAACGAGCTGAACATGACGCGGACAATCCGCGAGTATGAACGGCAGGGGGCCGCGGGAGTACACATTGAAGATCAGGTATTCCCCAAAAAATGCGGGCACCTCGACCAGAAGCAGGTGATCCCGCGCGCGGAGTACGTCAGCAAAATTCATGCTGCGGTCAACGCGCGCATAAATCCAGATTTTGTCATCATTGCACGGACGGACTCGAACGGTGTGTTGGGTTTTGAGGAAGCGGTTGGCAGAGCGAACGCGGCTCTGGACGTGGGTGCCGACCTTGCGCTGGTGGAGGCGCCCGTGTCAATCAAAGAGCTGGAGGATATTCCTCAGCGCGTCCATGGCCCGTGTGTGCTGAACATGCTGCTGGGTGGCAAGAGTCCTCTGCTTTCATTGCGCGATGTGGGCGATTTGGGATATCGCATGGTTCTGTTGTCCGACGTATTGCTGACTGCCGCCATTTCCGCATACGATGCCGCGCTGCAGACTGTTCGTACGTCGGCTCATCCGCTGCATTTTGCAAATACGCTCACACCCGGGCAGATTTTTCGGCGGCTTGGTGCCGAGCAGTGGGACGCTTTGCGAACGTCGCACGTGGATGCGCACTAGGCCTCCATCGCGGAGGTCCTTATTCCAGCGACTGGCGCGGTCTGCGGCGGGCATACAGCTCAGGACTCATGGTGCTGGTCAGTTCCAACAGGCTGCCTACAAAGGTGAACATGATCAGGTGACATGTGATCGCGCCGCACATATCCAGCAGTACGTCGAAGGGAGAGCCTGTCCGCTTCGGCAGAAAGCTTTGATGAAATTCATCCGCGCTGCACAAGACAAGCGTGGAAAGCAGTGCGACAGCAGCCGCTCGTAAAGAGGCGGTTACGGCGGAATAGGAACGACTCAGCCGGAATGTCATTCGCCAAGCCCGAAAGAAGACGCAGCTTACAAAACCATAGGCAAAAAAGTGGCCTGTTTTGCGAATGTCGTAGAGCAGCTTCGTCCAGGTGGGGTTTGCAAATGGCCCCAGCATTCTCTCCACAAAGGGACGGAGAACCGAGCTGGTATTTTCCGCTGAGAACGTATCGGATGATGAGATCAGAATGAGGCCGGCGCATATGGCGGCCGGTACCCATGCGCTTAATAGAACCCGGCGACGATTGCTGATCATGCGCAATTACTCAACATGGTAGTTGGGAGCTTCGCGGGTAATGATCACATCATGCACATGGCTTTCACGAAGGCCAGCGTTGGAGATGCGAATGAATCGCGCCTTCTGCTGCAGTTCTTCAATGCTGCTACAGCCCAGATACCCCATTCCGGAGCGCAATCCGCCGACCAGTTGATAAACCATGGCTTCCAGCGGGCCGCGATAGGGAACTCGGCCCTCGATCCCTTCGGGTACAAATTTGCCCAGTCGATTTTGAGAGCTGCCCTCGCGGCTGGCTGCGGCAGGGCTGCTTTCCCCCTGTTCGGCTAAATCACGCGAGCTTTGGAAATAACGTTCTCCGGATCCCTGTGCCATAGCGGAAAGCGAACCCATTCCACGATAGGTTTTGAACGATCGCCCCTGGAAAAGAATGGTCTCGCCCGGGCTTTCGTCCACCCCGGCAAACAGGGAACCGATCATCACCGTATTCGCGCCCGCCGCGATAGCCTTCGCCACGTCGCCGGAGTATTTCACGCCTCCGTCCGCAATGACGGGGACACCGTACTGCCTGGCAGCACGAAAGGCTTCTGAAATGGCGGTAATCTGCGGCATGCCAGCGCCGGTGACCATCCGGGTAGTACAGATGGAACCCGGGCCTATGCCGACCTTGATAGCGTCTGCCCCTGCCTCAATCAGGGCAATCGCTCCCTCATACGTTGCGATGTTGCCCGCCATCAAATCCACTTCAGGGAAATTCTTTTTCACCAGGCGAATCGCGTCCAGGACCCGAGAGGAGTGTCCGTGGGCGGAGTCGATGGCTAATGCATCGACGCGATTGCGCACCATCTCTGATGCACGCTCCAGAAAATCTCCCGTGGCGCCAATGGCGGCGGCTACACGCAAGCGGCCCTGGACGTCTTTAGCCGCATTTGGGTATTTCAGCTTCTTCTGGATGTCTTTAACCGTGATCAGACCCTTCAATTCATACTGATCGTTGACCACCAACAACTTCTCCACGCGATGCCTGTGGAGGATCAGTTCGGCTTCCTGCAGGGTCGTGCCGACAGCGACGGTGATCAGGTTGTCCTTCGTCATGACCTCGCCGACTGGAATGTCGGTGCGGGTTTCGAAGCGCAGATCGCGGTTCGTCAGGATGCCCACGAGCTTCTTGTTCTTGGTGACGGGAACGCCCGATATCTTGTAGCGGCGCATGACCTCGAGCGCTTCCGAAATAAGCTGTTCCGGAGAAATGGTGACTGGATCGACGATCATGCCGCTCTCTGATCGCTTGACTTTGTCGACCTCGGCAGCCTGCTGCTCAATGGAGAGGTTGCGATGGATGACACCGATGCCACCCTGCTGGGCCATGGCGATCGCCAGGCGCGATTCCGTCACCGTATCCATGGCGGCGCTTAGCAACGGCGTGTTCAGCGAGATATTGCGAGTGACGCGAGTCTGCGTGCTGACCTGGCCCGGAACCACCTCGCTGTACGCCGGAATGAGGAGAACATCATCAAAGGTCAGGGCTTCGGGAACCGGCAATTCGATCATAGAGAGGTACCCGTTGAAAAACCCGGGAATGGCTGCTTGCGGTGCGGATGCATCAGGGGTGACATACCTGATTGTAAGGTGGCGAATAGGTTCCCGCAACAACCGCATGAGCATTTTTGTAGAGAGGCACAGGCCTCGCAACGTTATTGCATCGTGTCAACGAAGAAGTCTCGTTATGCATGGATGACCGATTGTCTTTCCGCTGTCTGGCAACGAGCGCAGGTAGGCACTGATGGAAAATCAGGCTCTGCGGAGACAACCCCTCCAATAGAGCAGGCTAGCGGAATGAAATCCGGACTAAGGCCAGGGCTGGTCCGCTGGATTTTCCCAACAGGACCCAGTTGAAGAACCGACCCTCGGTGCAACTCGTTTAGACGCCGGTATGCCAGGCCGCAATTCGACGGAGAGATAGCCGGCGATAAATTTCATAGATTTCTTGCAGCTTCGCGGATGGGTTGCCCTATGGCTCTTCAAAAAACGCTGTTTCGCTGCGCGACTGCGGTGCTGTCCGTTCTCGCGCTCGCGTTCCCTGCGGGATGCAGCAGCGGGCCGAAGTTACCGGCTGGATCGGTCCCACACCGGCCGCCGGCGCCCCTGTAGTCACGTCGGCGAGTCCGAGTTCGGTGATGGCAGGCGGCCCCGCGTTCACACTTACGGTGACGGGAAAAATTTCGCGTCGGGGTACAGGCGACAAAGGGCTTATTCAAACGCCTTTGGTTATGTCGGTACAGGGCTAACGATACTCGGCGAACACCGGATACGTGTATAGCAATGGTGGAGAGGTGACGGATCCAGCCACGGGAAATGTCGTGGGACGTTATCCGTTGAGCGCAGAGTGGGCGGCGGCCTGACGTATGGACTTGATATTATGGGTTCGGACGGAACACTGAATGTCGCCTACTTTCTCGGGCAGACACAATCGAAAAATGGAACTGAGGAATATACGCTAGAAGCTTTCGATTTGACGCAATTCACACTTCTCGGCTCGATTGCTGTTCCCAACGTAGTCGGCACGCCCGTTAAATTGATCCGATGGGGAATGGATCGCGGAAAGTATGATCCCGTCTATTATGTGCTAAACGTTTGGACGACCATTAACTATGTTCTGCTTTTGTGGAACAATCTGTATTCGTCAAAACCCCATCCCAATCTCGTGGGCGACGGATGGACTTTGGTTGATTTGAAGCGCGGAGGTTTTCGAAATGTCGGCGCTGAGTCGCGGGGCAAGTTTGGCAACGTCGTTGGTGAAGAGCGTGGCTTCGTCGCTGGCGCGTGAGATGGAGACGTAGCCGAAGCGAGAATTGAGCAGGTCCGGATGAACACTGGTGTCGGCATGGATGAGCACGCGCTCGGCGGTCAGACCCTGGGAGCTGTGGCTGGTGACGGCATAGCCATGATCGAAGTGGCGATGCTCGGCGGTGTCGAATTCTATCTGGCGATTGTTGTCGAGGCGTGCAGCGATTCGGCCATCGGGATGGATGGCCTCGATCACAGCAAGGTCGCGATTGGCAACCCCGAGTGACTTGTCCGGCGCAGTGAATTGAATGCGATCGCCAACAGAAAACTCATGCGCGACTTCGCGGTAGACGCTGACGCCTGTCAGTCGGCGCGGATCGTAGGTCGCAAGTTCGCCAGATGCTTTTTCAACGGTGAGCAGGTTTGCCCGTGAATTGATTGCCTCTACCGTGCCGTAGGAGCCAGCTTCGATTCCGGCATTCTTGCTGCCGCGTGCATAGCGGACCACATCGTTGACTTCATAGTGGCTGGCCCATGCGCGTTCCGCGCCCGTCATGTCCTGACGCTGGATGAGAACGCGGATGGAATGGTCTTCAGGAGCAAGGGTTCCATTGGCCTTCAATTCCTGACGAACGGCCTGATTCAACTCACGTCGAGATGCGTTGTCCGGCGACACAATCAATGTCTTCTCTGGCGACTCGACATAGCTTTTTGCAATGGCCCGGATCCGTTCTTTGGCATTTGGAATTACCCTGATATGACCATGTTGCTGAAGCGCTTCGAGTGCAGCAGAGACCTGGCCTGTCGCCAGCAGTTCGACTGCGGACTTCAATGCAGGGTCTTTCTGGCGAATGATTTCATCGAGCTTGGCCGTTCGCATTCCGGCCTCCTGCAATTGCTCGAAGGGACGGCCAGCTTCGACACCTTGGTGTTGGCGGGTGTCACCAATCAAAAGCACACGGTCATTCGGAGCCATGCGCGCAAGAAACTCTCGCATCTGGTTGGTGCCGGTGAGGCTCGACTCATCGACAAAGTAGAAATGCTTCTGTTCCTGGTTCTCCGATTTCGTTGAACGGGCAAGAAAGCCTTGCAGTGTTCCAGCCTCAATGCCTGCCTCGTTCAACTGCCGCGCGGCGCGGGAGGTTGGCGCAAAACCCGCGACTTCGTAGCCTTGGGTCTCGGCTGCACCGCGCAGTACAGCAAGCGTTGTTGTCTTGCCCGCTCCGGCGACTCCCTGGATTCCATGAACGCGGTCGGGAGAACTCAGAACATCCTCGACCACGCTCTTCTGGGCACGGTTGAGGTGCGGGTGCTGGTCGGCCACTCGGATGCCTTCGGAACGGGTCATCAAGGGCTGGAGCTGCTTCTGTCCTTCACGCATTCGCCGGACAATTTCCTGCTCGGCTTCTATGGTTTTGGCGGTAGTGAACTGGCGGCCCGGCACGCTTTGAGACCGCTCGATGATCTGAAACTCCCCGGACGCAAGGCGAGTGTTAAGATTCGCGCGCACCTGTGGGTAGGTCACATCGCCCATGCCGCGACGGAGTGCATCACGTACCAAAGCGCGTTCGTCGATCACGGCTTCGCGCTCAAAGTTTTTATCACGGGAAAAAGTCATCGCCTCACGAACGCGCTGCTCTGGAGGGGCGGATTGCGTCTGCTGCTGCAACCGTTCTCTGGCAGTACGGACAACTGCATCTGCCTGATGGCCGAAATCGGCGGCCAGCTTGCGATGGGCGGCCATGACTTCACGCGGTGAGTGAATCTCCTTTCTGTCGCGGGTGGAGTGCGCGGCAATCTCTGCGGCTTCTTTACCGGAGCGCCCCGTGCGTTCGAGATAC
>DASSZI010000142.1:0-14569 GCA_035713565.1 Acidobacteriaceae bacterium | reverse complement strand
CAGATCCACTAGGCAGACGCAGGCAGCCAGTGTCTCACGGTTCGCCAGATAAGGATTGATAAAGGATGGCCATTCCGCGCTGATGGAGCGGGAGAGTTTGGCGTATCCATAGCCCGGCAGGTCCGCAAGAATTAGCTCCGGCCTGGCCTGCGAGTGAGTATGCAGAGCAAAAAAATTGATGGCGCGCGTCCGGCCCGGCGTGGAAGACACCCGCGCCGCCGTTTCTCCCAGCAGCGCGTTGATCAGGCTGGATTTCCCTACATTGGATCGGCCCAGAAACGCGATCTCCGGCACGCTGGGCAGAGGAAACTGAGCGGCACCCGTTGCGGAAAGAAGAAAGGTCGTCTGGTATCGCGGCATAAATAGCTGGGCGTCCAGCTAGTTCTAATGTACGTGATAAGGAGTCGATGCAGGCTCTTCCATCGCAGTACCGGTCACGACGCAGTTGCGTCCCGCTTGTTTCGCGGCATAGAGCGCCCGGTCGGCCGCTTCCACCAGCACGTCCGCCCGGAAATTGGTATCAGGAATTTGAGCCGCCACTCCAACACTCACCGTCAGCGTCAGATCGCGTCCCACTCCGGCGTCAATCCGCTGCTCGCCAACTTTCATACACAGCGCTTCGGCCATTACCAGAGCCGTGGCAATCTCCACATCGGGAAGCAGCATGGCGAATTCTTCCCCGCCATAGCGAGCCACGACATCGCTGGGACGTCGCGTAGTCATTCGCAAACATGCTGCGATGGCTTGCAGACAACAATCGCCAGCGCGATGGCCGAACGAGTCGTTCAGCCGCTTGAAATTGTCGACATCCACCATAATCAGCGCGAGATTTCTGCCGGTGCGTCGTCCACGCCTCCATTCAGCATCCAGAGCTTCATCAAACCGCCTGCGGTTGGCCAGGCCGGTCAGGCCATCCCTCTGCGCCTGCTCCTGCATTTGTTCATAGGCGAGGGAAAGCTTCCGCTCCGCATCCACACGTTGCGAAACGTCCCGCACGTTGGCCACAAATGCAGTGGGCTGACCACTTACCTCATCCAGCAAAACGCGCACGCTCGCTTCCATATGCACATAGTTCCCGTTTTTATGCCGCGTGCGATAGCAGAATGTCCGGCGGTCGTGACCATGCAGCATTTCGTTCAACATTCTGCGAAAGGGTGCAACATCGCAGGGATGCATTAAATCCGTCGAAGTCTGGTTGTTCCATTCCTCGGGCAGCCATCCCAGCAGGTCCGTCACTGCGGGAGAAACGTATAGCCGGCGTCCTTCCAGGTTGGAAAGCAGCACAATGTCTCGTGAATTGTCGGCCAGCAATCGATAACGTTTCAGGCCTTCCCGCAGGCTGGACCGCAATTGACGCTGGCTCTCCCGGATGATTGCTACGGGAATGAGGGAAATCATAATACCGAAAACATACACTTGCAGACGAAGGATGCTTCCATCAAATGTGGCACCTTTCGGCAACCAAAATGGGCCACGAGAGTGCGTCGTAAACTGGGCGCCCACTATGAAAATTTCTGTCAGCACAAGGAATGCGGCAACGGCTCCTGCCTCAAACAGGACGATCATCAGAACGGGAAACAGCAGAAACAAGAGAAAATAATGCACCTGGCCGAAGACAAGACACGTGAAAACAAACACCAGGAAGAAGACGCCGAGGGTTTTGTTCAACTTGTTTTTGTGGACCAGTCTTCGCCCATCCTGGTGCATGACGGCAAGCGTTACGGGCACCATCAGCGCCATGCCGACTGCATCAGCGGGAAACCGCGCGTGGAAGGTCTGCCGCAGGGAGACTCTGTGCACCCACTCCATAGAAACCGCAGCGACACTGATACCCGCAAGGGGTGCTAGGATGATCGCATTCAGCAGAACTTCCAAGATCATTCCCCGTGAGGCAAGGTACCTGTGACGCCGCAATGCGCGGCGCACAAGAACGGACGCAACGCCCACCTCCACGAGATTGCACAGGGCCAATAGCAACGCATCCAGGGGTTCACCGGTAAAGAAGCTTTGGGCGGCAAAGTTCGCCAGCAAAGCGCCGGCCAGCGATTTCGACCATTCCCGTGCGGGACGGGTCAGCAGATAGGCAACGAGCATTCCATTGCAAGGCCAGAATACGAGAACGCGCCCCGCATCCGGGTTGAACCAATTTCCGGCGGCTGTGGCTAACCCAAAAGACAAGGCCACCGCCAGGATACGAAGCGACGGGTTGACGTCCGAGACCGCGTCCTGATGGATGTCCATGTGGCATAACGAGCCCAGTTCTAAACTCTCTTGAAGAGACGATTCCTGCAATCGACACCTCGCAGCGCGCACGGCAGCATCTCTAAAATTCCAGTTGAGATCACTTCAATGGGCGGCTGGTTTCTGCATCGGCGGGAACGTGCCGCTTCATGAGGGGGAAGGGCAAATCAGTGCTGGGCAGCGGGATCGTTGGCGTGGAGCTCGGAAAGAATTTCGACCGCGGCGGCACGCGCCAGATCGTCTTTTTCGCGGGGAAAAGAGATAGCGCCGACCCGTGCATGACCACCCCCCCCGTAGCGCTCGCATATTGTGGCCAGGTTCACCATGTCCTCTGGCCGCACTTTGGTCCATGGATTGGACCCCACTGCGATCTTGGTGCGGAAGCTGGATCGGCTGAGACCTACGCTGTACGTCGCCTGGGGATGCAGGTAATACGGGATGAATTTGTTATAGCCTTCCACCGGATGATCGGTGATATCGAAATAGATGGTTCCCTGCTGGTAGCTGGACCTCTCCCTGATAAGCGCAAGCGCCTGCTGGTGCCGCTCCATCAAGCCGGGTATCAGATCGCGTACAAATGGCTGCTCCAGAATTTCGGCAAGACTTATCTGGGTCAGCATCGGGATGAGCCGAGGCATAAAAGAAGGGTCTTCTGTCGATTCGATTGCCATGGTCAGTTTCATGGCTGGTTGCGCCATTTCCACCGCGCTCTCCGGACTTTCGTAGAGCGCCCCATCGACAATATCGGCCCATTTCACCAGTTCCGTTACCGGTGCGGTATCAAACCCGTAATGCGTGGCCGCGATGTGTGCCAGAAAGCTGGTGCAGGAGATGTAATCGGGATCATAGAATTTGTGCTCGCGCGTATAGGGATCCTGCTGCCCCGCGAGGAAATGCTCATGGTCCTGTGGCGTGAGAAACGCGCTGAGATGGTGATCGAACCACCACGTAATCGCCGGAGAAGCGGAGTATTTGAAATCCACAATCGCGTTCTGGTCGCCAGTAAAATCCTTTTCGTTGAACAAAGCCCCCGCGCGATGGACCAACCCGCAGAATTCATATTCCGCTTTGGGACGGATGCACTCACGATGAAAGCGCGCAAACAGCGAGGCCGAACAGGCTCCGTCGAAACATTTGTCGTGATAAAAGACGCGTACCTTCACTGGGGAACAGACACTCCATGGACCGCAATTTCCTTGTCAGGCTGAAGCTATAAGGATTGCCGCCAATGGGCGATGTGTCAAGTCAAGAGATTCCTCGACAGATTGTCCGCCGGAGAGAATTGCACACATCGAATCGCCCGGTTGCATAAGATTCCCCCCTTGCGCATTCCGGAATGCCCTCACCTGTATTATGGAAGCGCGCAGCCGAAAATCTTGAGCAACCATGACAAACATTCCGCCCGATCCGCTGCCCTCATCCATTCCGCCGGAAACCGGAAGCGAGGTTTTGCCTTTGAACCTGAACAGCCAGCCCACTCGTCCGCCAATCTTGTATGGCCGTGACGGCCTGCGTGCCGGCTGGAGCGTTCTGCTGTTCCTCTGCATCCTTCTCCCGCTGCTTGTGCTTTTCGGGTATGAAACGCGGTGGATAGCGCTCCGCCTCCATGAAAGCATGCCGGGCAGTTCCGGCGGCGAACTTCATCCCACAATTGCAATTTGGAGCGAGGCGACCAGCCTGATCGCCGTGCTTTTAGCAACCGCGATCATGGCGCGGCTCGAGCGACGACATACAGCTTCGTACGGTCTGACAGGGACGGCGCGCGCCCGTCAGTTCTTCGTTGGCCTGGTCAGCGGTTTCGGTTTTCTCTCTCTGCTGATTGCGATCCTTGCCGGGACGCATCACATTGCGCTCACGCGACCGCAGGTTTCCATGGGAAAGGCACTCGGCTATGGCGTGGCATGGGGCATCTGCTTTCTGCTGGTTGCGCTCACGGAAGAACTGATGCTGCGCGGCTATCTGCTTTTTACTCTGGCCCGCGGAATTCGTTTTTGGCCTGCAGCCGTTTTTCTGGGTGCCTTGTTCGGACTGCTGCACAAGAGCAACTCTGGAGAAAGCCCGTTTGGACTGGTCGCAGCCGCAATGGTCGCGCTGCTCTTCTCGCTAAGTCTTTGGCGGCTGGGTCATCTCTGGTGGGCCATCGGCTTCCATGCGGCCTGGGATTGGGGGGAGTCGTTCTTCTACGGGACTGCGGACAGCGGGCTTGTCTCCACGGGAAGGCTGATGCATGCGCACCCATCCGGATCCCTGCTGGGCAGCGGCGGATCGACTGGACCGGAAGGAAGCGTGTGGGTTGTGCCGGTGCTCATCCTGGCGGCACTCTTTGTCTGGTTCACGCAGGCAAAATCCAAGTCGCTTTGGGCCCAGGAAGGTTCCTGAGAATGTGCCCTGCCTTCCACGTGGGAAACGCATTGTGAAGAATGATTGCCCGTACCCCGGCTGAAATTCAAGACGTTTCCGCAGCGCTCTCCCGAGGATTCAGGCAGAAGGTATTTCGCCAGTGCTCTTGGCACGATAGGATGAAAGGAATGTCCCTCGATGTCCAGCGAATTCTGCGCTCAGGCGCAGAACTGACGGATCGCGCTCTGGAAGCACTTTTGCCGCCGCCGGACGCGGTTCCGTCCTCTATCCACCTGGCAATGCGCCATAGCACATTTGCCGGAGGCAAGCGGCTGCGGCCAGTGCTGTGCATGGAAGCTGCGCGCATGATTGCGGGCGGCAGGGAGCTTCCGCCCGGCGTAGAAGACCTGGGCGCGGCGCTTGAAATGCTCCACACATACTCGCTGATTCACGACGATCTGCCCGCGCTCGACGACGACGACCTGCGGCGCGGCAAACCAACCTGCCACGTTGCGTATGGCGAAGCCATTGCGATCCTTGCCGGGGATGCGCTGCAGACCCTTGCTTACCAGACGCTCGCAGCCTTGCGCTGCCCCGCTGCCGCAACGGTATCGATCGTGCAAGCAATCGCGCAGGCTACCGGCACCCGCGAAGGCATGATTGGCGGTCAGGTGATGGATATTGAAAGCGAGGGACGCCCCCCGACGGCGGAACTGGTGGAAGCAATCCATCGGGCCAAGACCGGTGCCCTCATCACTGCGTCTGTAATTACGGGAGGCATCTATGCGGGTGCCAATCAGGTAGATGTCGAGCATTTACGCACGTTAGGCAAACGGCTCGGACTGGCATTCCAGATTGTGGACGATGTACTGGACGTGACGCAGAGCTCCGAACAGCTTGGCAAAACCGCCGGAAAAGACCTTGCCGCCGTGAAAGCCACGTGGCCCGCCGTATATGGCATTGAGAAGTCCCTTGCCAAGGCGCAGCAGTTGATTGAAGCCGCATACGCCGAACTCGAAAGATTTGGCGATGCCTCAGAACCGCTCAAAGCATTGGCGCGGTATCAGGTCGAGCGGAAACGTTAGCAGGCGTCTCTCTGTGATCGCAGCTGGCAGCCGTTGTGGCCAAAGCGAATGGCCCTCAACGACAGCACAACATCACTGGGCTGCGGCGACGGGCAAATCGATTTTCGCTTCGTCACCCTTATCCGGCCTGGGGCGCATCGTCACAAAATAGTTCTGCTCTTCGAGATTGTGATAGAAGATGCCTGCAAGTTCTGCGGCTTTTGGCCCAAACGTAGGACGGCCGCCTTCCAGGAAAACGACGGCGACAAGACGGCCGTACGGCGTGTCCGCGTAGGATCCGAACCAGCCGAAGCGCGTGCCGTTGTTGGAGCAGGTTCCGGTTTTTCCGAGCACAGGAAATTCCTTGAAGTTGGCGCGCACGGACCGTCCTGTCCCGTAGCGGACCACGTCTTCCATGCCCACACTCATCTCCGGGATGAGGGGACCGATGTTGAGCTTTCGCTTCACGTGCGGCTGATAGCTCGCGACCTCGGCCGCGGACTGCGGATGCTGTAGGTAATAGAGCGTGCCCCCGTTCGCGATGGAGGCGACCAGCGCGCCCAGTTGCAGGGGCGTGACGGCTACGCTTTCGCCGAAGGAACACATGCGTCCCACGCCTCCCATGCTGTCGGGCAGCGGGTGGTCAGGGTAGATGCCAAGCTGTTCGCCGGGAATGTTGTAGCCGGCCAGTTCTCCCAGTCCGAACATGTTCGCGTATCTCTTGACGCGCTCAAATCCAAGCCGCCGTCCGACGGTTTCGAAGTAGAGATTGTTGGAATGCTCCAGCGCATTGGTCAGCGTCATGTGGTATCTGCCGCCCAGATTGACCTGCGTGTCCTTGGTGATGATTCCTTCTTCCAGTGCTGCAAGCGCCACGGAAAGCTTGATGGTCGAGCATGGCTCCGCCCCGCTGGACAGCGCCAGCCGCTGATTGATCATCGCCAGGATTCGGCCGTTGTCGGGATTGATGACGACGAAGGTTCCGTTCATATCACCAAGCGCGGCAATCGCTGCCTGACGCACCACCGGATCTTCCCCGCCCGTGATGTCGCCCACCGTCTGTTGCTCCGCGTAGGAACTTGCGGTGAAGCGCTCGTAATATCTATGCCGCCTCCGGTAGCGCGTATGCCGCCGATACAATGCGTGGTGCGAGTGGCTGGCGTGGGGGGCGGCAGGATGCGTCCCGGGCTTCATGGATGCTGCAGGATGTACGCGCCGGCGCCTGCGGCGCCTGTGGCGGACTGAGGTAGAAGGTGTCTGCGTGGTGCCGGTGCCCTGGGATTGTGCCCATGCCGACGCAGGGATGCAAAGCAGCGCGAGCAGAAACAGCCGGAGGAGATTGGATGGCTTCATGGTTCCTTTGCGTCCCCGTAAACGCAGCCTGACCTCATCAGGCAAGTGTCATCTCCAGCAGAACGCGATTGGGCGATCTTCGGATCCAGAACCCTGCGCTATGCACGAAACACCCAGGGTTCTGGCTCATTCAGGAGGACAATCTTGCTATGCTTCGGCTTTCAGCGCCTACAGACAACCTTCGTAGAGTTGCGGCTAGGATAAATCATGCCGCCGCAAATAAGAAGGAACATCTAGCTTCTGGTCCTCGGTTTCGGCCATTCTCGACGGAGTACCCGTCCTGGACGAAGGCTGGTACGGCGGACTGGGCTGGTGTGTGGACTGAGCAGCCGAAGCAAAATGGCCGGAACCTGCGTCACTCTGCTTGGGAGCAGGACGGGCCGGTTCAGCCGTATGACTTGGCGAAGCCGCTTCCGGGCGGGCTGCCTGGTTGGCATGCGTGCCTTGTTCGGCAACTTCACTTGCGAATCGGGGCGCATGACTCTCCTTCACCGCCCTCGGATTCGACGGCGGGGGAGCGGAGACGGCATGTCTCACCGGCTCCTTGCGGGAGGGCAGATCGGGCCGGAAGCCCGTCGCGATGACGGTGATCTTCATATCCTCACCCAGGGACTCATCGAGAACCGCACCAAAGATAATATTGGCGTCCTCATGGGCAGAGTTCTGGATGATGGTGGATGCCTCGTTCACCTCGCTTAGCTTAAGCGAACTGGACCCGCTAATGTTGATCAGGATGCCACGCGCTCCATCAATGGCTCCCGCCTCCAGCAGAGGCGAAGACATGGCCGCATGGGCCGCCTCGTTGGCGCGATTCGGTCCGCTCCGCATGGCAGTACCCATCACCGCGTATCCCATGCCCGACATGGTCGTCTTTACATCAGCGAAGTCGCGGTTGATGATGCCGGGGATCGTAATGATGTCGGAAATCCCCTGCACTCCCTGGCGCAACACATCGTCTGCGATCCGGAAGGACTCGAAAAATCCAGCGTCCTTGGCGACATTCAAAAGGCGCTCGTTGGGGATCACGATCATGGTATCGACGCTCTCCAGCAACTCCTCGATCCCGCGATCGGCCTGCAGCAGCCGCCGTTTCCCCTCAAACGAGAAAGGCCGCGTGATTACGGCTACCGTCAGCGCGCCCATTTCGCTCGCTAAAGATGCAATGACCGGCGCAGCGCCAGTCCCGGTGCCGCCGCCCAGTCCGGCAGTCACGAAAACCATATCCGCGCCCTCCAGCGCTTCAATGATCTTTTCCGAATCCTCAATGGCTGCCTTGCGGCCCACGTCCGGATTCGCTCCCGCACCCAGTCCGCTGGTCAGCTTCATCCCCAGCTGCAATTTGACAGGTGCCTTGGACAACCGCAGCGCCTGAGCGTCTGTATTCGCAACGATGAACTCTACCCCTTCCATGTGCGCTTCGATCATTCGATTCACCGCGTTTCCGCCGCCTCCGCCCACGCCGATGACCTTGATTTTCGCGCCGCATGGCACTTCGTCCTGATATTGGATGCGCAGACTCTCGTCCGCAATTGCCGTTTGTGCGTCCCTCTGCTGCCCGTAGTCGTTCATCTCTGGTCGTCCCCCGCTTCCCTTTGTTCGTTGCTCTATCGTTTCATGGATGCAGAACAGCACATGTGGCGTTAAATGCTTCCTGCAAAGATGGCGCGTAATCTTGCTCCTACTCCAATGTCTTCCGCCGCGCGCTGCTGGCGGACTCTGTGCGTGTACAGCAATAGACCGATGATGGTCGAGAATTCCGGATCGATCAGTTCTTCCGGCATTCGGGATAGCGGGACCGGCGTTCCGACTCTGGCAGCGGTTCGCAGCATGTTCTCCACGTGCTCGGCCATCCCGGGCAGCTTGGAGCCTCCTCCGGTCAGGACGCAGCCTGAACCCATGGCTTCCAGAACACCACCCTGGCGCAAACTGTTGCGCAGCATCTGAAACAGCTCCCGGGCACGCGGCTCTAGAATTTCGCAGATATGGCGCTGCGGAATCTGCCGGTATTCCCCTTGCGCGGAATCACCCGCCTGTATCATTACCTGGTTGGATTGCGGAATGGCAGTAACGATGGTGTGACCATATTCCAGCTTCAGGCGTTCGGCCTCGGGCAGCGGGACGCGGAGGACGACAGCCAGATCATTCGTGAAGTGGGCGCCTCCAATCGGCAGCGAGTCAGTATGCACCACTGCGCCCTCAAACAGAACCGCAACTTCCGTCGAGGCAGCACCGATATCCAGGACGCAGACGCCCAACTCCCGTTCATCTGCAGTCAGCACGGCCTCAGCTGCGGCAATCGCCTCAAACACCGTGTCGGTTACTTCCACTCCCGCCTTATTGGCGCACGTAACCACGTTCTGAAGTGTGCTGGTCGGCGCCATTACGATGTGCAGATTCACTTCCAGCTTGCCGCCCACCATTCCGACCGGATCCAGAATTCCGTCCTGCTCGTCCACGATAAAGTCTTGCGGCAACAGATGGAGTACACGGTATTCGGGAGGCAGATTGACCTCCCGCGCGCGCTCGACGGCAGCGCGCACATCGTCGCGCGTGATCTCGCGAAGTCGGCTGCCGAGCATGATGCCCCCACGGCTTGTGACACCGCGCACGCGCGAGCCGCCGATACAGGCTGCGGCGCTGGCCACTTCAGCATGCGCGTCTTCTTCCACCAGATGGAAAGCCCGGTCGAAGGATTCCGTCGCGGGTTCCAGGTCGGCAATAATGCTGCGGCGCATGCCTCGTGCCGGAGTGCAGCTGTGCCCCCGATAGCGGACCGCGCCCTCAATGAGCTCGCAGACCAGGGCGCGCACGGTCGCGCTTCCTGCATCGAATACCGCTATTGTGCCCTGCTCCCGGTCTGGCATCTCGCTCCTGTTCTGGCGCCGTTACGCTGCTGTTGCCCAATCACGCGCCGCTGATCGGGTGAGCGATAGGATCACGAACAATGTGGCCCCGCTCCGGCCTGTGTTTATGCGCCCTGTTAGGGCGTTTGGCGGTCGAGCGCGTCGCGGGATGGCCCCGTTTGGAAGAGACTGGCTGCGCGGGGCGGCCATGTACTTTCCCGTCCCCAGCGGCTGCCGCCACGCTCGGAGGCGCATGAGCGCCAAGGTTCGAGCCGCTTTTTGCCGGGGCTGGCTGCGTGCCTGTATCCAGGACAACCTGAGTACCGTAACGCATGTCAACCGATCGCAGGTTGGGATAGTCATGCAGCCACTGCTTGATGTGCGTCTGGTAAGCACGGTAACGTGGGGCAAAATTGGAGTCGCCAAGATGCACGATCGGTCCGCTGGATGCGCCGGAAAACACGGCGCGCAAGTCCTCCGGATCCGACAGATCCACCTCACTGACCTCCGACAAGTGATGTCCGTCGGTATCCAGCGCCTCCGCGAACCTACGGTACGTTTGCATGCGGTAAGCGCGCGTAGCAGAAGATTCCAGAGCGGAAATTCCACTGAGTACAGGGAACGAATACTTCTGTGCTGCGGAACCCTTCATGTCCAGCAGAACGCCGTCTGCATCTACAAGGCGCACCGAATCTCCATCCCTTGCAAAAGCGACGGGCGTCCGCTCTACGATGCTGACACGCAGCTGGTTCGGCCATATCCGCATCACAGCCGCACTGCGTACCCAGTCGATTCTCCGCAATTGGGCCTGGCGCGCGGCCAGAGGAATGCGAAAGATGCTGTGCCCCACGTCGGAAGCAAAGCAGGCGAGCGCCTGGTTCCGAGAAACCACGCGATTTCCGTTGACCTGTACGCTTTGCAAGGACATAAGCATAAAACGGGGGTTGTGCCGGAGCACGGTCTGCGTCTCCCGGATCGCTGCATACAAGAGCCCCAGCGACGCCAATGCGGCCAGCACTCCCGCGATCTGAACGGACCGGCTTTTCCACGCCGAGCGCACACGGGACCTGCGGCGGCCGGAAACCCGTTCCCGGCTGCGCAGAAAAGACTCTCCGCTGCCTGCCTCTGTTACCTCTTCGTCGGTCGTTTCGTCCAGGATGGGTTGCGGAATAGCGAATGTCTCCAGAGAAAAAGAATCACCTGGCCCCTCGACATCGAGCAGTGCAGCCCGTTTTCCGCGTCCTGTGAATGTTTGCACGGCCGTAGCTGGTCGTGAGAGTCGCCAAGTTGACTATAACGCGCTTCCGAGATCACGGGCTGAATTATTTCCGGTTTTTACCGGATTTACTGGCGTTTGGCCGGTTGCTTCGGGGTTTTCTCCATTCTTTTCAGGTGAATGGCTCCCCGGCTTTTCCCTCCGCTCCAGCGCTCCCAGCACCATGGCCGCCGCAGTGTGAATATTCCCTGCGCCCATGGTGAGAATCAGATCTCCCGGCTCAGCGACGCGCGCGAGCTCTTCGGCTACGGACGCAAACGAAGCGGCATACCCAATTTCCGGATGTTCGATATTTTTGACCAGCGAAACCGAGTCGATCCCTGGAATGGGCACCTCACTGGCGGCGTAAATGTCTGTAATCCAGACCGCGTCGGCTTCGTCAAAACAGTGACGAAATTCCGCCTGGAGGTCCCGGGTGCGCGTGTAACGGTGCGGCTGAAACAGGACCAGCACGCGGCGAAAGCCGCATTGCCGGGCTGCCTGCAAGGTGGCGCGGATTTCTGTGGGATGGTGTCCGTAATCGTCGACTACGGTGATACCGTGGACTTCTCCCTTATGCTGAAATCTGCGTTCTACCCCGCGAAACTCACGGAGAGCCGCAGCGATTCGGCCCGGCGCGATCCCCAATTGCACGCCTGCTGCCACGGCAGCCGTTGCGTTCCGCAAATTGTGGATGCCGGGCACAGACAACGTGAACGGCCCCAGCTTTTCTCCGCGATGATGCACTACGAAGCTGGAACTCTGGCGGTCGTGCCCGGATGGTACCGACTGAGCTTTTTCGGTTAGGACTTCAAGGCGGAACATGGCATCCGCCGCCACACCGTAGGTCAACACGCGGCGATGGACGCGCGGCAGCAGTGCGGAAAGCAGTGGGTCATCCACGCAAGCTATCGCTGCGCCATAGAACGGCACCCGGTTCATGAACTCCAGAAACGACCATTCGATGTCTTCCATATCGCGATAGCAGTCCATGTGTTCCCGGTCCAGATTAGTAACAACGGCCAGGATCGGCGCCAATTTCAGGAACGACCGGTCGCTCTCGTCGGCTTCAGCAACAAGATATTCCGAACGGCCCAGGCGGGCGCTCGAACCCATGGCCTCCACCCTGCCGCCCACCACTACCGTCGGATCGAGCCCGCCGGAAGCCAGAACGGAAGCGATCATTGAGGTTGTGGTGGTTTTCCCGTGCATTCCAGCCACGGCAACGCCGTATTTCAGACGCATCAACTCCGCCAGCATTTCTGCACGCTGGATGACCGGAATCCCCAAACGACGTGCGGCGATCACCTCGGGGTTGTCCATGCTGAGCGCGGAAGTGGTCACGACGACATCCGCGCCCTCCACGTTGCCTTCCGCATGTCCCTCGAAGATGGTTGCACCGAGCGCGGCAAGCCGCTCCGTAACCGATGTCTGCTTCACGTCCGAGCCGGAGACATGATGCCCTAGATTCAGCAGGATTTCCGCGATTCCGCTCATGCCGATGCCGCCAATACCGATGAAATGGACGCACTGGGAACGGATGAACATGAGGGAAAAGCCTGCTTTTACTGTAGCAGTGGCGTTCCGGTGGAAAACTGGCCGTAGCAACGCGAAATCCCGTGATTTTCGCTACTCGGGCCCCCGGCACGTCCAAATTGTGGAAAACACACCACAACCTTTTCCCACTACTTGCGTTTGCATAATGTGAGAGTCTAGACCAAGGCCCTTTGGGCGGCTGTAGTCGAACTCTCCGGGGCCTTGCCTCTCAAAGCCACAGAAGCCGGTGGATGGAAAGAGGTCAGGAGATGGAGGTGCCCTGATGCGTACCTTTCGCTCATTTTCCGCGGCAACTCTCGCTGCGATCGTGGTTGCCGTGGGTCTTGCGACCCCGGTCCATGCCCAGCAGCAGGAAGACAGCCAGCAGCAGGGCGGCAGCAACGGGGGCTGGAACTGTCCTAGCTGCGCCGTAGCGCCGGACAATCCGACGGACCAGCCGCCTCCGATGGATCAGCCCTATCAGGATCCTCAACAGGGACAGCAGCAGGGCCAACAAGATCAAGGACAGCAGGACCAATATCAAGGCCAGCAGGATCAGCAGCAGGCCTATCCTGATCAGCAGCAGGTTCAGGACAACGCGCAAGGCGTCGATCAGCAGCGCCAGCCCACTGAAACTGTCGATTCAGCGCCTCCGCCATTTCCAGTCGACGCCTACGATCAGCCTCCGTGCCCAGGAGATGGCTATGAATGGACGCCCGGGTACTGGGGCTGGGACGACGGCTGGTCCTGGGTTCCTGGAGTATGGGTCTACCCGCCATTCGTTGGCGGCCTTTGGACGCCAGGCTATTGGGGCTGGGGCGGTGGTTTCTACGGCTGGTACCCCGGCTACTGGGGCCTGTCGGTCGGATTTTACGGTGGAATCTTCTACGGTGGGGGTTACTTCGGCAACGGGTTTTATGGCGGGTATTGGAACCGTGGCGTCTATTACAACAACCGAAATGTAACCAATATTACGAATATCAATAACATTCACAATTACAACGGCCGCCAGGGCCCCAGTGGCTTCAGCCCGCACCAGTTCAATACTTCCGTCAGGCCGGCGGGAGCGCCTGCACGATCAGGTCTGGTGAACGCAAGTGCCCGCGGAACCGCTGCGCGAGGAGGGGTAAACGAGAGCGTAGCCCGAGCCAACCAGTATGCCTCTGCTCACGGCGGCCGACTGCAAGGCGGCAATGGCAGACCCTATACGCCAGTTGCGAGCCATGGGGTGAATTCCAGTCCAGCACGCGGTTCCACTTTTACCAGCCACACTTTCAGCAACGCCACAGGCCGAAATGGACGGGCTACCACCGGTAACCGGATGGTTTCTGCGGCGAGCCGTCCGTCCAGCATGGGCGGAGTTGGCAGCAGGGTGGGAGCTCAGCGGCCTCTGATTACGGCCAACCGCAACGCCACGAACTCCCTAGGCGGCCGCGGCTACGGCGGGCCGACAAGAAGTTACAATCTGCCTCGGGCCAGTGGCTCAGCCGGATATGGAGGCCAGCGTGGAATGGGTGCGTACAATTCTCGGGGCGGATACTCCGTGCCGCGATCCTACAGTTCCTCCCGCGGCTACGGTGGCTTCGGAGGATCTCGTGGAACCTATGGCAGCGGCGGATCGAGTGGGTACCGCGGGTCCTACAGCAGCAGCGGAAGAGGCGGATTCAGCGGATCCCGCAGTGGTGGATTTGGCGGTGGAGGCGGCGGCTTCCATGGTGGAGGCGGCGGATTCGGTGGGGGTGGTGGCGGATTCCACGGCGGCGGAGGCGGAGGCCGCAGATAGCGCAGCGCAACAGTTCCCCAACCAGCAACGGCTCACTCAGGTGGGCTGTTGTTGTTTTTTCAGCAGCGCCACTATGGATGCGGCCGCGTCAGCATGCGCCAGGTACCGCGCGCGCTGGCCCATTGCCACGAGTGCCTCTGAGTTCCGCAATAGA
>DASSZI010000141.1:0-5670 GCA_035713565.1 Acidobacteriaceae bacterium | reverse complement strand
CAGAGTCATCCTATCCCCAAAATCAGATCGGGCAGCTAGTATCATTCATTCATCGATGCTATATCTGCTGCGCCACGCGTCCAGGCACGTCATCCTCGCACTTGCGGCAGGTTTGCTGTTACGGTTGTGGTTCATCCATTATTACCCGGTCGTGGAAGGCGATTCTCTGGTTTACGGAGAACTCGCGCGCAATTGGTTCTGGAACCATATCTACGGCTTTACCCGCGCCACCGGGATTCATCCTACACTGATCCGGCTGCCAGGCTATCCTCTGCTTCTTGCAATCTGTTTCTCCATCTTCGGGATCGGCCACTACGGTCCCATTCTTGGCTTCCAGGCACTCCTCGATCTTTCCACATGCCTGCTATTGGCAGGTTTTTGCGCCCGCGCTCTTGGGAAACGTGCCGGGATCGCCACGCTCTATCTGGCTGCGTTGTGCCCGTTCACGGCAAATTACGTGGCTTCGCCGTTGACGGAAACTCCTACTCTGTTCTGCATTGCTCTTGGCCTGTACGCCCTGCTTCGCTACGTGGAGAGACCAGCGTATAACGGCTGGTTCTGGGCGATGGCTCTCAGCATCAGCTATGCGGCCATGCTCCGGCCCGATGGTGCGCTTTGGGGACTGGTACTCGCGCCAGCGATGTTTTGGTATGCAGTCCCCCGCACCTCGACCGCGGCAAGCCTGAAGATGGCACTGGTTTGCACTCTGCTGAGCCTTCTTCCCTTCTCTGTCTGGACCATCCGCAACGCGATCACCATGCATGTATTTCAACCGCTCGCCCCCAGGTACGCCAACGATCCTAACGAATATATTCCACGCGGATGGATTCGCTGGGTACAAAGCTGGTCTGCGGACTATGCCTCCACCGCTGAGATCTACTGGAACGTGAATGGCGCGCCCATTGATGTGAATCTGCTGCCGTCCCGTGCCTTCGATAATCCCAAACAAAAGCTGGACACCTCGACTCTGTTTGCCGATTACAACAGGGCAGAGGTCATGTCGCCCGCACTCAGCCACCGCTTCGGAAAACTGGCGCAACAACGAATACGGCAAAATCCTCTACGTTTCTACGTGGAACTCCCAGTCCTGCGATTAGCCGATATGTGGCTGCGCCCGCGCACAGAGGCCCTCTGGATCGAACTGCGCTGGTGGGAGTACAAGCATCATCCTGCGGAGACAATTTTCTCCTGGTGTTACGGTGCCCTCAATCTAGGGTATCTGCTGCTAGCAGCCTGGGGTATTCGACGCCGAGTGGCGTTCGCGCCGGTGATGCTCGCCTATGTTGTCGCCAGATGCCTGTTGCTGCTGACGCTGGAAACTCCGGAATCCCGCTACACGCTGGAATGCTTTCCGATCGTCTTCGTTTTTGCCGGAGCCGCGCTTGGATTTCCCGGAGGCAGCGATCAGCTTACTTCTGCACCACCTGAGTCTTGGAGTCCGTCTTGATCTTGAATACGGAAGAGGAAACTTTCTTGTTGTATTGGATGTTGCGGTAGTATGCGGTTCGCGAATCTCCAGAAGCTTCAAACATAATCTGCTTCAATGAGATCGCCCGCGCCGGATCGACCCAGATCGTCAGATGAGAGATCGTATTGCGGTCAGCGGCGACCTTGCTTACTAAATCCAGCTTCGCCGTCTGCACCCCGTCGAGAGTCTCCATTCCCTCATAAGTGATGTCCCAGCTCTTTTTCAAGTCGCTGCCGCTGGCACCGAATCCAAGCGCAAGATAGCTTTCAAACTGGTCCTTCTTTTCGCCTGCATGGATCACAGTCATTTGATCAATCTGCGGCTGGTAAAACTTCAAAACGCCATCCCGGAATACAACTATTTTTTTTGCGGGCTGACCGTCATAGGTAAGTATGTCGGCGGCCATTTGCATGGCTGTTCCGGAGCGCAGAAAGTAAATCACTCCCGTCTGGCTGTCGGTACTGCTGACCACGCGCTCAAACTGGTCCCACTGGAAGTCTGCCTGCGCAGAATGAAAGCTGGCCGCAGCTTTGTCCATCTGCGCCAGCACTTTATCGAGCGCTGCATTGCCTGCAGGCTGCGCCTGTGCGTAATGGATGTGCACCGATAGAAGCAACAGGACCAGCGCCCCAAAAATTCGGTTGCCAGCAGCCGCCCAGGTTTTCTGTATCCGCATGGTAGGTTTCCTCACTTATCTGTGCGCCCATACGTGATAGGCGATGATTTTTCCGCTGGGCGACTTTACAGCCTGATAGCGAACGATCACTACGTTCCCCGAGATAGGCCGAATGACGTTCTGGAATTGAGACTTCAAATCTCCTCCATCCCGGAAAGAGGCCAGCGTCGCCGCGTCAATTTGATATCTTAGCCCGCTGTGACCATCACTCTGGACCAGTACCTGACTTGGTGGAACAATGCGCTCCACAGGTTTGTCGTTAAAGTTGATGATGTGCGGAGAGACAAAGATGAACAGCAGAATCAATGTCACCATCACGTCGTAATGCACGCTGCCCCGCTGGTAGGTCCAAAGGATGTAGCTACGAAGGATTCTTTTCAAGACTGCCTCACCAAAATGTACGATGCCGAATCTGGCTTTACCGGCGTTCGATCAAAGTTGCTCCGTTCATGTACGGCACAAGAGCATCCGGAATTCTTACGCTTCCATCTGCCTGCTGGTAGTTCTCCATGACCGCCAGCCATGTTCGGCCCACCGCCAGCCCACTGCCATTCAGTGTATGCACGTATTCGATTTTTTTTTGTCCCTCCGGACGAAAGCGGATGCTGGCGCGGCGAGCCTGGAAGGATTCAAAATTGGAGCAGGAGGAGATTTCTCGGTATACGTTCTGCCCTGGCAGCCAGACTTCCAGATCGTAAGTCTTCGCGGCTGAAAACCCGAGATCCCCCGCGCATAAGCTCACCACCCGGTACGGCAAATTCAAAGCCTGCAGGATTGCCTCGGCATGGCCAGTCAGCTTTTCATGCTCCCCATATGAGTCCCCTGGCTTTGAAAACTTCACGAGTTCCACCTTCTGGAATTGATGCTGGCGGATCAATCCTCGGACGTCCTTGCCATGGGAACCAGCTTCCGCGCGAAAGCACGGCGTATAGGCCACCAGAGAGATCGGAAGCTGGCTTTCCTCCAGCACCTCGTCACGAAATAGATTAGTCACGGGCACTTCCGCTGTCGGAATCAGCCAATGATCGTGTCCTTCGCAGCGGAACAAATCTGCCTGGAATTTAGGCAATTGACCGGTGCCAAACAGGGACGCCTCATTCACCATGAACGGAGGCAAAACTTCCCTGTATCCATGCTGGCGCGTATGGAGATCAAGCATGAAATTCGCCAGCGCCCGCTCCAGACGCGCACCCAGGTCCCAATACACAGCAAACCTGGCGCCGGAGATTTTGGCGGCACGTTCAAAGTCGAGCACGCCCAGGCGCTCGCCTATCTCCCAATGCGGCTTAGGCGCAAACTCAAAGTCGCGTGGCGTACCCCACCGGCGGACCTCTACATTGTCTTCGGCAGCGGCACCCCTTGGCACCGTCTCATGTGGAAGATTGGGAACCTGCTGCAGCAAATTCTGCATCTGCTGCTCGCTGCGCAGTACCTCGGCTTGGCACCGTTCGATTTCGTCCTTCATGGAGCGGGTCCGCTGCATCTGTTCTTCCGCAGGCGCGCCACTCTTCTTAAGCTGGGCCACCTGGGCGGAGAGCGCATTTCGCTCTGCCTTCAGCGCCTCAGAGCGGGTAATGGCCCCGCGGCGGCGCTCGTCGAGAGCTTTGAAGTCCGAGAGAATAGCTCCCGCATCTGGCCCGCGTAAAGCGAGCCTCTGTTGCACTTCAGAGAGATTTTCCCTCACCAACCGCACATCGAGCATAAGTGCTCATTTTACTGGATCAACAGAAGTCATTCTCGATTGCCCCAAAGAATGCCAGGTCAGACCGTCGGAACTACTGAGCAAGCGACTTGAAATTGACAGTACGGCGGAGGACCGTCTCGTTCGCGGATTTCTCGTCCTGATCTTGCGGATGATGTTCCTGAAAAACACCGTGGAGAACGTAATAGCCCTCGTCACTGCGGGTCTGCCCCTTGCCGCGGACAATCGTCCCCCGGAACGAGTACCAGATGCCATGGACCACGCGAGTCTGGAACTGCAATTGAGATCCTTGCACGGACGCATGGTCGAAAAAGAATGTCAGCGGAGTGTTGCTGTCCGTTTCCGCGTCCCCAAGACGCGTGATATATCCGCTTACCTTCTTTCGCTCAATATCCAACTCGATAGATTCATTCAGATGGTCGAACTCATACGATCCCGAAACATCTCTCGGCAGCGTTGAAGTTGCACTGTTGGAGGCGCTGGAGTCAGCCTGGGGCTGGGCATTACCAGTCTGAGAGCGCGCGTGCAGACTGGGAGGGGTGCTCTGTTGCGAGGCAATCGGCTGCGCTGCCATCGCGAAAGAAACTGCGGCGCCGGCCACGAAGACGCAACATACAATCGTTATACGAACGCCGGGGCAGCGACATACCGTGTACGCTGACGCAGCCGCAGTGCTTGCAGGTGGACGGGAGCGCATGAAACGCCTTTCCTGTTACCGGCTCCAGACCTCAAAGAAAAACGCTCTCCGCCCCAGGCAGCGCTTTTCCTCTCCGGATTTCTTTGGGCCTGGCAAATACACCCACTCGCATCAGAATCTTTCTGGCGAGCCCCGTCAAGGGAATTTCTCCCAGATTAGCGCTCAACTTCCAGTCGTACCCTAGACTTTCGGCAAGCACCACGGCATCCTCCGGCATCTCATACACGCTCACGTAATAATTCGTGTTCGTGATTGAGTGACGAACTCTCAGAACAGGCTGCAGATTCTCCGCTTGAGGAGGAAGCATCGGCAATTCCCACATACCAGGCATCAAA
Source organism: Acidobacteriaceae bacterium (assembly GCA_035713565.1). GTDB lineage: Bacteria > Acidobacteriota > Terriglobia > Terriglobales > Acidobacteriaceae > JAKAAZ01. Next base: position 792 of record DASSZI010000141.1, on the reverse strand, counting down.
GATGATTCTCTGGTTCTCTGGACTAACAGAACCGAGACTGCGGAAGGACTCTCTTCCACTGGTTTCTTGACGAGAGCGTATGCCACTTTCCGGCTCAACATCTGCTTGCGCGATCTGGAGGGATGTTCTCCACGGGTTTGGCAGTACGGACGAACCGGACACTCTGCACAGGTGGGCAGGCGCGGCAGACAAACCGTAGCGCCAAGTTCCATCATTGCCTGGTTAAAAGCTCCTGGAACTTCTGAATCGAGCAGACGCGAGGCGTGGGCTTTCAGGTGAGCTGCCGAAAGGCGTCTGTCGCCTGCGTAGTTGCCTGACAGCCGCATCAGTACTCGTTCGACATTTCCGTCCACCACCGCTACAGGTTCCGCATGAGCAATGCTGGCTATCGCCGCTGCTGTGTAGTCGCCCACCCCAGGTAGCTTTCGCAGCTCCTTGGAGGAACCCGGCAAAGAGCCGCCGTGCTCGCGAACCAGCAATTGCGCCGCATCATGGAGTAAGCGGGCGCGCCGGTAGTACCCCAAACCGCTCCACGCCGTAAGGACCTCCGGTTCACTTGCCAATGCGAGCGCCACGACGGATGGAAACCGCTCAATAAAGCTTTTGTACCGTCCGGTTACAGCAGCCACCCGCGTCTGTTGCAGCATGACCTCCGAAACCCAGATGCGGTAAGGATCACGCGTGCGGCGCCATGGGAGATCTCGTGCGTTCTGCGCAAACCAGGCGAGCAGATCCGCACGAAAAGCAGGGATACTCTCGTCCGTCAATATCGCAGATTCCATAGCTGCGATT
>DASSZI010000140.1:0-6009 GCA_035713565.1 Acidobacteriaceae bacterium | reverse complement strand
TCCGCAGCCGAGTTGCTGAAAGCAGCTACAACCAGGACGGGTGGAAACATCCTGGCCTTCCGTCCGGATGTCGATGGATACCTTCTGTCGCAATCCGTGGCGAGCATTTATGCGGACGGCAAACAGGCGCATGTTCCGCTGCTTGCCGGATGGAACCAGGATGAAGGAAAGGGGCAGGTGGTGAATGCGAAGCAACAACCCACCGTCGAGAGCTGGCAGACCATGGCGAACCAGCAGTTTGGCGCGCAATCCGGAGAGTTTCTCCATGCCTACTCGGCCACCACCGATGGCGAAGCCGTACGCGTTGCAGAGGACTACGCGGGTGACAGGTTCATCGCATACTCCACCTGGGCGTGGCTGGAGGCGCAGGTGAAAACCGGCGGCTCTCCGGTGTATCGCTACCGGTTTGATTTTGGGTCCCCTGGCGATCCATTCCATTCGGCGTCTATTGGTGCGTTTCATTCCGATGACATCGAGTATGTCTTCGGCACGCTGGACTCGCGCACGGGAGCAAAGTGGAGACCGGAAGATTACAAGCTGTCGGAGCTAATGCAAAGCTACTGGACCAATTTTGCGAAGACCGGGAATCCCAACGCGGCGGGCCTTGCGAATTGGCCACCTTATCAGCCGCAGGAATGGCAGGTCATGCATTTGCAGCCCGAACCCCAGGCGCGTCCCGACCGGCATCGTGACAGGTATCTCTTTCTGCAGCAGTTCTGGGCTCAGTAAAACCGAAGCAGTGGGATTCAGGAGAATTGATGAGCATCGTTGCAGGCGCTGATTTTGGCACGCTGAGCGTTCGGGTCTCTTTATTCGAAAAAGGAAAAGGCCGGATTGGCCTGGGCATCGCAGAATACCCGCTCAAGCGCTCCTCCCTCGATCCGAACTTTGCCACGCAGAGCCATTCAGCGCAAATGGAAGCTCTTGCTCAGGCCACGCGGACAGCCCTGCGGCAGAGCCAGGTCGAAGGCGACCAGGTCAAAGCGCTGGCCATCGACACGACCGGTTCCAGTGTGATTCCCATTTCAGCCGACATGCAGCCGCTCGACGATTACTACCTGTGGTGTGATCATCGCGCCTGGCGAGAAGCACAGGAAATCACCGATGCGGCGCATTCTCAAAACCTGGAGGCTATCGAGTGGAGTGGTGGAACCTATTCCTCAGAATGGGGTTTTTCCAAGCTCCTGCACTGGCTGCGCAACAATCCGGAAAAGCGTGAGCGGTTCGCTACCGCCGTGGAAAACTGCGATTACGTGGTCGCAACCCTCTGTGGGGTCAATCGCGTGGAAGATATTTCGCGAAGCGTATGCGCCATGGGGCACAAGTGGATGTGGAACCCTAAATGGGGAGGGCTGCCCTCGCAGGAGTTTCTTACGTCCGTCGATCCGCTGTTTTCCGGCATCCGAGAAAAGCTCCAGGGCAGATACCGGACTTCCGATCATATTGCGGGCCACCTGACCGAGCACTGGGCAGCCAGGCTGGGACTTTGCGCAGGTATTCCCATTCCTGTCGCGGCATTCGACGCCCACTGGGATGCGATCGGTGCCAACCTGCGCCTGGGCGATGTGGTGAATGTGATCGGGACCTCCACTTGCATCGTCGGCGTGAGCGAAAAGCAGACCCTTGTTCCCGGTGTGTGCGGGGTTGTGCCCGGCTCGGTGCTTCCAGACTATGTAGGCATTGAGGCAGGGCTCTCGGCGGTGGGCGATCTCTTTGACGGAATCGCTCGCCGGGCCGGGTCCAGCGTCGCAACATTATCGAGGCAGATTGAGTCCTACCGGGCTGCGCAGACGGGACTGCTGCGCCTTACCTGGGACAATGGCGATCGGACCGTGCTGGTCAATCCCAATCTGGGAGGTGTCACGCTGGGCTGGAACCTGATGAGCACTGCACAGGATGAACTGTTCGCCGCAATTGAAGGCACCGCGCTGCATACCAGAATTATTCTGGAGCGAATGGAGTCGAGTGGCGCGCCGGTGCGGCGCATTATCAACGGCGGCGGCATCCCGCAAAGAAACAAGCTGCTCAATCGCGTTTACGCGAATGCTTTGAAAAAGCCCGTTCTGGTGCCTTCCGGCGATGTCACCAGCCTGGGATCGGCAATCTTCGCATTTCTCGCTTGCGGAGATTACGCCACTGTGGAAGAAGCTCAGGACGCGCTCTGTCCGCCTTATGAAACCTATCTGCCCGAAGGGCGGGAGGTTGCGCTGTATGACCGCCTTTACCCACTCTATCGCGCAATCTATTTCTCGCTCGGCCAGCCGGAGGGTCCCGCTGTATCTCTCGGCCATATTCTGCCTGGACTGCGCGAACTGGCCCACGAAGCCCGGAACAATGAATCTGCCACCGGCTGACATTGGTGGCGCTGCAGAGGTCCCCGAGCCCTTGGCAGCGCGTTATGGTAAGTTCCCTTCATGGCGGAAAATCTTCGATTTGCTAACGGGATTGAAGCTCTGGCTCTCATGGCTACAGAGCCGGAAAAGTATCGCACTTCACAGGCGCTCGCCAGTGCCATGGCGACTAACCCAGTGGTCGTGCGTCGTTTATTGTCGGCCCTCAGCCATGCCGGACTTGTTACCAGCGTAAAAGGGCCCACAGGCGGCTCGCGGCTGGCAAAGAGCGCCAAACAAATCACGATGCGGGATGTGTATCGAGCCGTCAGTGCTGGCGATCTCTTGCATCGCGGCACGCATGATTCGGAAGACATGCACGACCTGCGCAAGGCGGTTCACGGCGTTTTCAAAAAAGCTCAAAAACGTTTCGAGGAAGAGCTGGATTCCACGACGCTGCATCAGCTTATAAAAAAATCTGGTAAAAAGCTCGCGAAGGCTTCTCCAGAAACCCTTCGTGAAAAGGCTTCACCTGATCGAGCTGGTGGCGCTTCTGCTTCCGATTAGCGCAGAAAACCGAGCATAAGCTGAGGACGCAGGCGAGTGAGTTTGCGTCTTCCTGTCAATGCGACTCTTAGCATAGCGCAGGGGGTGGCCTCACACTTGTGCAGGATATGTATCAAGCTTGAGGGCACTTGGAAACTATGCGCACATGCCTGGCTCGGTTAGTCTTCGCGTTTCTCTTCCTCGCAGCTCCGGCGCTCGCTGTCACAGTGGAAGGTTTCGTCACCCATGTCGATTCACGCAATGAGTTTGATGTCGGCACAGTGCACGTAGCGTTGGATGCCAAGACGAGTTGCAAGACTAAAAGACCCTTTAAGCCATCCTCATGGTTGACAATAACGTCTTCGGTACAGTGTCGCTCGATACAGCTAGCCATCGGCTCCCGCGTCAAATTGGTTGGCAGCAAGCAACGCCTTAGAGGGTTTGTGGCCGGACAGATTGTAGCTTACCTAGCGTACGACCGTCGCACCATGGAGCGCGAAACATTAATTGAAGAAACTCCAATGATACGACGGAGCGGTCAAGGCTGGAGTGGGAAGCTATGGGCCGATGGATACCCCATGACTGTGACTCCAGAAACAAGACTGCTTTCTACTTCTGACTCGGAAATCCATGGCCATCTAATTCTTGATGTGCCTCCATCCCACACGAAGGAATACAGCAAGTCTGTCCACGAGTTGACCTCTTCCGTTTTGCTCAAGCCAAATACATGGGCGACCTATCGCGCCACACGCGCGGCTGATGCAACCATCACAGCTACGCAACTCCGCTGCCGGCCCAATCAGGTAGATGCAGCAGGAAGAAAGTTTCTGACAATGTTTACGGCCAAGGTTGAGACCCCGGACTATCGCAAAAGTGTTCCCGGAACCATCCAATATAAACATGAAGGCCCTATCAAAATCCTGCCCGATCAGAACGTGCAGGAATATGCATCGCAGCTAGGCATGGCGCTGGTACCTCAATATCAAAAGGAATTGGCAGCGAATGATCCAACGAAGATAGATTTCCAGTTTTATGTTGTCCATCCATTCATTGCAACGCCTGGGAACCATCTGGTAGAGCCGGATGGTGATCTACAATGCGTTAAGTTTTTCATTGGCAACCACTATAGATACAACAGCCCGAAGAACAACACGATTGTCGAGAATGTGATCGCAATGCCGAATGGGATAGTTCTGATTCCGGATGTTGCGTTGGTGAGATTGCATACTAATTCTCAATTGGCTGCACTTATGTCCTATGCCGTCGCATCCATCTTGCAAGAGCAGGCGTACTATGCGCGGCCAAGTATTACTAGCCCACGCGTGCGGCAGTTTGGCATGAATTATGCAAATGTCTATTTATTTGCACGTTCGCAGGATGAGCAACTCCTACGTATCGGCATACGCCAGATGTACTTGTCCGGCTACGACATCCGGGAAGCGCCGTATGCCTGGACGGTGGCGCAAGGCAAGCCGGCCACCAATCCAGTGATCGACTCGAAACACCCAGACAAGGAAATCCCGTGGTATGCGGCGTATGCGTTCAATTACATCAGCCAATATTACAAGGACGTGGATTACAGCAAGCTGAAGCGCGGCGATGCGGAGTATCGGCAGTTTCTAAAGGAACTGTACAAGGCCGATCCGAGCTTGCCCCAGACCGCAAAACCGGAGTAAGCGGCGGAACGCTTCAGCGCGTGCTGGCCAGTTCCTGTGGCTGCGCCGCCCCGTAGCGTGTCTGCACGTACTCGTCCAGAATTTTCGTGAACTCTTGGACGATATGGTCGCCGCGCAGCGTCAACAGTAATCGTCCATCGACGTAGACCGGCGCGACCGGATCCTCAAACGTTCCGGGCAGGGAAATACCAATGTTCGCATGTTTGGATTCTCCCGGTCCGTTGACGACGCAGCCCATCACGGCGAGCTTCAATTCCTCCACTCCAGGATATTTCTCCCGCCAGACGGGCATTGACTCGCGGACGTGACCCTGAATCTGCTGCGCCAGCTCCTGGAAGAAGGTGCTGGTCGTGCGTCCGCAGCCGGGGCAGGCCGTTACCTGTGGCGTAAAGCTGCGAATCCCAAGAGATTGCAAAATCTGCTGCGCCGTCAGGACCTCTTCCGTGCGGTCGCCGTTCGGCTTGGGCGTCAGGCTCACACGAATGGTGTCGCCAATGCCGGCGAGCAGCAACGGCGTCAGCCCTGCCGTCGAGGCCACAATGCCTTTCATGCCCATGCCGGCTTCCGTCAGGCCAAGATGCAGCGCATAATCGCACCGTTCTGCCAACATCCGGTAGACATCGATCAGGTCATGCACGCCACTCACTTTGGCGCTCAAAATGATCTGGTCATGCCGCAGTCCGTAGCGTTCCGCGGCCGCGGCGGAGTCAAGCGCGCTCACCAGCATCGCTTCCATGGTCACGTCGCGCGCGTCCCTCGGCTGCGACAGCCTGGCGTTCTCGTCCATCATCCGGGTCAGCAGCGCCTGGTCGAGCGACCCCCAGTTCACGCCGATGCGGACGGGCTTCTGGTTGTCCACGGCGCATTCGATCATGGTGCGGAAGTTGTCGTCGTCCTTGCGGCCAATCGAAACATTGCCCGGATTGATGCGATACTTCGCCAGCGACTGCGCGCACCCCGGATACTTCTTGAGCAGTTGGTGTCCGTTGTAGTGGAAGTCGCCGATGATCGGCACATCCACGCCCAGCTTCGCCAGACCCTCAACGATATGCGGCACCGCCTTCGCCGCCTCGTCGTTGTTCACCGTCACGCGCACCAGCTCCGAACCCGCCGCGGCCAGCGCTGCGACCTGCTGAATCGTGCCGGGAATATCGGCGGTATCGGTGTTCGTCATCGACTGCACGACAACCGGGGCCTCGGAGCCCACTCGTACATTGCCGATCCTTACGGTTGCGGTCTTCCTGCGTTGAATCTCTGGCATAAATCCCTCAGTACTAGTTTATCGCGAGGCCACTTTTGCCGGAATCAGCTCAACGGCTTTCGGCGCTTTTGCCCCTTCTTCAATGACATACAGCTTGTTCACCGGCAGGTTGTGGAACGTATCCACCTGCCCCGACGGCCAGCGAATCTCCAGCGTGTCAACGCTCGCCGCCTGGTCCAGTCCAAAGTGCAGCCGA
>DASSZI010000139.1:0-5382 GCA_035713565.1 Acidobacteriaceae bacterium | reverse complement strand
CATTCGGATGGTCATGGGGTAAAGTGCGGGCCTCGCTGTTAAAAACTTGTTGCCTGGGCCGGGAATGCTTTCCTGAACATCCGGCAAGCGCATCGAGGAGCAGTCCCGCGCTGAGAACAGAGAAGGTGCGACGATTCATTGCCCCCCCTTGGCGACGGTGGACGGAGACTGCCTGGGGAGGTTGCCCACAGGAACTGCTTTCTCGGGACCTTGCGCGAGCAACGGAATCTGCGTGCTGCTGGACGACAGATCGGTAATGGGAGCTTCGCGCGACTGCTCGGGAAACAGGAAGTCCATGAAGTACTGGTTTGCCTTGCGATAACGCAGTCGGGCTGTGACCTGCAAGGGGCCCTGCATGTGTTTGGGGATCGTAAAGTCGTAGGCGTACATGTCGGAATAACCCGGTGTAATCGATCGCTTGAAGATGGTGCCCACGTAATGCCACAGGCGGTGCCGCAGAATCGGATTGCCTTCCGCATTGACGCCGATGGAGCGGATCACCACTGTCCCCTGCTCGATATGATTTTGCGCCGTGAGTTCACCGGAATGGAACACCATCTGCCCCGCCGGGTCGCGCACCTCGATTTCCACCCAGGCGCGAATCAGGTCCGCTGGCCCCGTAGCGAAATCGTGTCCGGCCTTGTTGTTGGTGACGACGGCACGAAGCTGGATTTTCTGGCCAGCCTGGGCTGAGGCTGGACCGAGAATTTTGATTGGGATCACTGGCCCCTTGGGCCATGTCTTCGCAATCTCTGGAATCACGACCTGGCCTTTCAGCCACGCATTCACGCGCTGTACCTGGCCTGCGGCGTCGTAAGAATGGACCATGGTGGGCATCGCCTGGTTGGCGGCAGCGAACCAATGGTTGCGATGCTTGCCGCCCAGGCCCACTGCATGATCGTAAGGGTCCGCCATGCCTGGGTCAGAGGAGGTCGTGTAATACATGTGGCAATCCTGGCAGCGCAGCCGGTCCGCGGGATTTGGACTGGTGTTCCATTTGCCCGTCCGCCACTCGTCATATTGGTTCTGGAGCTGCACCCAACCTACATGATTGATTTGCTTATTGATGAACTGCTTATGACAAGAGGCGCAGGAGACGGGATTTTTCACTAGAGTAAGGTTGTAATCGCTGTCGTGATGCCAAGGATATGCGCGAATCAGGAAATGGGTCAGCGCGGTACTATAGCGTCCGCTGCGATATTCAAACAGATAAGGAGTCGGCGGCGCAAAAACATAATTGCCATTGCCCTGCACATCGACACGGACCATGGAATGGCAGGCGACACAGGAGTCCCCCTCTTTAAACCCGGGGGCTTCCACCCCCGTGCTGGCATCCTTGTAAGCCGAAAGCAGCGACACAGGATCATGGCAACCCGCGCAATAGCGGGCCGCCGGTATTCCTTCCTCTTTAATCATCGCCCCCTGCACGCCCTGGAAAAATTTGTCCTCGGAGGCCCAGGTGTGCGCGCTGGCCCGCGATTCTTTATAGATCGCGCTATGGCAGCCCGAGGCCCCGCAGGACTTCGACTGAGCGAGGATTTGCGGTGCCACAGGCTGCCCGCTTTCCGTCGTCGCCAGGCTCGGTGCGAATGGGTTCTTGCCGTAGGGCAATTGGTAGCCCGTCGGCAGCTTGGAGTGGCTGAAGTCGGGAGCGCGGTAAACGGCGGACACCACCGCCACCAGAAGTACAAGCGTTAAAGCCGTACCTGCCGCCACTCCCCACATTCTGCGGCGCGCAGCCGACAGATCGACTCTCAGTCCCTCGGGAGGTTGGCCGATTCCGCGAATCACGATACTCTTTGCGCCGGGCCAAACGTGGACCAGAATAAATGGGACCGCAGCAAGTCCGCTCCAAAGATGTATACGGTCCCAAAGATGGCTGATGTTCAGCGAGAAGAACGCCTGCCAACTCAGCAGCACTCCACTGAGGGCGTTGACTGTCAAGGCCCAGAAACCGGCATACGCGCAAAACTTCCGCAGTCGCCAACGCGCATTCCGCGTGGCCCACCAGTGGCTGAACTCCCAGACCGCCAACGGTAGCACCAGCAGCAGGCCAAGCGCAGTGTGCAGTAGTACAGAAATCTGCGCTGCCGTGCCAAAAGGCAGCAACCAAATCCCCAGGCCTGTAAGGAGCAGGAAAATAAGAACTCCGCCGAGAATGCCAAAACTGAAGACGCCCTTTCCTTCGAGGAATGCATGGCGTACCGGCGAGGTCGAACCATTGGTGTAACCCATTCTGATCTCCTTAGGAAATCCTCATGCTCGCGAAAAGATACATCTCCGCGGCAACTTTACCGGCGTGCTTCAGTTCTAGACCGCGCGTTTAGCGATGGAGCCTACGATAAATGCCTAACAGTAATGCAAAACCGAGTCAGGTTATACGTGGACTCGAAGGTGCAGCCTGTTACTTTGTTGACGGTAACAGTGCAATGCTCCACTTCAGACGACATGCATTGCAGTGATAATCGTCACGGGTATTTGGTGAGAGATGTGATACTTTTACGTCCGAGCCAGAAAGATGAAGCTCAGCCACGATGATTTCTCACTCGAATGTTCGATGCAGGCTCTCCGGAGTTATCCCTAAGCTCGTTTTGTTAGCGTTGCTTGGAAGCGCGACCACAGCGGCGCTCTTTGCGGCGCATAACTATCGGAGCGAAGCCATCGAATTGAACAATCTTGGTAGCGCCTTGGCCAACCAGCAAATGCTGAAGAAAGCTGCGGATAAATTTGCCGAAGCTTACCGGCTTGACCCGAGCCTTGCGATAGCGGAAACCAACCAGGGCATCGTACTCTTCTACCTTGGAGAGAGTTCCGAAGCGCAGCGAATCCTAATGCGCGCCACAACACAAAATCCCAATGACGCGCATCCGTGGTATGTGTTGGGGCTGCTCTATCGCAGCACTGGAAACAACCAGGATGCTGCTGCATCCTTCAAGCATGCCCTTGCCATCGACCCTGCAGATTCGGATGCGCATTATTATCTCGCTTCATGCGAACTCGACTTGCATGAACTGAACCAGGCGATTGCTGAATATCGGACGGCCCTGCAACTGAATCCATTTGACGCGTCAGCGGAATTCGGATTGGCGAAGGCGTTGCAGCATTCAGGCCAGAGTCCGGAGGCTCGCGTACACTTTGCGCGCTTCGAGCATCTGAGAAACGATAAGATCGCTACTCCACTGGCGCATACTTATGGGGAAGAGGGCAAGTACTCCAAAGCGCAGGATATCCTGCCCAAAGGTCCTGAGGTCGGCGCCATGGTCCCGATTACCTTTACCAGGGAACCCGTGGTCAGCACCGCAATTCACTCCCCATCTCCCGAGAACAAGCCCTTAGGCGGTGGCGCTTGCATGCTTCGTCCAGAAGCAGGTGAGCCGCTGTATTTGATCGTTCCCGGCCAGGGGACTCCTGCGATTCACGTCTATCGCAACACGGTGCGCAGCCCCGGCAGCACCCGATTGGAAGAGGTCAGCTCAGCCACTCTAGGCTTGACGGCGAGCGGCCGCGGCGTGGCCTGCGCTGTCGGCGATTTCGACAATGATGGACGTCCCGATCTGGCAGTTGCCTTTATCGACCGCGTCGTTCTGTTCAGAAATCTTGGCCATGGGAAGTTTGCGGATGTCACCGAGAAAGTTGGCATTCGGTCTCTTAACCGACCCGCTGGGTTGACGTTTGTCGATTACGACCATGATGGTGACCTTGATCTGTTCGTCACCGGGCGCTCCGACGGAAGAAATGCAAAGGCCGGGCGGGCTCCCAACGTGTTATGGCGCAACAACGGGAACAAGACCTTTACCAATTGGACCGCGCAGTCCGGACTTGGAGGGGAAGGCACGTCGGTTTCGGCAACGCTTTCCGACCTGAACAACGACCGTGCTGTCGATCTGGTCGTGACTGGCACCGGCGCTGCTCCGACCTTCTTTGCCAATCAGCGGGAGGGACCCTTCAAAGTATCTCAGCTGTTTACCGGCGCGGGCCTGCCGCCAACCCTAGGTATCAGCGTTTTCGACTTCAACAAAGATGGATGGATGGATGTCGCCGTGACCCACGCGGGCGCTCCTGGAGTGACGCTGTGGCGGAATGTGGATGGCAAACATTTTGAGCGCGTGCCGCTGCCGATCCATGACGCACTACGCGGCTGGGGATTGACCGCTGTCGATATCGACAATGACGGATGGATCGATCTCGCGGTTCTCATCGACACTGCGCATGGACCTGAATTACGCGTATTGCGCAATCTGGGGCCAAAGGGTTTTCAGGATGTGACAGCCAGTCTGAAGCTGGACAAGATCAAGCTACGGAATCCGCGCTCGGTGATTTCCGCCGACGTCAACAGCAACGGAGCTGCGGACCTGATCGTCACCCAGTTGGATCGCGCTCCCGTAGTGTTGCGCAATCAGGGAGGCAACCGCAACCACTCGCTGCGGATCGCTCTCACAGGTCTGGCCGATAACAAGATGGCCATCGGCACCAAAGTGGAAGTCTTCTCCAATGGCAACTGGCAAAAGTGGGAAGTTACAGGTGCCTCCGGTTTTCTCAGTCAGGGGCCTGACGAAATCCTGGCGGGTCTGGGAAGCAACACCCACGCGGACATCGTGCGTCTCCTGTGGCCCACCGGCGTGCCTCAGGATGAACTCGACATCGGGACCAAAAAGTCTGTCTCCTATCTGGAACTCGATCGCCGGGGCAGTTCCTGTCCCACGCTGTTCGCCTGGAATGGCCGGAAATACCAGTTTATTTCCGATGTCATCGGCGCAGGAGTGATTGGCCACTGGGTTGCACCGAGGCGCGAGAACACGCCCGATCCAGATGAATGGATCAAAGTGGAGGGCACGCAGCTCCAGGCGCGCAATGGATACCTTAGCCTCCGCTTTGGTGAGCCGATGGAAGAAGTCAATTTTCTAGACCAGGTGCGCCTCGTTGCGGTCGATCATCCGGCAGGGACCGACGTATATCCCAACGAACGCTTCCTGAGCGAGCCTCCATTTGCGCGGCGGCAGACCATCCTCAGTTCGGCTGCCTATGCGCCCATCGGAGCGTGGGATGACAAGGGGCGCGATGTACGCGAACTCCTGCGCTATCGAGACCGCAACTATGTGAAAGACTTTACCAATCTGCCGTTCGCAGGTTTCGCGAACCGGCACACCCTCACACTCGATCTCGGCGAGTGGACCCCGCAGAATCCACTGCGGCTGTTTCTTCATGGTTTTATTGAATATTTTTCCGCCAGCTCCATGTACGCAGCGTGGCAGGCGGGCCTGAAGCCGATGCCTCCATACGTCGAGGCGCAGATGCCGGACGGCACATGGAAGCGCGTAATGGACGACATGGGATTTCCCGCCGGATTACCCAGAACCATTGTGGTCGATCTGACGGGCAAAC
>DASSZI010000138.1:0-30001 GCA_035713565.1 Acidobacteriaceae bacterium | reverse complement strand
TTCATGCCGTAGACCATTTCTCCCACCGCCTCCTGCAGCGTCGTGGGATTATCGGAGAAGGTGCGCAGCTGATCATAGAAATACTGAGTCAGGATGTACCCCTGCGTCATGTCCCTGGCTACCGCCTCATGCCTCACGCGCGATACCCGCCGGTCATGGGTATTGATGGCCTTGTTGATTGCGGCGAGCTGGTTCCGGTCAAAATGGGCGGGAGGCTTGTACACCGGCACGCCTGTGTCCATCGTATGCGCTTCAATCGCCCGAATCATGCATTCCGTCACCAGAGCGAGAATGTTGTTCTTCACCGCAAAAGGCAGCGGAGCGGGCTGTACCAACTCCAGAATCGGGCCAAGCGCATCGATCGATTCCGAACGCGCATAGATCAGAGGCTCCAGCTCGAAGTGGAGATACGTGTGCTTCACCGCCTTCAGGTCCATCTTGCCGTCCATCGGCGAGGCCACCACAATGTAATCTCCGCCATAAACGCGAGCGTTTACCACTCCCGGGGCGATCAGCGGCTCAAGGATGACGAGGAACCGCCGGTTTCCGTAACCAGGGGGCGGCTGCTTAAGATAGAGATCCACCTGAACGATCATCTGAGAAAGCGGCCCGCGAATCTTCTCCACGTCCGCCTCATACGCGTGGCGGTTCAGAACCCAGATGACGTGCAGACCGGCCGCTTCCGCGAACGCCTTCAGGCGCGGAACCACATCGACCAGCGGCGCGGCATCCGGCGGCAAGTCAGCAGCCGCAACGTTCGGTGTCAGCTGCGGCGGCGGAGTAAGGTACAGCGCCAGTGAAATGTAAGCCGCCAGATTCAGCTTGCTGCTGCTCATTGTGTGCTTCTGGATGAAAGCGCACAACTGATCGCGTGCCTGGCGCGCTGGTTCGGACTGGGCCAGCGCCTGATTGACATCATCGCGAACTTTCTGACGCAGCGGATCGGAATTTTCCAGTCCCTCGTTATACCCGCACGCATTTAAACCGGCCATCATGTCGAACACAGACTCAGACGTTTCCACGGAGGTGGCCGGGCCTGTCGGATCAATCACCGCCGGAGCTTTCTCGGCCTGGGCGTCCTTAAAAGGGCGTGCGGAAACATCGCCCGTTTCGCCTTGGGAGTTCGCATCTTCCGCCGGAGCCGCCGCAGAGGAATTGCTATTCGACCCGGAAGAGGAGAAAGTGGAAGGCGGCCCGGAAAGCGTGGGCAGGTGAGGCGGCGGCAATGCCGGATTGTCCGACGATTGCGGCTGAGGTGCCGATGTCTGGGCCAAACCCGCCCAGGTACCGGAGTACAGGAGAATCGCGAGCACCGCGAACGCAATCGTCATTCGATTGCCTGGAAAAAATAAGCGCAATGGCCGCATCAACCGCATCAAGGCTCTCTGGAAGCAACTTTAGTCTATGCACGGGCTGGATGCGGGGTCAAATGAGGAACATCCCGCAAACAGGAGAAAAGCCCGGTTTCAAGACACGTTCGGATGCGCGGTTCAGCTCTCCCTTAAGACTCGGTCCAGAGCCATTTTCTCAGTCATAAGCTCTTCGACAGTGGTACCGTCACCGCGAGCTTCCGCGTCTGCCAGCAGGCGCCGCAGCTCGCGCTGCCGCCGCACCAGGCGCGTATGACGCAGCGAATTGCAGGCGTCTTCGACCTGCTCCGGCTCCACTTCCTGCGAACTGTGCATGAGCGCCGCAGCCAGTAGATGGCGACTCGCCTCGTCCTGCACCAGATCGAAAGGATTTGCGATGGTCTCTGCGGCAGCGCAAGCGGCAAGCAGCCCGGCAGATGCTAATCCCTCGCAAAGCCCCGGCTCGCCAATCAGCCGCTCCCTCGCGAGCTGGCGCGCGCGTTCGGCGGATGGCAGAAGTAAGGCCCGAAGCAGCAACTTCTCCGCCTCGCTCCATACCGTCGCGGAAACTGCTGGCGTGCGAACGTCCGTCCGCTTGGCGAACGCGGCTTGCTTCAATTCCTGCCGCAACAGAGCCGAGTCAATGGCGAGCTTCTGCGCCGCATCCGCCGCAAACTCATCCCGCGCAATGCGGCTGCGCAGATGCTGCATGTGCGGCAGCAGAAAGTTGAGCGCCTTCACTTTGGCATCGGAAGAGACAGGCGGAAATAACGTCCGCGCACGGTCGATTAAATAGTCGCTGTGACGTCGCGCCGATCGCAGGGCAGCGATGTAGGCCGCGGTGCCCCGTTCGCGCACATAGCGGTCCGGATCCAGACCGCCTTCCAGCGTTACAACTTTAACGCTGAATCCTTCTTCAATCAGCAGGGAAATAGACTTTTCGGCGGCGTTTGCCCCAGCCGTATCGGGGTCGAAATTCACCACAACCTGCTGCGTGTGACGTGCCAGCAGCCGCACCTGGGTTGGGGTGAAGGCCGTCCCACTGGTCGCCAGAACATTCGTAATTCCAGCCATATAGACCGAAATACAATCCATCTGGCCTTCTACCAGCAGGGCAAACTCGAACTGCCGGATCGCCTGCTTGGCTTTATCCAAATTAAATAGAACGTTCCCTTTGGTATAAAGCTGCGTTTCAGGGGAGTTCAGGTATTTCGGGCCGGCCTTTTCGTCATTATCCAGCGCCCTCGCGGTAAACGCGATGACACGGGCCGCCTCATTGCGGATGGGAAAGGTGATGCGCTTGCGAAATCTGGCATAGATAGGCCCGGACGCGCCGTCGGGTTGTTCCTTGAAAGAAAACAGCCCACTGGCTCGCAAGGTTTCTTCGTCGAAAGTGGACTGAAGCTGGTTGCGCATCTCCGAATACGATTCCGGGGCGTATCCCATGCGAAAAGCGGAAATCGCCGACGCCGAAACCCCTCGGCTCGTCAGGTATTCCCGCGCACGCGCAGCTTCAGGGGACTGCAGTTGCTTCTCAAAATAACCGCAGGCCTGCTCATGGAGATCCAGCAGTCTGGCCCGCAGCCGCGAGGCCTGCGCTTCTTCCGGGGAGGAAAATTCACGTTTGGGCAGCGGAATGCCGCATTTCTGCGCGACCGTTCGCACTGCCTCCGGAAAGCTGACGTTTTCAATCTTCTGAACAAACGTAAACACATCCCCTGACTGGCCACACCCGAAACAATGGAAGAATTGTTGGGCCGCCTGCACGTTAAAGGAAGGAGTACGTTCCTTGTGAAACGGGCAAAGCCCCTTGAAGCTATGCGCCCCGCCTTTGGTCAGACGAACATACTCGCCGATCACTTTGACGATGTCGGCCTGCAGTTTGACGGTTTGGGAGAAGCCATCGGCCATAAGAAAGAAGTGGTTGCCACCTAAGTTTATTGCAGTTTGAAGCTGGAATTCCCCGATCGGGGGAAGATCGCATAACCCCGAAAGAAAGGCTTACGCATGTCGCTGATAGTAGGAGTAGTATTCATGCGATGGATAAAAGGTTGAAAAAGTCGAAAAAATCAAGCATTCACCCAATCCAAACGGCGCATCTACCAGTACGTCTAGTGCCAGATGTTTTCGGCGACTTCAGACCGTCGACCCCCGACCCGACGTGTCTAGCTTCTTAACAACCATTAACCGGCCATAAGGGGAGTAACAATCATGAAAGTACCGTCACTGGAAAGTCCGATTGACAATCTATCGCAGGCGCGTCTGGACCGTCGTAACTTCCTGCGCAAGGCAGGCGTTTTCGGTCTGGGCGCCGCAGCTTCCGGAATAGTTCTCGCATCCGGCAGTACCGCAATGGCGCAGCAGGAAAGTCAGGGCGAACAGGTGCAGGACTACTCGCAAGACCGGGATACCATTATGGAAATCGCAACGGCGGCCTTGATTGCAGAGGACCTTGCGACCACGTTCTACTACAACGGCCTTACGATGCCGGTAATCCAAAGCACCCAGCTTGCAGGACCGGGCGGCACGGCCATGAACGTTACGTCTGCCGGCAATGCAGGCAATGTGATGTACCTGCGTGCGGCCCTCAGTGAAGAAATCAATCATGCAAATCTCTTCCGCAGCTTTTTGAACATCCCGAACGCTTCGAAGGATCCGATCCAGACCTTCTACTTCCCAGCGGGCACTTTCATGACTCTTCAAGCATTTACTGCCATGCTGGATGCTCTGGAAAATGCCTTCATCGCTGCTTACATCAATGCAATTCAAGAAATTGCCCGTCTCGCCAGCCGCGCGAAAGACACCCACACCTATACCAATGACAACAGCCCGCATCCATCGGAAACACTGGACTATTACGCCAAGGTCGTTGCAACGGTGCTGGGGGTTGAATGCGAGCATCGCGTGCTCGGCCGGGTCATCAGCAACACCAATCCAGCCAATAACTGGAACTACGAGCAACTTGGGACGATTAACGCCGTGTACAACGGCCCCAATTCCGCCGTCGCCGCGCTGACTCCGTTCCTGACTCCGAGCACGGGTCCGGCTCATTCGTTCGCCACGGCCCTGGCCAACCAGGCGTCGGTCTCAGTCCCTGTCATGGGTGCGGCACCGCTGTACTAAGCTTTTCTCGTCATTCGGGGGTGGGTCCACCAATCCATCAACGCACAAACCCATAAAGGGTATGCCGGAGATTTTCCTGCATACCCTTTGTTTTCTCCAACTCGTCGTCTTTGTGCGCTACCTTACCAAGGTCTTTTCCGGGCGGGGCGCAGCTGCCCCTTCATCTTCACGTTTGCCGTGTCGAAGCGCCGGATGCGAACCGTTGCCGGCCACATTCTCTATGGATTGGGGCCACTTAGCCACACGCAACCCGAATTTGCCGATCCACGAACCCACTCCATCTTTGCCCTGCTCCCCTTCCCCTGTGGAGTCGTTGTAATACTCGTCCACAAGTCCGGGCGTAGGTGGCAGCTTCCCAATGGAAAAGGCGTCCTTCCCCATGCTATCCAACGCGGCCGCAAAAGCCTTCATGTGGGTTATCTCGCGCGTCATCAGAAACTGGAGCGCGTCCTTGCTGCCCTGGTCATCGGTCAGGTTCATCAGCCGTTCATAGGTAATCTTCGCACGTGCCTCGGCGGCAATGTTATTCCGGAGATCGACGTCCAGTTCCCCCGAAACTTTCAGATAATTGGCCGTCCATGGATTTCCCATCGAGTTCAGATAATTCAACCCACCGCCGCCAGTAAGCGCGATGAGAGGTTCCGCTTCCGCATCGGCCAGATCGTCCTTCATGGGCTTCATGTGCATCCTAATCAGAGCGCCTACGACTTCCAGGTGGCTCAATTCCTCCGTACCAATATCCATCAACAGGTCTTTGCGCTCCGGGTCATCGCAGGAAAAGCCCTGCACGGTGTATTGCAGAGCTGCAGCCAGCTCACCGTTGGCTCCGCCGAACTGCTCCAGCAGCATGTTTCCGAAACGGACGTCTGGCGTACCGACGTTCACTTTGTACATGAGATTTTTGACATGGTGATACATGAATTCCCTCCCGATTGGCGAGTGACGCGGATGAGAAATCCGCAAGTTGGGATGCCGCGCGAAATGACCCGCGCTGCGATTCGAAGGGTCTTGAAAAGAGAATTGCCCTTCTTGATAGGATGCCGATTTCCGATCTCGGAGCGTCAGGCCACTCAGCGCCGACGCTCCATGCTCAGCCAGGAATGTGAAAGATTACGGAGCAAAGCGGGCCAGGTCTGTCGATGGGCTCAAGAAAGAAGGGGTATGCGGCGGATGCTGTATACCCCTTTTTAACAATTCAGATTCGACCGGTTTCCCGGATCGCGAACTCAGTTGGAGCGGGACGTTGTGTAAATTCCAGAGCTGCCGTAAGTGATCGTGGGGCCAAAGACACATCCAGCAGGCGAACTCAATGTCGTAACATCGCCGACCAGGAGCGCGTTGGGTGCCACTGCCCCGCCAGCGCTCAATTGTGAAGTTCCGTAGAGGGCGATGCCGAATGGATTCGCAGTGCTGACGACCGCCAGATTCCCTGTGTTGTCTAAGGCCAGTCCGCCAGGCGCATTCAGGCTGGCATCGCCGCTTACGTTAGCCGAAGTGAGAGTAATCGCCGGAGTTGGATTTCCGCTGCCCGCCAGACTCGCCTTGGAAAACTGCACCACGCTGCTCGGCGTATTGGAATTGCTGGACCAGAGATTGCCGGAACTATCAAACGCCAGCCCCCAGGGACTTTGGATGGATTGCTTCCCATCATCCGATAAAACCGTAGTCGGAGTCACCGTAGTGCTACCCATCGCCGTGGGTAGGGTGGAGGCGCTAAATCCGAAGATCGTGGTCGCGTTGTGATTGGACACCCATAGACCACCATCCGAATCGAATGCGATGCCGAGGGGCCCGCTAAAAGCCGGGCTGGACATTAGGGTGATGTTCGGTGCAAGCGTCCCGGAAGACTTCAACTGGGAGGAAGTAAACTCAAAAACGGCATTCGCGCCGCTATCGCTGACCCACAGGTTGCCCATCCTATCGAAAACCGCCTGTTGAGGGAACACAAACGCGGACGAGTTAACGGTTATATTCGGGGAAGCAGCCACCGGTGCCTGAATCCCTGCAAGATTGCTGGAGGTGAACTGCAAAAGCGCCGGTTTGGAGTTGCCGCCCTTATGCATTGTGCCGCCATCCACAACCCAGAGATTGCCGGCGGGACCGAAGACGACACCTTGCGGGGCCGCAAATGCGCTGCTATTCACCACCAGTTCCGGCACGGCTGCCGTACTGCCCTGCGCACTTAGCTCGGTTGGGCCAAATTCCACCACGTTCTCATTGTTTGCCACCCATAGCGAGGGCCGGCTGGTCTGCCCGGTTGGGATGGTAATCGCAGTCTTGGAATACGAGGAACCGCATCCGAGCATCGTGACCGCCAGGATAGCTCCAGAGAACGCGGCCAGCACATGGTGGTAAGAATTGATTTTGCCAAGAGAAGATCCAAACGGGGAACTGAGAGGCTTCTCGGCGGACCTGGAAATGGTTGAAGTTTCGTGATTGTGTTGAAGCGCCATTGTCGTACTCCTTTGCTAACTGTGCCCACACTTCCTGGACAACGTAGTTAGATGAGCGCGGCTGGCCGGGAGGAATTTAAATCCAGCAACTCGCAAACGAAGAAACCTCGCGGCGGCGGAGTCTTGGAATGAATATTCTCGTAAGTCTTAGCAATTAAAAGAGAAGAGCCTACTCGCTCCATTGCTTCGTCATAAGGGCTACCGGCAGAGACACATCATTCTTAAGCGGAACGGCAATTCGCTCGACCAGCCAATAGCCCTTCAGAAGGTAGAGAGGCACTCCGGTCAAGGTGGCTCCCATTTCAAGCCGGCGAAAACCCTCCGCGCGTGCAGCTTCTTCAGCGGCCTGCAGAATCAAGCTTCCGATTCCCCGGCGAGCGTGCCGTGGATGCACAAAAATTGCGCGGATCCTGGCTGCGTCCCGGGAAGGGTCCAGCAGGGAATTCTCCCGCACCGCATGGTGATCGCCGCCACATAGAGTCTTGCGACGGCTCCAGCCGCCGCATCCCAGCAGCTCGCCTGCGTCTTCTGCGACAAAATAAGTGCCATCCGCGATGAGCTGGCTGTCCACCGTAAAGGCGGTCTGCAGAGCAAGGTCGATTTGCGTAGGCGTATATTCGGCCGTCGCCAGCCCTCGTACGGAGGCATCAATCAATGCTTGCAGGGCAGCAATATCATCATTTGTTGCCCGCCTAAGGAGGATCGCAATAAGAATGCCGCTTGTTACATATTGGTGTGGCCGTGACGCATTTCTTCGTTGAACGTCGGCTTGGTGCGCCCCAGTGCCTCAGCCAGCATGGAGTGATATTTATCCGCTCGCTCCATCAGCCGCGGCGTGGGCGAAGCAAATTGAGGATCTCCGCTCGGCTGAGCCAGTCCTTCGTGCGCCAATCCAGCGCAAGCCTTCTGCAATTGCTTGCTGTCCGTATTGAGGTATTGCGCATCCCGTGGATCCGCAATCCAGACCGGCAAACCGCTGCCCAGAACTCCCGACAGCCAGTACAGCTTAAGCGCCAGAAAGTCCATGCGAACTTCGTCCGTCGTGTCAGTAAACGCGAAGTTCTTTTTCCATCGGCTGTAATAACGTGTGGTCACCGGAACGGGCTGCCGGTTGCCGCTTTTAATCATTTCCATCTGGCCCTGATCGAGCGTCTTGCGAACGGCGTTGTAGATGAAGGTTTCGGCGTAGGGCTGCTCGGGTGCCGGGACAATGTCCGCGAAGGTGACGGTCATGCTGGCCGCAATCTTTGCGTGCAAGGGACTGGCCGAGCCATCTTGCAGATGTGCCACACCATGGACTACGTAGGTGTCCGCCCCCGAGGTGGAGAGGTGGAAAGGCCACGCAAAGCTGTGCAGGCGGATGGGCAAGCCAGCGAGGGTCACATAGCAGTCAGGACGCGGATTGCGCAGCCGCTGCCCTGCCTCCGCCAGGTATTTCGTCATTTCCGGCAGCAATGCGGGATTGCGAAAATCAAACCCCTGCGACAGTTCCAGATGGAGCGTGCGCTCCGCCGTTGTGTCCGCCTGCAATCCAAAGGCGAAGCTCGTAGTCGGCCCGCCATGAAAGTCGGTTCCCGTGCAGGTCGACAACACCGTCAACCCTGCTGTTTTGGCTGCCGCTTCCATCGCGTTCGTCAGCTCGGAGACACTTTGCTGAGACATTCTATTTACCCCAACCTAAAAAGTTTGTACAACTCATTTTACGTCCCACAGGCGTTCGCAATGCAGGCACTCGGCTGCAATACTTAGCTCAAAAGCGCAGCAGATAAGTGATTTTCAAGTATATTGTTTTGCTGTCGTTCATAAGGGACGAGTAGGTCGTCGGCAGAATGGGATCTTCTATATTGCAGACTCCGTTAATATTCCGGGTGCAGAGCGCCCGATTGAGATTGGCAAAATTTCCTATATAGCCGAAATACACTGCTGTACCCGGATGAGGTAGATAGGTAAAGAGCGCATCCGCAAACAGTGTTTTAGAGTTCGGCAGATCCGTGTACTCAGGATGCGGCAACGTCGCGATGTATTGTCCGATCAGGTTGAAGGAAATCGATTTTGTCATCTGGTAATTCCAGCGTGAGATCAGCTCGTGGTTGTCGTATACCACCGTTCCATTCGTGATGTTTGTAAAGTGGGTGTACACATAGCTGTTTTGCAGATCGAGCGAACTTACTGGTTTGACTTCCACGTTCAGGTTGGGCGATGCAACATTTACAGGGCCAGGGCCACTGCCAGCTGGGGGCGAGTAGTTGATGACCGTGCCTTTATAAAACCCGCCACCCACGGCGATGTAGGAAACAGGTGAACTATAGAAGTTCACTCCACTGGTATGGCTGTGATACTCCACGTTGTGCTTGAGAGCGAGATAGTCCACCGGACGAAGACGGTCCTGGCCAAGGTCAATGTTGCCCGAAACTGAGGTCCTGTATTTCAGAGTCAAGCCATAAGATGGATTGATATAGAAATCCAGCGGTAATCCTGTATGGTCCCAGATGCGTTCGGTGTAAATAGTAGGTCCGTGGGAAAGCACCAGACCATGCTTGGGACGAAAGATGTAATTGTAATAAGCGTTCGGCTCCCGGACGTCGGGACGCCGGAAAAAGCCAGTGTCGGTCACATAGCCCGCGGACGTGTCGTTATAGGCCACCCACCAGTTCTTGTGTAGGTCGGAATAGTTGAGCTGTTGCGAATAGACCTGGCCGCTGCAGGTCAGCGTCAAAAGCTCGCAAGGTTCTTCGCCCTGCGTTGTATTGCTGATGTTCTGCGTTGCGGAAGTAATGGCCTGGCCAGTGAGCGTCCATCGATTCTTCAGCCTGGCCCGATAATCAATCCCTCCGGCACGATTGAAGGAATTGAGATACTCCCGGTCTGCATAGATTATCCCCACATTCGACAGCGACCCCACGTCGCGATTGACTCGGCCCACATAGAAATGGGCGCGCGTATTGTATTCCGGATTGCCTGGAGGTACGGCTTGTCCCGGACTACGATCGTCCACTCCGAGAAGGCCGAGCGCCCACGGCCCAAGCTTGCCCGTGAGCCGCGCGCCGAACTGAGGAGTCACAATGTTGTCGGTGTAATACAGGCTGATCGGAGTCATGAAGTAGCTGCTGTTTTCAATGAAGAAGGGGCGCACCTCAGGGAAATATGGAGGAAAGCGCTGGTTCGGAGTAGCTGGGTTGTCGATTCCCACCTGGCTGAAATCCGGGTTGACAGTCGTATCCAGGATCAGGCTGTTATGCAGGATGAATTTCGCATCCAGCCCGCCGTAGCCTTGCAGGTGTTTGTCCTGAAAGTATGGATTGGTCGGATCGACCACATTCAGCTGACGCAGATTGCGTCCCAGCACGTACGGCTCAAATTGCCAGTTCTGCCCATGTGCGATGTTCATAAATCCGTCTGCCCCAATGTCCTGGGTAAGGCGTCCCGCGACATTGTGCTTGTTCTGTGGCCAGAAGACATATTCATTTGCATGGGAGATGCCACGTTCCAGAATGATGCCCCAGGTGCGCATCTGATTCGCACCGGCTTTAGAGAAATACATGCTCGCGAAGGGTATCCGTATCAGCACAACATACCCGAACGGCGTTCGCTTGCCCCACGTGTCCCAGACCGTGTCGAAGGAGTAGTCCGAGCCATTCTGCTCGCTGTAGAGCGCGTCCGCCTGAATGCCTAGCGCATTGGTCTTAAAGACGAACGCGCGTCTCTGGTCGTGGAACGTGTCCAGCATCACTTCTACAAAATCGTCATCGCCCAGCGAGTCACGCGCCAGCATGTGGGCGCGGATCAGGTTCGGCGTCTTATCGTGGCACACGAAGGCGGCATAAAAGAATCGATGGGAATACCCCAAATAGGCCACCGTTGGCTCTGTGGACGGTTTTCCATCCTTCGGGAAACGTTGAATGAAGTTGCTGATGCGCAGCATCTGGCGGGCGGCGCGCGAACGCAGCGGGGTGACCATGAAATCCGCCAGCTTCGGCGCGTCCTCCAGGTTCGGAATCAAAACATGCGCGGAGTGAATCGCCCGGGGGGCCGCTCCGGCTGGGCTGGGCAGCGCTGGCCCGGAGACGCCAGACACGGGAAGATCTGTCGGCGTGATCGAGGAACTGCTCGAGCTCGAGGAACCGTTCCAGGAAGATACTGCAGGCGCTGAGGGAAGGTCGCGTCTGGACGCCCTGTCAGCGCGTCCAAATGTCTTGCGACTGCCACAATGCGCATCAAGAAGGAATCCGGGCGAAAGAAACAGCAGCGCCAGAAGCAGAAACCTGAGCAGACCTGGAAACTTCAAGCAAACCAATGGACTTCTTCATCCTTTTTTTATTCTTCGTTATGTTTAGTTTAAGCGACGGGAGGCATCCAAATCGAAGGCGTTGTCAAATCAGCATTGCCGCTGCGAAGTAAAATGAAATCTGCAAGCGAATTTGGAACCACGTGCGTCAAGGGGCCATGCCATTGCCGGTCCGCCCTGGTTCAATGACACATTGGAATGCCATGAGGACGATCAGAAGTTCGCGGATCAACCGTCGCCACTTTCTGAAGCAACTCGGCGCGGCTGGTATGACCGCGAGTGGGGCTCTGAACTTACTCCCGCGCCTTAAGGCGTTTCCAGCGGCTCCTAACCCGGTGCTGATTGCCCGCGAGCCGGTAAAAAACCGCACTCCTCTTGCTCCAAACGCGTTCTATACTTTACCGCTCGGTTCGATTCGCCCGGCAGGATGGCTGCTGCAGCAGCTCCAGATTCAGGCCGATGGCTTGAGCGGTCATCTCGATGAAACGTGGTCCGATGTCGGGCCCAACAGCGGATGGCTCGGGGGAACGGGTGAATCCTGGGAGCGAGGCCCATATTTCCTTGATGGCCTGATCCCGCTGGCCTATTCGTTGAATGATCCGCGCCTCAAGGCCAAAGCGCAAAAATTCATCGATTGGACATTAAGCACCCAAAGGGCGAACGGCATGTTTGGCCCCCGCAGCAATGACGATTGGTGGCCACGCATTGTCATGCTCAAAGCGCTCACGCAATATCAGGAAGCAACCGGGGATATCCGTGTTATTCCCGCATTCTCCCGCTACTGCGACCACCAGCTGGGCGCTCTGCCAAACCGGCCCTTGCGGGACTGGGGAAAGTACCGCTGGCAGGATGAAGCGCTCACTGTCCTTTGGCTCTATAACCGCACAGGCGATCCCAAACTGCTCGAACTAGTCCGGCTGCTGCACCAGCAGGGCTACGATTGGCAGGCAGAGTTTGTCGATTTCCGGTACACGCAACGGACCACACCACAGGCCATCGGGTTGAAAAACGGGGCCAATCCTGCGGCCGCAATGCAGACCCACGGAGTGAACAACGCGCAGGCAATGAAGGCTTCGCCCGTCTGGTCCCTCGTGTCAAACCTGGATGCCGACCGCGAAGCCATCTTCCGGCAACTGGAAGCCCTCGACCGTTATCACGGCCTTCCCAATGGCATGTTTTCCGCAGACGAGCACTTCGCGGGACCGAACCCTTCGCAGGGCATCGAGCTTTGCGCGGTGGTGGAGGCAATGTTTTCGCTCGAGCAGTCGCTTGCCATTTTGGGCAAGCCGGAACTGGGAGACCGCCTGGAACGGATCGCATTCAACGCCCTACCCGGTGCTTTTACAGACGACATGTGGGCCCACCAATATAACCAGGAACCCAACCAGGTGGAATGTAGTCTACACCGTAAGCCGTGGACTACAGACGGGCCGGAATCTAACCTGTATGGACTCGAGCCCAACTTTGGATGCTGCACTGCGAATTTTTCTCAGGGTTGGCCAAAATTCACAGCAAGCCTGTGGATGTCATCCCACGACGACGGTCTGGTCGCCGCCGCCTACGCGCCTTGCGAAGCCCACACAAGGATTCGCAACATTGACGTTCATGTCATAGAGCAGACCGATTATCCGTTTCGCCAAGCTGTCCGCATCCTCGTTCATCCCGCATCGCCTCTCGCCTTTCCCTTACGTCTGCGGATTCCCTCCTGGGCTCACAACTCGACGATCCAGGTGAACGGCAAACAGGAGCCTGCTCCACGGGTTGGCAGCTTTGCTCTGCTTGAACGCACCTGGAAGGCGGGAGACCAAGTCGAAATCGCCTTTCCGATGGCTCCGCGCTTTTCCCATGGATTCCACAACTCGATCACAGTGGAACGAGGCCCGCTCGTGTTCTCCTATCCGATCGGAGAGGACTGGGTCAAGCTGCGGGATCGTGGCATGACGGCAGACTGGCAGGTCTATCCCTCAACGCCCTGGAACTATGCTCTGGCCGTGGATGCAGAAAAAGAAGAGAACGCTGATCAGATATCCGTTATGGAGCTCCCCGTCGGCAAGGGCCCGTTTACCAGGCAGGGAGCGCCGGTCAGGCTCCACGCCAAAGCGCGCAAGATGCCCGACTGGCGAGCTGAGGATGGAGTTGCGGATCCAGTGCCGCCGAGTCCCGTCTCCAGCGATCAGCCACAAGAAGCCATCATTCTGCTGCCATACGCAGCGGCCAAGCTTCGCATAACAGCATTTCCGCAATTGAAGAGCTAATCCGTGCCGGGGGCAAGCCTGCTCAGGGAATAGAGCGAACAAGGCCGATGTGCCTGATAAAAGACATCGAGAGCGGGATCTGAAAAGATCCCGCTCTCGCGTTGAGGTTGAGATTGTACCCCGGCAGTTTGCGCCGTGGCCGTTAGAAGTTGTATTTCACGTTCAATTCGATGATTCTCTGATTCGGGGTTCCATCCTTGGTATCGAGATAGCCAAAGTTGTTGACTGTCCCTCCAGGCCCCGTATTCAGCGCAATCGCTTTGGTTCCGTAGTCTACGTTGTAGCGAAGCGTAAGCTGATTGCCCGAACTAAACTGCGGCAGCGGGTGATTCAGCCAGTTGAATGCGGAGACGCGGAACTGCACGTTCTGGCTTCCTTTGATCTGGAATGTCTTGTACATTGCCAGGTCATTTTCGATGAACGCCGCCATCCTCATATAGGGATATCTTTGTCCTCCCTGCGTCCTCAAGGCCGGAGCGGAGAAGCACTTCAGTTGGACCCTCTGGTTGTAGGCCAGACCCTTATTTGGATTACAGGTCAGGACCGGCATGACAGCCATTCCGGCATCTGTTCCGAAGTAGGTGGCCCCGCTGATATTTGGGGTCACGCCAGCGGCCACTGCAGCCGCAGGTATGTTGACGTAGCTCTCGGTCAATCCAAAGTTCGGACTGTTGAGAGTCTGCAGGTTTCCACCAGACTGCCAGGAGGAAATACCAGAGATCGTCCAGCCATTTGCGCCGATCTGAACCAGCTTGTTGTTGCCGTGGTACAGATCGCCTGCCTGATAAATGTACGACGAATTGAAGACGAACGTCCGATCCGTTGGAGCAGGGCCGACGTTCTTGCTGAGATCGAAGGGATTGATCTGGAACGCGGCCGAATCCAGAGTTTTGGACCACGTCATGTTCAGATCATAACTTAGCCTCCCAGCGCGCTTCATATAGGCCACCTGCAGGCCGTTGTAATTGGAATAGCCGATGCTCTGGTCCATCTCGATGCTGTTGGTCCCGTATTCCAGGCCGAAGGGCCGGTAGTCGGCAGGCTGGTTGCAGGCCGCCGATCCAGCTCCTACTCCTGCGGGACAGGTGGTGGACAGATTTTCCGGGTTCTTTGCGATCAATCCCGTCCTTGGATCAGGTCCAAAGAAGGCTCCCAGCGGGGTTTTGTTCTGGTTGGCATAAGCACTGAACCCGCTGCCGGAGATCGCCTCACCATTGTCATTCAATTCGCTGCTGCTGTTTCCTACATATGCAACCTCGAGGACACTCTGCCAGGGCAACTCCTCATCGACAGTCAGGTTATAGGCATACGTCAGCGGGATTCCATAGTCGTTCGGATCCAGCGCGTTCTGGCTCCCGGTTACACCTGTACCGGGCTTATTGTTCGTAGGCTTCGGTAGGAAGCCGATCTGGGAGAGTAGGACACTGGTCTGGCCGGGTAATCCATAGGTCTGAATTGCCTGCGCCGTGCCCAGGGCCCCAGCATAGTCGTTATACTGGCCAGCGAAGCGATAGGCACCCCATCCTCCGCGAACCAGGGTCTTCCCATTGCCAAACACGTCATAGGACATTCCAAAACGCGGCGACAAGAAAGCCAGACGATTCGGCATACCGCTATTCGGAATTCCAGAATCGATTCCATGCCAGTACATGCCAGGATCGAGTTTGCCGGAATAGTAGTCGGACTGGACGCGCTGCGGGTAAAAGACTGCCATGCCGACGCCCTGGCGGTCATACCAATGCCCGATATGCTCAACGCGGGCGCCAAGATCAACACTCAGCCTGTCGGAAACCTTCCAGGAGTCGTCGGCGTAAAAGGCCAGAATCTGATAGGCCATGTCGCTCGGCGGGGCCGAATTCTGTTCCGTATAGCTGGTCAGCGACCCCATAACGAAGTTGGCCGTTGGGTTGTTCGGAGAGCCAGTAATGATGTGGGTAATGGCATTGGGCGCCTGTCCGTCGAAGCTGTTGATGGAACCGTTCAGGTTGGAAAAAGCACCCTGGAAGTTGCTGACATTTTGCGCGAAGCCACCCATCTTGACTGTATGCGAGCCCCACACCTTGGTGAAATTATCCTGGAATCCGGGAATTTCCTTGCGGACCTGATACACACCATCTGGTTCGAAAATATCCGGATTGGAGAAGTCCGGAAAAGTCTGCGC
Organism: Acidobacteriaceae bacterium; assembly: GCA_035713565.1. Lineage (GTDB taxonomy): Bacteria > Acidobacteriota > Terriglobia > Terriglobales > Acidobacteriaceae > JAKAAZ01. Next base: position 14,375 of record DASSZI010000138.1, on the reverse strand, counting down.
CTGGAAATTGGCACTGTAGGACGGAATCAGCTTCGATCCGCCGTTGAAAACGGTGCCGTAACCTGGCCCGGTCGGGTAATGCAGAGTGCTCCGGAAAGCGGCTGACGGATTCGGCGGAGAGAAAGGAAAATAGCCGTATCCCCAGCTCGCGATGAATTCATTGGTCGTGGTCGCATTGAAGATATGGACAAAATGTCCTGACGCAGCCCGAGTATGAGAGTAGCCATACAAACCCCCACCGGGGTAAGGAATGGCATTGCCCGGTGTCCAGTAGATATGAGCGCCATTGCCCTGGGCTAGCTCGGCACTGTATCCCTGCTGGTAAGAGACATAGATCTTGGTTTTGTCGCTTAGATCGTAATCCAGACGGGCGCGCCAGACCCAGCCGTCGTTCACGTTGATAATCGGCTGGTAATAGTTGTATCCGCCAGGGGTGGTCAGCGGGTTGGCATTTGCCTTAGGCCAGAAGCTGGACAGCGCTTTTGCTCCCGGGTTAAGCCACTTCGCCGGGATTTTTCCGTTGGTTACGGGAGTGCCGTCGGGAAGAATAGTGCCTGAGAGGTCATTACACCAGTTGTTCTGCGCGGTCGAAGAGAAGCCGTTTGGACAGAGCAGGCGGTTATCTGCATTGTCCGACGTGAAGTCACCAGCCATCATTTCCGGGCTAGGAATGTAGGATTCCAGGACGTTTGCATTTCCCTGGTTTTGGAGAAATCTTTCATACCCGCCCCAGAAGAAGAGCTTCTTGTTCGTATGAGGAACCGGACCTCCGACGTTGCCGCCCGGATAGTAGTAGTACGCCCCCGCTTTAGGAATACCCTGGTGATTGCTTTGCCAGTCATTCGCATTCAGCGCATCGTTGCGGGCGTCGAAATAGGCTTCTCCGTGATATTGATCTGTACCGGACTTGCTGATGGCGCTGACAACAACGGGACCAAACTGAGATTCCGCGCCGAAATTCGACGTCAGTACACTGACCTCCTGCACCATCTCAGGGTTAATGATGGAGATACCACTGCAGTTACACCCGGGATCGTTCACGTTGACGCCGTCGGAAAGTAACGCGGAACCGCCGCGGTTTGGGGTTCCGTTCACATTCAATCCCAACCCAAGCGCGCTTTGGTTCGCCGAAACGTTGACGTCGTTGTAGGCGGGACCGTTGCTGAGTCCGCCTGATGAATTCGTGACACCCGGAAGCACCTTCAACAACTCCGTCGTATCGCGGCCCTCCAGGTCGATGTTCTGGATGTCCTTGTAGTCGAGGACATCGGATCGCTCGCCGTTTGTCATCGGGATGATCTGACTGGCGGCCTGCACAGTCACAGTCTGCGCCGCAGTACCGAGAGCGAGAGTAATGCTGGGTATAGTACGTTGATCTCCGGCATGCAGGACGATGCCCGTCATGTCATTGCCATTGAATCCTTTGGCCAGAACTTTCAGCGTGTAGTGACCGGGAACAAGCGAGGGGAAAGCAAAAAAGCCGTTGGCGTTGGCGGTCGCGATGCGGGTATCCTGAGTCGCTTCATTGACCAGCGTTATGGCAGCGCCCGGGATAACGGCTCCCGATGGATCCTGTACTGTACCGGAGAGCGTGGCGGTCGTTTGCGCATGTGCGGACGGCAAAACTACCAGCAGCGCGGCAATTGCAAGTAGAGCGCCCAAGCTGCGCCTGACCAGCAGATATCCGGTGTGGTTGAGTTTTGCAAATTGGGAAAACCTGCTCATACTGCCTCCAAAAAGTGCCCAGCCGGGCATGTTTAGCTCTGAATCCTGAAGATCGAAGTACCAACATTAAACGATTGCGATATAGCGGCAGGCTGAACCTCATCGGGGCCTGCTTTTGACCGCGATCTATTTCGTGACAATCTAAAACGGTTTACTAAGACCAAAAAATATTCGCTGATCAGTGTGAGGATTGTCAAACTATTTTCGAAAATTGGGCAACTTGGGCCTTAAATCTCCCTTTTCCCAGGTACTTTCGGCGGGCGCGGCGGCACTTTCCATTGAACTTTCGCGGTGTCCAGCTTCAGGGCCTGAGAGCGAAAGAGGTCTTCACGCGCACATCCGCAGACGAAGCTCCCAGCAGTACAGTCCTTTTTCCAGGTTCCACGACGAAACGTTCCGCATTTTCGTCCCAATATTGGGTGTCTGCCGCGCGGATCGGAAGCTGAACGGTTCGCCTTTCACCCGCGGCGAGATGAACCCTCTGGAATCCGTCCAGTTGTTCGCGTGGACGCGAAACTTTGGAGTGCGGGTACTGGAGGTACATCTGGACGACCTCGTCGCCGGCTACGGTTCCTGAGTTCCTGATATCCACGCTGGCAGTCAAAGTTCCGGTGCGAGACATGCTCCTGGAGCTCAGCCGCAGGTGAGAATACTTGAAGTTCGTGTAGCTCAGGCCATAGCCAAAGGGATATAGCGGGCGTCCCTTGAAGTACATGTAGGTTCGGCCGTCGCGGATGTTGTAATCCATCATCGGCGGCAGTTGATCGATCCTTGCGGGCCAGGTGACGACAAGACGTCCTCCAGGATCGTAATCACCAAACAGAACGTTCGCGATTGCGGTACCTTCCACCTCGCTATTGTTGGCCATATGGAGAATGGCCGGAATGTTCTTCTGCTCCCAGCCAATGGTGTAGGGGAAACTAGAGACCAAAACGACGATGGTTCGCGGATTAGCGGCGTAGACATCCTGGACCAACTGCTCCTGTTGTGAATTCAGGCTGATGGATTTGCGATCGAAGGCTTCCTTGCCTTCCGTTGGATCCGGACAGTGGCCCCAGCCCATTCCGCACGTAGGGTGATTGCCTACAAAGACGATGACCACATCCGAGGACCTGGCGGCTTGCACAGCCGCCCCGTTCTGATTGTCCGCGGCGAAATTCACCTTGACAGCCTTTCCCACGTACGCCTTGATTCCCTGTAGCGGCGTGATCGCGAATGGCGGAGTGCCGCTGTACCAGTCCAGATCCACTTCATTGGCGCGGGGGCCGATCACCGCAATCGAGTTCAGACTGGATCTATTGAGAGGCAGCTGGTGGCGGGCATTCTTCAGCAGCACAATAGACTCTTCGGTGACCTGCAGCGCAAGCTTCCTGCTTGCAGGTGTTTCCCACGGAGCAGGGACTTCGGGTTTCGCCGAAATCTTGGTGTAAGGTACCGTGGCCGGGGGGTCCAGCAGGCCAAGACGAATCATCACGCGATAAACGCCACGCAGATTTTCGTCAATGTCTTTTTCGGTAATCAGATGCTGCTGCAGCGCACCCTCCACACCCGGGCGATATTTGTCCAGGAACTGGTTGATCCCGGCATGGATCGCGCCTGCCGCAGCTTGTTCGATTGTGGGATAGTACTTGCTGGCCTTCACCATATTGGTCAAAGCACCGGCGTCTGTACAGATGATTCCGTTAAATCCCCACTGCTTCATGGTCATGTCGCGCAGCATCGGGTTCGCCGTCATGGGGATGCCATTCACGGAGTTGTAGCTCGTCATGTAGGCGTCGGCTCCTCCCTGCTCGATGGCCATGCGGAATGCTACCGAATAGTACTCGTGCAGGAGCCGCGAATCGAAGTTTGAAGAGGATGCATCGCGTCCGGCTTCATTGCTGTAGGCCAGGAAATGTTTCAGCAGAGAAGCTGTCTGCCAATAGCGCGGATCATTCCCCTGCAGTCCTTTCACGAATCCGACCGCCATCGTGCCCACCAGGTACGGGTCTTCGCCGAAGGATTCTTCAGCCCGTCCCCAGCGTGGATCGCGTTCTAGATTCGTATTCGGCGCCCGCACCACAAGACCGCCACGATGCTCCGACTGGAAAAGGTAGCGCGCCTCGTAGCCCTCCTCGGCCGCAGCGCGTTGCAGCAGTTCGGGATCCCATGTTTCTCCCAATCCAACTGCCTGCGGAAATTGCGTGGTGGGCAGCGGACGGTCTTTTCCCCAGCGGCCCGGTCCGCCCAGCGCCACACCATGCAGTCCCTCGATGTGCCCCGATCCATGCACGCCAAGGCGGGGCACGTCCGGGTTCGTGCCAAGTGCGTTGATTTTTTCCTGCAGGGTCATCAAGGAGAGCAGGTTGTCGATGCGTGCGTCCGGGCCCAAGGCCGGATTCTGAAACGGATAAGGCCGTGGAGACTGGGCAAAGCCAAGAAAGGAAAGGCAGAGAGATGCGAACAGAAGCAGAGGGCGGCGAACCATGAGACGCTCCTTTTTGAGACCGCGCAGGAAAATGTCGGCTTTCCGGCACACGAGCATCATATCCAAAACGTTTTAGGATGGTGTTGCGACGCGCCAGCTTGGAAATCCCGCAGGAGCGACGCGGCGGCTAGGCCTCCGGCAAAGCGATTATCGGGGCGGGGCAAGCAAAGTTGGTGGCGATTTTTATGCCCGCTGATCGGGGCGCGCACGGGGCCGTTGTCTCGCGCACCACCAGTTCCGGCTCAATCTTCAGCAGTCCGGGCCCCGCAGAGTTACCGGCAATTTTCTCCAAAAGAGTTTCCGCAGCCAACTCTCCCATCGAGGCTAGCGGCTGGCGGATCGTCGTGAGTCGTGGAACAGTGAAGGAGCTTTGCGGAATATCGTCAAACCCAAGTACCGAGATGTCCTGTGGGACCCGTAAGCCCGCATCCGCCAAAGCGCGAATGGCCCCTATCGCGGAGGCGTCATTGAAAGCGACGAGCGCCGTAAACGGCTTATCGTGGGCCAGCAGTTCTCGCGCGGCATCAAATCCGTTCTCCGCCATCGTCCTCTCATTGCAGGCGGGATAAACGCCCAGATGCGCGACGTTGAGCGGATCGATTTGAATTTCTTTTTGCCTGCAGGCTTTACGCAAGGCGCGCCAGCGATGCTCGGTGTCGCCATTCCCCTGCGGGCCTTGGATGACAGCAATATCCCGGTGTCCGAGCTGCACAAGGTGGTCGGCGGCCAAAGCGGCCGCCTTATTATTGTCGATCATGATCCGCGTGATGCCGGGTCCCTCAGTAATGTCACAAATCGCCACCACTGGTACGGGCAGCGACTGGTGCAAGGGGGTGTTGATGAAAATCATCCCTTCCACGCCACGGTCCAGCAATGTTTCCGGGGATTTCTCCATCAATTCCGGCGCGCCGCGGTGGCTCACCACGAAATAGAAGAATCCCTTCTTCGCAAGGCAGCTTTCAATTCCGCCGATCAAGGCTGCCGAATATTCGTCACTTACGTCGGGGACCAGAACAGCCACGCTATAACTCTTTTTAGTATGAAGATACCGGGCGAAGACATTGGGACGATAATTCAACTCTTCCGACGCAGCCCAGATCCTGTCGCGCGTACTTTTGGCGATAGTTTCCGCCAAGGGTGATCCGCTGATCACAAAGGAGACGGTCGTCGGCGACAGACCGAGGTGGTGTGCGAGGGCCTTGAGCGTAGTCCGCGGAGGCCGGGGAGCTTGGCCAGAGGAATTGTTTACCAATTTACGTTCAGACATGGACGTTCCAACAGGCTCCGAGAGAACACAAGCTTAACAGACGCCCCTCCAGTCCTAAACTAATTTCACCGGAAAGCGTGATGAGAAAATGCCGGCAGTGCTGACAACCGGCATGGAGAGCCATGGCGGGTGGAGGAACGCTGCGCACGCCTGCTTGACAACCGGCAATCGAGTTCAAGAGAATTCATCCATACCACCCGAGTTGTCCATTGATATTTCCGGTCTTATCTCGCTGTAACGGACTTGTTCTTCCCCGCTCCATTGTGCGTACTATCTCCCACCTGTTCATGTTCGCCGGACTGGGAAACATGGCGATCGCACAGGGCGCCCACGCCACCCCGCAGAATCCGCCAGCCATGGGTGCGGGAATGCAGAGCGGTACCCAGGGCGGCTCGGCGACGGCCGGAGAGTTTGCGCCGGTGCTCGACTCAGAAAAACGCCCCATCACCAAGGGAGGGTTCGTCAAGAATGGCCCAGTCGTATTCCGGGACATCTCCAGACAGGCGGGGCTGACCGCGTGGCAGGAGAAAATGGGGACCCCGAAAAAGGACTACATTCTGGAGACCATTGGCTCTGGCGTGGCGCTGCTCGATTACGATCATGACGGTTGGCTGGACATCTATCTCGTGAATGGCTCGACCTATGGTGCCATGGATGGAAAGGCTGAACCGCCCCACGCTGCCCTTTTTCATAATAACCACGACGGGACATTCACCAACGTAGCCGCCAAGTCAGGCGTGACGAACGACCGATGGGGTTTCGGCGTGGCCGTCGGCGACTACGACAACGATGGATGGCCGGATCTCTATGTAACCAACTTCGGCAAGAACCGCCTTTACCACAACAATCACGACGGCACTTTCACCGACGTGGCCGAGACGGCAGGTGTGACGCTGGGTAACTGGTCCACGGGTCCAACCTTCGGCGACTACGATGGAGACGGCCGCCTCGACCTCTTCGTTCCGGGCTATGTGCATTACGACCTGGCGCATCCTCCGCATTCGGGAGTGACGGCGGCTGGGATTGCGTTCTGCCAATATCGCGGAGTGGCCGTGAGCTGTGGGCCGCGAGGACTGGAAGGCGAACCCGATCACCTGTTTCACAACAACGGAGACGGTACTTTTACCGATGTCAGCAAGAAAGCGGGGGTGGATGATCCACACCATTTTTACGGATTCACTTCGACATTTGTAGACATAAATAACGACGGCAAGCTCGATCTTCTGGTCGCGAACGACTCCTCCTCCAATTTTCTCTACCTGAACAAGGGGGATGGCACATTCGAAGATGCCAGCTATTATTCCGGATTTGCGTTCAATGACTCGGGCCGCGAGACTGCCTCCATGGGGATGGCAGTGGGCGATTATCTGAATAATGGGCTGGTCGACATCTACACCACCACCTTCTCCGACGACTACAACACACTGTTTCGAAACGAGGGCAATGGGAACTTTTCAGAGATAACTTCCAAGGCCGGAATCGCGGAGATCACTTACCCCTTTCTAGGATGGGGGACTGAATTTCTGGACTATGACAATGACGGCTGGAAAGACATTCTGGTGGTGAACGGACACGTCTTTCCCCAGGTGGAACTCCACAACTGGGGGACCTCCTACGCGGAGCGGCCTTTGCTCTTCCACAACATCGATCATGGCGAAAAATTCGAGACCGTTCCCGCCGTGGAGGGCACCGGTCTGGCGGACGTGATCCCGGCCAGAGGCGCGGCATTCGGGGACCTGTTCAATGACGGCAAGATCGATGTGGTGGTGAATTGCATCGACCATACGCCGGTCCTGCTGCGGAATGTGAATGCCGATACCAATCACTGGGTGGAACTGCAACTGATAGGAACAGGAAAGACTCCGCGGGATGCGGTGGGCACCGCCGTTTATCTGACTGCGGGCGGTTTGCGCCATCGAGAGGACGTGATGAGCGGCGGCAGTTACGAATCGTCCAACGACCAGCGATTGCACTTTGGCCTGGGAAAGGCGACGGCGGTGGATTCGGTCGAAATCCACTGGCTCAATGGGCCTGTGGAGCATTTTCAACTGCCTGGAATTGACCGCATTTACATGATTGAAGAAGGCAAAGGCATCGTACCCAGCGTGTACGACGGCATCGCCAAGGCACGCTCGGCGCAGCAACTGCATGGCATGCCACATGCAAAAACTCACCCCGCCGCTGCGGCTAAGCACCACGCGACAAAATCTGGCCCCACGTTATGAGAATGGGTGGCGAGCGTTGGCGTTTGCGAATGCGCGCCTTCGGCGTTTCCGTTATCTTGGGCGGCGTTGTTTGCCTCTCTGCCGGAGCAGCCCCGCAGAATGCAGGCGCGTCTACCCCGCCAGCCGACGATACTTCAATGCAGGAGCATTACCGGTCGGCGATCCAAATGCAGGCAAGCGGAGATGTGTCGCATGCGAAATCCCAGTATCAGGCTTTTCTCTCGGAAGCACTGGACCGCATCGCCAGTGACCTCGCCCAGGCTGGCGAGTACCCCAAGGCCGTACCGCTGTTCGAACAGGCGCTGCTCCGCGCTCCGCAGGACCGGAAGGTGTGGGCGGACTACGCTGAGGCGGCATTGATCGCAGGCGATATTACGAAGGCGAAACATTTCGCCCAGCAGGTGGCCGAGTCCGAACCCAAAGACGCAAAGGCGCATCTGTTGCTGGGTCGCGTGCTGCTCAAAATGAACGACAACCGGGGTGCCCGCCGGGAGTTTGAAACTGCAGTGGCGCTCGATCCCAACTTCGACGACGGCTACGCGCTGGCGACAGCGGACCTTGCGCTGGCCGACATCAAGGACGCCAGCAACATTTTCCGCGAGATGCAGACTGGCTTGGGAGATACTGCGGCCCTTCACATGCAGTTCGGTCTGGCCTATGGCAACGCTGATGACCCGGAGCAGGCGATCCACGAATTTCGCAAGGTCATTGCCAAAGACCCGAAATTTCCCGGAGCGCATTACTCGCTTGGAGCGTCTTACCTGCGGCGCTCCGGAGACACGGATTTTCCGCAAGCCGAAGCAGAGTTTCACAAGGAACTGGCCTACCATCCCAACGATTCTCTAAGCTACTCGCAGCTTGGATATATCGCCATGGCCAAGCATAAGCTGCCGGAAGCCGTAGCTTATTTGAGCCGCGCGGTCCAACTCAATCCGCAGGACGCGGACAGTTTCCTCCTGCTGGGGCAAATCTATGGAGAACTGGGCAAACGGGCCGAGGCGGAATCCGCTTTGCGCAGCGCAATTGCCGTGACGCACGACCCATCGCGAAACCATTACCAGATCAGGGGTGCCCATTACCAGCTTGGGAGGCTGCTGATCGAGAGCGGCCGAGTGGACGAAGGCAAGAAGGAAATGAAAATTTCCGAGGAATTGCTGCTGAAGAACAAGGCGTTGGATAAGGCCAACGTCACCGGGAACACATTCGCGCTATCGGCTTTTCCGGGGACAACCGCCGCGCCTGTTGACCCGCAGCTCGCGGCGCAGGTCAAGGCCTTCGAAAAGCAGCTGAGTCCTGCGATTGCCGATAGCTACAACAATCTTGGCGTTATCGCCGCCATGGAAAAAAATTATCCAGCGGCAGCGGCGGACTTCGAGCAGTCCGCCCACTGGAATCCCACGGTTCCGGGTGCGAACGCAAACTGGGGCCGCGCAGCCTTTGCGGCTCACTTGTATGCACAGGCAGCGGACCCGCTGCAGCGGCATCTTGCCGCGCATCCAGAGGACGAGAGCGCGCGCTCCATGCTGGGCGTAACGCGATACATGCTGGGTCAGGACAGCGCCGCGCTGCAGACGCTGCAGCCTTTGCGCGGTCACATGGATGCCTCGCCCGCGCTTTCCCTGGTGTATGCCAAACTGCTGGTTCGTACCGGCGATTTGCAGGAGGGCATCGAGCAACTCAAAACACTGGAGGGCAGAAATCCTGACAGCGCACTGGTCCATCAGGCGCTCCAGCAGGCTTACGCCAGAAACAATCAGCCGGAGGAAGCGGAGCGCGAAGGCCGTATTTACCAGACCATGACGTCAACGACTGGACCCGCAGCGCAGCCCGCGAAGTCGCGCTAGGCACGCCTATTCGGCCACTCCAGTTCCGTGGTAACTCTCGGGAGGGCCCAAATAGCTCGACGGAAGCTTTTCTTGACTGACGACGATTTTTTCCACGACAACGGCCGGATCGACCATCCAGAACTTGAGCGTATGATACCCGGGGCTTACGACATTTAGCGTTGAGGTGACCTTCCGGACACCGTCACTTACGGCAGTCGCCCAGGCCTTGTCCGAGTTGTGCGCCAGTGCGTCGATAACCTGTGGCGGCTGGTCGTCGAAGGAGATGGCATAGCGCAGACCCCGCCCCGGCACAAAGCCGAGAGTGGGCGCAAGCACCGCTTCCACCCGAAACGTACCCGCCTCAAACAAGTACATTTTGTACTGCAGCGATGGTGCAGGCTGCGGCGGAAGAACGCTGGTCGCTGTCACAGGAAAAACCGCCATCCCGGACAGCGTCTCGCCAAAATTGGGAATGTTGGCCCAGTGGACGACACCGCTGCGCGTTCTGGCAGTTGTGTGCGCCGCCTCGATCGAGACATAATGCCGGGCCTCGACAAATCCTTCCAGGGATGACCTGGAAGGCACGGAGGGATGGAAGGCATGTACGAGGACCCGCACCGATGGGCCACCACTTTGCTTAATTTCAAGGGTGCCGGTACTGTTTCCCGCCGGAGCTTTGTCCCAGTCGATATGGACCGGCAGGCGCTCCTGTTTGTCCACTGCACCGTGGCTCTGTGCGGCCACAATCCACGGCTGGCTCGCGGAAACCGTGTAGGTGAAAGACGCGTTTCCCCTATTGAAGACCTCGATCCACTCCGTTTGCCGATTGAACGAATCAAATGTGGGAAGCGTGAGAGGTACGGACATATTGTCTGATGCTGCGCGGGAGCCTTCCACAGCGACGGCCATGTGCGCCCCCAGTTCGGGTTGCACCTGACTCACTGCGGGCATGGCATTGAGTGGGGGCTGATTCCAGAATGTATATCCGATGTGCGTCTGGTCCATCATGTGGGACCATTTCCCGTTGGCGAGCGTGTGGTTGTACGCATAGGTCATGGCAGCGTCTGCCTGAAACAACGCGCGTGTCTGGTGCGCCAAATCGTTCGCGCTGACTCTGCCCTGTGTGGCGTAAAGGCGGTTCTTGCCGGCCGTGATGTACATCTCGTTCACAATCGCTGATGCCTTGACTGGATAAAGCACCAACTCAAAGTAAGCGTCACGGTCCGCTACGGGCAGTTCCTTACTTAGCTTCTCCGCCTGTGCTGTGAGTCTCTGCCAGTCGCGCAGCACGCGTGCAGCTTCCTGGTAATGGGTCAGGCTGAATGTGTTCGGCTCCAGTTGCTCCGGTTTCCTCCTGGCGTTGTATTTCGTGTACTTCGCAATCACGTCGGCAATTTCCGCAGCGTGTTGCGGTCCGAATTGCTGGGCCGCCCATAGTTGCGTGAACTCCTGCAGATTTTTGCGGTTCCAGCGCTGTGGATTGCGGGCGTAGTCCAGAAAAAAACTTATTGGAAACTCCATCGGCTTCAGGTCTCCCACGTTGACGACCCAAATCCGATCGGCTCCGTATGCGTAGGCGAGATGCATCTGCTCCCATACCTTCGTAATGGAATACGTGTTCAGCCACTTATAAGACCGCGGATCTCCGACGTAGTCGAAATGATAGTAAATGCCTGCGCCTCCGCTACGCTTACGCTCCTGCGCGGTCGGGAGCCGCCGGATATTGCCCCAGTTGTCGTCGCACCATAGCAGCGTTACGTCATCAGGTACGCGCATTCCCTTCTCGTAGTAACCCTGCACCTCCTTATACAACGCCCACACCTGCGGATCGGAACTGAGGGTTGGCGTGATATGGCTGGCTAGGATGTGGCGCTGGTCGGCCACGATTTTTTCAAGCAAGCTGACGTTATCTGTTTCTGACATCGGCATATCGCCGTCGCCCCGCATTCCGATCGTGATGGTGCTCTCGTAATCGCGGTTGCGCACAATGCCTTCGGTCCAGAACCTGTTGAGTTCCTCTGCATTGGTTTCATAGTTCCACGGGCCGGTACCATGACGCTTCCATTCCTGCTGCGCTCGTAACATCGGCTCATGGTGGGAGGTGCCCATGACGATGCCATAATCGTTGGCCAGCTTAGGATCCAGCGGATCATCTTCATTGAATGCGCTGTTCCACATGGCAGGCCAGAGATAATTGGCCTTCAGGCGGAGCAGCAGTTCGAAAACTTTCTCATAAAACAGATGATTGAAGCCGCCGTATTTCTGGTTGACCCAGTTGGTGAGGGATGGCGCCTCGTCATTGAGGAAAATGCCACGATACTTCACAGCGGCCTCTCCCGTCACAAATCTTCCCTGTTTTACGAACAGCGCGTTCTGATGCGCGATGGGAACATCCGCCCACCAGTACCAGGGCGACACGCCAATCTCCTCCGACACATCGTAAATGCCGTAAATAGTTCCGCGCATGTCGCTTCCGGCGATCACCAGTGCGCTGCGCACCCCGGGAAAAGGATGAGGAACAACCTGGATCAACGTCGCTTCCCATTTCCCACGAATCGGGGCAACGTCAATTTTCTGCTCCTGGATCAGGCGGTCGAGGACGGGACTCTTCCCGAGGGTTGCGATCAGGATCACTTCCGCAGGGAACTTGTCGCTGTGCGTCAGGAGTGGTTCCCGTCCAGTCACGCGACGGATGTCGGACTGCAGATCTCCCGCAGCACGGATTACGCCCCAGAAGTCGCCCGCGTCGACATAAAGAGAGCTCGCGGTGCTGTGTTGCACGATAGGAAAGCTGCCGGGCGAGGGAGTGCTTTCCACATAGTTCGTGTTGCCGAGTGCGAAGGCGCTGCTTCCAAAAGCAAAAAGCACCAGCACCGGAAGAAAGAAGTTTCGAAGTATGCCTCGTGACCGAAATGCGTGCCGAAGGATGAGCATGGATTCTTTTTCCGTTTTTCTATCGCCAGTCCGGCGCACTGATCAATGGACGCGGAGGATACGAAATTCGCCGCTGCAGTGGAGCAGGCTCATCAGGTAGAGCATGCCATCGAAGTATCTCTGCTCTCCGACCGGGATCGGCGTCCGCCAGAGCTCTTCGACAAAGGCCTTCTGATTTACGCCGGGCGTAGCAGCCAGGCCACCCACAGCAGTCGTAGCGACCATGCCGGGAGAATGGCGCGACGAGAGCGACTTGCCTTGCAACGTATACTGATCGGCAAAAGTGCTGATGCCCTGCGAAATGAGGAACCGCTGAATACGGTCGCTGAGCTCGGTTTCGCGCGGGTCTTTGCGCCACCAACTATAGTCGACGGACCAATTGCTGACGGTGCGCCAGGAGTCGTAACTGAAAGGCGTGGCCTGACCGTTGCGGTCAATCAAAGGCGTCATGTCGAAGTTGCTGCGGTCCGGGGACAAGCCGGTGTTGGGTCCGACCACACGATAGAAGAGTTCCCGGCTCACATCGGCAGCTTTCCGCCAGTAGGCGCGATCTTCCTGCGGACCCCAGCGGGCAAACAGTTCATAAAACGCGGGCAAATGGTAGGAGGCGTCGGTAAAGCCGCCACCCACATTGGGAACAAAGCGGACCATGTCGTATTGCTCGCTGACCATGGGGCCAGCCGTTTCGGTGCGGGATGGATTTCCGTGCGGTTGCTGGATCGGCGGCGGCGTCTTGCCTTCACCTTTGAGTTCGATTGCAAGATCGGTCCGCGCCTGCAATCGCTCCGTTCGGTTTGGACTTGTGAACTTGCCGGGTTCGTAGACGAAGGGAGGGTCGCCCGGATGGATGCGAAACGGTCCCGGGTCTGTGAGCACGGGATGATGACGCATGCCGCGCAGAATGCGTTCCGCCTGGGCCTGGTAGTTGTAAATTCCTTGTCCGTTGCCCCACCGGCGTGCGGCGAACAGCAGCGCCATTGCGTAGTATTCTTCCCCATCGGGCGCGGGGCCGGTCGAACGCGGCGTTCCGTCCGTATTCATGGACCAGGCGAAATACCCCACGTTGGGGTTCGTCGGGTCCGTGATCAGCATGTACGTGTTAGACCAGTTCCAGAGCGCATCGAACTCGGGCTTCTTATCCATTTGGACGGCAATCATCATGCCGTAGCTCATACCCTCTGTACGCGCGTCATTGTTGGCCCAGTCTGTGATGTACGCCAGAGGACCATTCGCGTTGGATCCAGCTTCGAAATAGACTCGCTCGCTCTGCGGATCACCATGAAAAAGTTGCTGAAATGCCTTCTCAATCTTCGCCCGCACCTCGGCGGGAGCGTGACCCTGTTCCGCAAACAGATTGCGGTACTTTCCGGTCTCGAACGCGCCGGTTCCATCGCCGGGAAAGCGCCTGATCTCCGGCAGTGGGCGATTGGTGTGCGGCTGTGGCGGCACGTAGCTTTGCGCGCTGGACAGGAAAGGGATTGCCAGGAGCACGAGCGCGGCAGCGCGACGGACAAGGAGCAGGCGAAAGGGACGGGCGGACAATGCGACCTCCGTAGGGACGGCGTGGGCATCCTGAGTCGTACATCCCATTCCACTACGGCGAGGGGCGTTTCGTCGACCCAGCGCTAAGTTTCAGCGGGGATGCAGGCTGGGTGGACCGCTGCGGGAACAACGGCGGAGTTCCAGTTGTGGTCAGGAGCTTGAATCAGGCCGTTACGTCCAACCCGGGCCGGGCTGGACGGATCACAGCACAGAGGCGGTGCGCGGAAGCAGGTGCAAGAGCTGCAGATTGGTGGAGGCGGCGGGAGTCGAACCCGCGTCCGAAATCCAAGTCAACAAAGAGACTCCATGCGTAGTCGCGTTCGTTTTGTCTCGCGTGGCGCGCTTAGAAGCGACAAGATGCGCGTCCCGCCAGCCTGAGAATCTCGCCG
>DASSZI010000137.1:0-22083 GCA_035713565.1 Acidobacteriaceae bacterium | reverse complement strand
TGTCAGAGCCTGGGAGTATTACGGATTTGCCCAGGACAATTGGAAGATAACGGACTCCTTGACGCTCAATTACGGTACTGGCTACGATGTAGAGACTCCTCTGGAAAACCTGCAGTATGGCGGCGTAGGGGTCACCTGCTGGACGCCTGGGAATGCACAATCCAAAGTGTTTCCAGGTGCGCCGCCCGGACTGCTTTATCCGGGTGATCCTGGTTGCAACAAAAATGGAGGGCCAACGACTCGCTGGAACCATTTCGCTCCTCGGGGCGGTTTTGCCTGGTCTCCGAATCAACGGATGGGCGGATTGACCGGCATATCGGGTGAGCACCTGCTCGTTCTCCGTGGAGGTTTCGGCGTGTACTGGAATCGTGGGCAGGCAGAAGGCACTCAGGAGAATTCGAGCGATCCTCCGTTTTCCCTGACAAGTCAGGGAGCCGCTGCTTTAGGAGGCAGCCCAAGTTTTGCAAATCCTTATCATGATATTGCAAACACGCCGGGTGCATCTTACGCAGCAAATCCATTTCCCTATGCCGTTCCCCACCCAGGGCAAAACGTCAATTTCACTCCTTTGTATCCGCTCGATATGGATAACACGTCGGCCAATTTCGACGTTCCCTATACTTACAATTTCAACGTGAACGTTCAACGCGCGTTGTCCAGCAGCATGGTGTTGACGGTGGGCTATGTCGGTTCGCTCGGCAGGAAGTTGATGCGCGCCTATGAGGGCGACAAGATAACTCCGGCAGGGCACGCAGCCTGCCTGAGCGGAACAGGAACAGGCGCGCCGATCACGCTGGGAGGAAATACTTTCACCTGTGTGCAGTTGGCCGGTGCGCAGTCGCTCTACTTTCCGGGCAATAAGCTGCAGCCTCGCGTAGTTCCCGGGTCACGGGTTCCCGGGGTATTTCCCAATGGCTTACCATATTATTTATCCATAGGAAATATGCATACCAATGGAATATCCAGCTATAACTCTCTCCAGGTTTCGCTGGCCAAGGAAACTACCCATGGCTTGTATTTTACCGTTGCCTACACGTATAGCCATGCATTGGACAACTCATCCAGTTTAGAAAGCTCCGTGGCCAACGGCCTCGGCACAAACTCATTTCCTGGATTTCAGTATCTTGGCTATGGAGACTCCGATTACGATGCCCGTCATCGCCTCGTCGGCCTCTACAATTATGAAATACCACTTCTACACAACTTGAATCAGAGCAGCGTGATTCGCTATATGTTAGGGGGCTGGCACTTTACAGGTGTTACCGCCCTTCAAACCGGCTTTCCCGTCACTATCTTCGATGGCGGCGTTTACAATTCACTCTACTGCGACCAGTTCAGTTTCGTCTCATGTCCGGATGTTCCGAACACGTCCACCTTCCACATCCGGACAAAGAACCCGCGTCATGCAGGGCACTACTGGTTCAATCCAGCACACTTCTCTCAGGAGCCTATTGGCACCTTCGGAAATGTGAAGCGAAACTTTTTCCATGGACCTGGATTTAACTACTCGAATTTTGAAGTTTACAAAAACCTGCCTGTCGGCGGACCAACCAGCCCACGGTATTTTGAAGTTCGCCTGGAGGCTTATAACGCATTCAATCACGCGAACTTTGCAGGTCCGAATGGAAACTTCGGTGCTGGCTCTCCAATATTTGGCTCCATCAACTCAGTGGTCCAACCTGTCAACCC
Organism: Acidobacteriaceae bacterium; assembly: GCA_035713565.1. Classification (GTDB taxonomy): domain Bacteria; phylum Acidobacteriota; class Terriglobia; order Terriglobales; family Acidobacteriaceae; genus JAKAAZ01. The sequence continues at coordinate 20,394 of DASSZI010000137.1, read as the reverse complement.
CAGTGGCGATCCCCAACCAGGGCGTGCTGTGCAACTCGGTGCAAAGTTCTATTTTTAGAATAGTCGAGTTGGGAGGATCGCTGTCTCCATATGCTCAGTAGCTGGTTTGTGACTGGGGTATCCCGCATCGTTTATCTTTAAGCGGCGCGCGTACATAAACGGGCCAAATGGTGCGTGGTCTCAAGCAGTGCCTCATCCGGTACAGCGCGGTTCTCGCACCGCAATTTAGGAAAAGTTACTTCGGGATGCTTAAAAAGCGCCGGAGTGGCTTCTCTAAAGCGACGGAAACTTGAATACGAATTTGGCACGATTCCTTCTGATAGGTCTTGGCTCAAAGTTCCAGTGCTTTGCGCAGGCGACTCCCCAAAGAGCCTAGCTGATTTTAGCCAGTTGCTGGGCATAGAGGGGATTGTTCGGGAACTCGCTGGCCAAGGATGACAGCAAGCCACGCGCCTTCGCCTTATCGTTGTCGCGAATGGCGGCTACCGCCAGCAGTAACTTGGCGAGAGGCCTCAAATAATGCCCGTGCGACGCAGTCAATTCAAGATCTCTTTCCCCCTGAACTTTATCCGTTTCGCCGCCGGCCATATGCAGCAGCCAACGGACCGGCGCAGGCTTCAGCCCGAGGATGTAATTCTCCATCCCGACTGCCAAATATGCGTCGTATGCCTTGGGATCCACCTGTAGTAGCCGATGGGCATAAAAGCTGCCCTGTTTGGTGAACTCAAACCCCTGAATGTCCCTTCGTTCTAACAGAGAGGCATAGTCTGCATGTAAGCCGTAAGAAAGCGTTTCAGCGAACAGCGCCCGCCCATCCTTTGGATTGTTCGCCAGAATCAAATCGGCCAATTGCTGAGCTCTGGTCAGGTCACCGTCCAGTTTTTTCTTGATCTCCGGATCGGGGGTCTCTTTATGCTTCAAATAATTCTGGTCATTGGTGAACAGTTGCACATCCAGGACGCCGGTGCGGTGAAACTCTGAAAATAGATAGGCTGCTGCATTGGAAACGGGTCCCATCGGGTCTTTTGGGTGCTCGGCCATGTACTTTTCAAAAACGGCGTGTGCGTGGTCGAAATGCAGGTTGTACATGTCGTGGAAGCCCGCGTCGAGTTGTGAAGAATTGTCAAAACCGGTCTTCTGCGCCAACCCGGTATTGCAGAAGGCACTGCAAAGCGCCAGGCAGGCCGCCGCGATTCCGTATTTTCTGTTCATAGGTTTTTCCTGTGCTCCAATTTCAGAGTGCACACAACTTACAGGAGCGCTCCAGCAGGCCTGGAAAGCGCCCCTGCTGTACAGTTTCTATTATCCCGCCTTTCTCGTATCCCGACGCGCGGCGCAGGCCTGTGCTGGTTGGTCAAAAAGCTCGGATGAAAGTAGACTGAGAAGGTACCAAAGGCAACAACTTCCAGACTGAACGATCGTCGGGTACGCGAGAATTAGAATCCGGCTTGCCCGGATTGTGTCTAAACAGAAAGATAGCTCTTCCACTCTCTCTCTAGGCGGTCCATTGGATTTCAGTCGAAAACGTTTGCTCCCTTTACTGCTTTTATTCTGTGCGTTCTCTCTTTTGAGGTCGCGGCAAATCTATGCGCAGGCTGCGGGCCCGCAAGCGGCTGACGGCGCAACGTCCGACTCGTCTGGAGCATCGCCAGGTCCAGCATCTCAGACAACTTCCTCATCATCTTCTGCGTCCGGACAGGACGCCAATAGTTCCGACAGCAAACAAACCACCTCAGGACCAGCCTTGCCCGCTCCTGCCAATCCTTCGGCAAAGCCGCCGCAGGTTCCCGGCGGAAAGGGCGGTCGTGTCCAATACAGCCCCAATGGACATGACGAACTGCAGAAGGGCGTTCCTCCGCCACTCGATTATGGCCAGCAGCCTAAGCGCATCATGGGCTGGATCCCAAACTACCGCGCCGTCAGCGTCGGAGCAAAACCCCCACCGCCCACGTTCAGAGAGAAATTTATAATCGGAACTCAAAACACATTCGACTATTCCGCTTTCATCTTCAATGCAGTCGATTCTGAGATTCCTTATGTTACTAAAAGCTATCCCGAATTCGGCAACGGCATGGTCGGGTATGGACGCTACTACTGGCACGGCTTCGTCGACAAAGGTGTTGGCAACTACATGACGGACACGATTGTGCCGACGCTGACACGTCAGGATTCCCGCTACTATTCGCTCGGCACCGGCCACTGGTATATACGCATGCTGTATGCTTACACGCGCGTTTTGATCACCCCCAACGATGCTGGAAGAAATACGTTCAACTACTCAGAAATCGTGGGCAAAGGCGCAGCCGCCGGGTTGGGCGACTTGTACTACCCGCAGCGCTATCGCACATGGACGAAAACTGGCCAGCGCTGGCTGATTCAAGTGGCAATACGCGACGGTGGATTTAATGTATTCCGCGAATTCTGGCCGGACATTGCCAAACACGTTCTGCATCTCAGTCCCGCGAACCAATAGCTGCAGGATTTGCTCCAGCGTGCGTGGCTCGATATCATCGGGCCATGCTGCGCGTCGGCCTTCCCGAAAATATCTCCCCGGCTCTGCTCCAGGATTTCCCCAAAGACTCTGTAGAATTTGTTCCGCTTTCCACGCATCTTAACGGCGACGTGGACGTGGAATTCTGGATTCCGCCATTACATGGACGCCTTGCAAGGCCGATGTTCCCCCATTTGCGAGGGGTCCGTGTAATTCAAAGTCTGCTGGCGGGCGTGGACTGGATTACGCCATGGTTGCCCAAAGGAATTCTGCTGTGCGACGGGCAGGGAATACACAACATTCCTGTAGCGGAGTGGATTGTAGCTGCGATACTCGCTTGGCTGAAAAGATTTCCCGAGCTGCGCGACCGGCAGCGCGAGCAGTTCTGGGATGGACAGATGCGGAACGGAAAGCTTCCTGTCGAGGAGGAGACAAACCGGGATCAGGCGCCTCCGTATCGCGTGCTGGGTGATGAACTGATTGCCAAAAAGGTGCTGATCGTTGGCCATGGTGGTATAGGCAGCGAGTTGGAGCGTATGCTGCAGCCCTTCCGCGTGGACATTCTCCGAGTGGCGCGTACCGCCAAGCCGGGCATCCACTCAATCGCCGATCTCAAAAAGCTGCTCCCGGCTGCCGACATTGTCGTGTTGCTGGTACCTCTTACCGATTCCACACGAGGAATGTTCAACGCAGAAATGCTAAGCAGCATGAAAGATGGAGCGTTGCTGGTGAATGCTGCCCGCGGGCCGGTAGTGAAAACAGATGCCCTGGTGGCTGAGTTGCAGGCGCGGCGTCTTCACGCTGTGCTCGATGTTACAGACCCGGAGCCTCTTCCTGAAGGACATCCGCTGTGGTACGCACCGAATTGCTTTTTAACCCCGCACGTCGCCGGCTCAGTGGAAGGGTTTTTTGTTCGGGCTTACACCTTTGCGGCCGCTCAGGTGCGCCGTTATCTGGCGGGGGAACCATTGCACAACCAGGTCCACGAAGGGTATTAGAGCGGCCCGGCAAGCACTTCAGCCAGGTGGACTGCGCGCCGGTCGGACATCTGTGCAATCTGTTCGCGGCAGCTGAATCCATCTGTGACAATCACTGTTTCCTTTGCGGCATTTCGGACTGCGGGCATCAGAACACGATTGGCGAGGGTGGTCGAAATGCCATATTTTTCCTTCTCAAAGCCGAAAGGGCCGGCCATACCGCAGCAGCCTGAATCGAGCGCTTCCACGCTGGCCGATGTGGCTTGCAGAAGCTGAAGCTCTTCGGACATTCTTGGTTTCTGATGGCAATGGCCGTGGAGCAGAATGTGTCTTCCTTCCTGCCTTGAGGGAACATAATCCGGCGCTTTATGCGCTAGAAACTCGCTCAGCAGAAAGGTTTGTGCCGCCAGCTTCTCCACGCGGACGTCCCCGCTGAGCAGACTTCGCGCCTCGTCACGAAACACCGTCGCACAGCTTGGCTCCAGCACCACGATAGGCGTACCGGCAATCAATTGAGGTGCGAGCGCGTCCAGCACCCGCAGCAGATAGCGCTTGGCGCGATCCAGCATCCCAAAGTCATAAAGGGGACGGCCACAGCAAACATGCCCGCGCGGAACTTCAACCTGAAACCCTGCGCTGATCAGGACCTGCCGCGCGGAATGCGCCGTCTTCGGATGGAAATAATTGTTCCATGTATCGGGCCAAAGTAGGACAGAAGGCTGGTTCGTAGCGGGTGCAGAAGCTTCCGAGCGGATGCTGCGCTGAAAGCTGCTTGCCGCAAAGCGTGGAATCGATCGCTGCGGCGCAATGTCGAGAAGCGACTTCAGTAAGTCACGCAGGCCTGGCATGCTTCCCGGAAGATTGGCAATCGCCGGAACAGCGGAAGCGAAATGCGCCCAGCGGTCCATCATGCCAAACGCATACGCATGCACCGGTCGACGACGTGTTTCATAGTAGTGCGATAGAAACTCGGCCTTATAGGTCGCCACGTCCACGTTCACCGGACACTCATGTTTGCAGGCTTTGCAGGAGAGGCATAGTTCCAGAGCATCCTTCACGGCTTCGCTCTGCCAACCTTCTTCCTGCAAAGATCCCTGCAGCATTTCCCATAGCAGGTGGGTGCGGCCCCGCGTGGAGTGCTGCTCGTCCCGCGTCGCCATAAAGCTTGGGCACATGGTTCCCGCGTCTTCCTTGCGGCAGGCGCCCACGCCAACGCAACGCAAGGTCGCATTGGAAAGCGATCCGCCGTCGTCTGGAAAATGAAAGTGCGTCTGGACAGCCTTTGCCTTATAGCCCGCGCCTAGACGTAAATTGTCCTGCGGCTGATACACAGCCACAGGATCGATCATCTTTCCCGGATTCATGTGATTCGTAGGGTCCCATAGAGACTTGAATTCGCAAAAGGCCTGCATTAGTTCCGACCCGAACATTTTCGGCAACAGTGCTCCGCGCGATTGACCATCTCCGTGTTCGCCAGACAGCGAGCCGCCGTGCGCCAGCACAATCTCCGCAGCCTCATCGATAAAGCTGCGGTATTTCTGAATACCGGCGTCGCTTTCAAAGTCAAAGTTGAACCGCATGTGCACGCAGCCCTGGCCAAAATGCCCATACATCGGGGTGCTATAGCCATAAGGCTGCATGGCTGCGAAAAGGTCGCGCAGATAGCTGCCGAGCCGATGGACTGGCACGGCGGAGTCTTCCCATCCCTCCCAGCGATGCGGGTCGCCGGGGACAAACACGGTCGCTCCCAGTGCGGATTCGCGCACATGCCACACTCGAGCCGCCTCCTGTGGCGTGTAGAGCCGAGCGTGCGGTACGGGAGAGAAATGCTTGCAGGCTTCCATCAATGCCTCCGCCTGCTGAATGGCTTCCTCTACGCTCTCTCCGCCGAACTCCACGAGCAGATACCCACGCCCTCCAGGGAGCAGGGAAATGTCTTCAACCGCGAGCCGCTTCTGATACATAAAATCGACAAGCATGCCATCGAAGCCTTCCAGCCCGATCGGCTTGTGCTCGAGTACGGCGGGAACGTGGTCGGCGGCAACGAAAGGATTAGGAAATGCCAGGCCGACCAGAATGCGGCAGGGCGGGCTATGGACCAGGCGCAACTTCGCGTCGAGCACCGTAACGCAAGTGCCTTCTGTGCCGACCAGTGCGCGGGCTACATGGAACCCGTTTTCCGGCAGCAATTGATCCAGGTTGTACCCCGAGACACGGCGTGGAATGTCGGGAAAGCGCTTGCGGATCAATGCGGAATACTGGTCTCGAAGAGTCCGCAGACCGGCGTAGATTTGCCCGCGTCTTCCGCCGGCAGCGATGATGGCCTGCAACTCGTCTTCGGCGGTCGCTCCAACTTCGAGCACTGTGCCGTCGTAGAGAAGCACGCGCATGGAGTCGATATTGTCGACTGTCTTGCCGCCCATCAGTGCATGCACGCCGCAGGAGTTGTTGCCGATCATACCGCCAAGAGTGCAGCGGCTGTGCGTCGCGGGATCCGGTGCAAAGGTCAGGTGGTGCAACTCGGCTGCTCCGCGCACACGATCGAGAACAATGCCCGGTTGTACCGTCGCCTGCTTGCGCTCTGGATCCAGATGCAGCACTTTGTCGACCCATCTGGAGAAGTCGAGTACCACGGCGACATTACAGCACTGGCCGGAGAGACTTGTTCCGCCGCCGCGCGACAGGATTGGCGCGCCGAATTTTCGGCAGGCCGCGACGGCGGCTTCCACGTCCTCAGCATCGCGTGGCATCAACACGGCAATCGGGAGCTGCCGATAATTCGATGCATCCGTGGCATAGAGCGCCCTGGAGCCCGGGTCAAATTTGATTTCCCCTCGAAATGTCTTCTGCAGTTCGGCATGCAATTCCGCCTGTGCAGAAAAGGATTCATGGGGGTGCTTCTGTCTTTTCTCCGCGAGGATAGGAAAGTGGGGCGAACTCATGCGCGCTCCTCTTGCACATTACGAGTTCCGAAAAGCTGCGGATTTTCAGCACGAGAGCTCAAATCAATGCTCCAGTCCCGGCTCGTCCCATTCTTCGGCGACAAGACCAAGCGCTTCCACCGTATTCACGGTGACCGCAAAGTTATTGCGGACTTGTACAGTGTCACCGGCATTTGCCAGACCTTCTCCCACTGCGACAATTCGTCCATAGGGCCACGCACCGTCGGGCAGCGAGGCGAGTGCCCGGGGGAGATCGGCAAGTCGAACGTTCATCACCTGCCGCCGTGCGGCCGTAATGCGGGTTATCCCTCCTCGATCCACGGCACTGGCATTTTCATCCGGCAGATAAATGCGCAGCTGAATCATGTTGCGGCCCACGCTGAGGAAAGGATTCTGCCACTGCGGTTCGCGGTGGATGGCGATGTAGAGTTTTTTTGAGGGAGCAGGAAGAGTGCGCAACTCTTCCCGGGCCGAATCTTTCGCCTCCTTCCAGGAGGAGGAATTTGCAGGTATGTCGAAAGAGTTTCCGCCATGCCTGCACCCAGCCAGGAGCAGAAGAAATGCAAGAGCAAAGACTACGCGAACAGAAGAGCAGAGGCGGAAACGGTGCATTTGTCTCTAAGAATATCAGCGCTCGAACAAAAGGATTGCCTCTACCGTCCCTGCCAAACAGCGGGACGCTTGGCGAGAAATGCCGCAGTGCCTTCCGTTTTATCCGCCGTGCCGCAACAGTGGCCGAAAAAGTCCGCTTCCAGCGTGAGTGCCTGATCGAGTGGCAGATCGTAGCCGCCGTCCACCGCTTCCAGGCAATACCGTACCGCCAGGGGCGCCATGCTCGCGATTACTCGCGCAAGCGTCTCGCCGCGCGCCAGAAGCTGATCGGACGGAACCACTTCATTGACCAGGCCCACGCGTAGAGCATCTGCGGCAGAAATCATCTCGCCCGTCAAAATCATCTGCAGTGCGATTCCTTTACCGACCAGCCTTGCCAGACGCTGTGTGCCGCCGTATCCGGGAATCAGGCCGAGTTTTACCTCCGGCTGGCCGAATTTCGCGTTTTCACTTGCAATTCGCAAGTGACATGCAAGCGCCAGTTCGCATCCGCCGCCCAAGGCAAAACCGTTGATGCAGGCGATGACCGGTTTCCCGCAGGTTTCGAGGGCGCGAAAAACAGCCTGCCCGCGCAAAGCAAGCTCGCGGCCTTCCACAGCATTGACCTGCGCGAGTTCCTGAATGTCCGCGCCTGCGGCAAAAGCTTTTTCTCCCGCGCCGCTTAAAACGACGGCCCGAATGCCAACGTCCTCGCGAATGAGTTCGACGGCGCTCCGTAGCTCCTGCAATGTGGCGGCGTTCAAAGCATTCAGAACCTTGGGCCGGTTCAGCGTCACAAAGGCGATACCTTCGCGGACTTCCAGTTGAATATATTCGAAGTGCATGACCAGAACCTTATCCTTCGACGGATCGAAAATGATTCTTCCAAAACTGCAGAGTCTATCAACTTGCACGAGCCCTGCGCAATCAGATTGCAAACTCAGGAGAGTTTCGTGGCAGCGTTGTACCATCGAAGGAAGGGATAAGTAGACACATGATCAAGGGCATCACGCTGGTGCGGCCGGCTGCCACGCCCGCCGATTTTGAAAAGCTCAGCAGCTTTTTTAACGCTCTTGGCTTTGAGGCAGGAAAAGGCTGGCGGGACGATAAGGGCCGCGGCGCACCGTTTCTGGCACCGGTGGCAAACCTGGAGTTCGTTTCCGGCGGATGGCCAGTCAGCGGGGAGAAGACGCCGGAAATTTTGATTGAAGCCACGGGCCTCGACAGCCTGCACGAGGTTGCCCAGCGCTGGGCGGAAGGCGCTGCCGCTCCCGCGATCGCCGTTGCGCCGATCGTCGAAACCCACTGGCGCTCGCGCATGTTTGTTGCCGAGCCAGTCCCCGGAATGGTCTTCGGTTTTTGGGAGTCGGAAAATCCTGCACACGGCAAGCCGGTCGCACTTGAAGGCGATCTGAGCGCCCATGACATGCGGTTTGGCATCGTAGTGGCGCGCTGGAATGCGGTCATTACAGAGCGCCTGCTGCAGGGCGCGCTCGACGCATTGCTGCGCAGTGGCGCGCAGCGCGACGCAATCCAGATCGTCCGCGTCCCCGGCGCGTGGGAGATTCCCGCAGCCGCGCGCATGCTGGCCGACAGCGGAAAGGTGGATGCCATCGTCACCCTAGGGGTGCTGTTGCGCGGAGAGACGGCGCATTACGAAGCGATCTACAACGAAGTGTCGCGCGGCATCGGCCAGTCGCAGCAGGAGACCGGCATCCCGCACTCTTTCGGCGTTCTGACCTGTGAAACTCTGGAGCAGGCGCTGGATCGCGCAGGCTTGAAGATGGGCAATAAAGGTTTTGAGGCGGCCTTGGCAGCTATCGAGATGGTCGATCTTCGACGCAAGATCGCAGCAAAAGCGGCGGACAGGTAGAGAATGGGAAAACGCCGAAAATCTCGCGAGATGGTCATGCAGATGCTGTTCCAGTCCGACGTCGGACGGCAGAATGCTGAGGAAGTACAGCGCACATTTTGGCAGGCGCGGGAAAACGTCGATCCCGCAACGCAAGGTTTCAGCGAGGATCTGTTCCGCGTAGCTGTGGCCCGGCACGAAGAGATCGATGATTTGATCGTGAAGGCAAGCGAGCACTGGCGGCTGGAGCGTATGGCTGCGGTTGACCGCAACCTGCTCCGGGCGGCCGTCGCGGAAATGCTGGGCTATCCGGCCACACCGCTGCCGGTGATCATCAATGAGGCCCTTGAAATCGGCAGGCTCTATTGCGCGCCGGAATCCATTCACTTTTTGAACGGAATCCTGGATGCTGTGGCGCGTGCGCTTCCGCGAACCGCCAAGCAACTGACGCAGCGGCCGAGCAAAATTCCTCAGACATAACACCGACTTGAAGCCTGGACGGTAAAAGAAAGGCCCTGCAGATGAGCGCAGGGCCTTTTGACGTGGAGCTTCTTAAGCCGCCTATTGGACGGGGCGAGGTTTGGTGGACATGAACAGAGCCGGTACAGGTTGCCCTTGCGTGCAGGCCAGGAAGGGATTGGCCGGCGCGGTGGTCGTCGTGTCGCAGGTGAGATGAGGATTCACCTGCTGGACGTCGGTCAGAGTGACGGGATCGATGAAATGGACCAGATTATCTGTCGTGGTGGAGGTGTAAAACGTGTTCGTGTCAGGACTGAAGACGCCGCTGACCGGAGCACCCGCATTCCCCTTGAGCGGAACATTGACGATCTGACCCGCTCCCGTTGTCGGGATTTTATAAGCAGGCAGCGTGTTGTTGCCGCCGGTCTTATTCGCAGGGAAGAACGTGACGAAGCCAATCTGAGAGTTTGGCGACACGAGCACCTGGTTGATGGTGCCGAGGTTTGGCGTGGCCATACTGATCTGATTCGGGGTGGAGGTGAACGTTAAAGGAGCATTGAGCGGACACGATCCTGCTGGAATGGTAACGTCCAGATCCGTCAGCGTGTCGCTTGCGGCAGTTGCTCCGATGATATGCGTGCCATTGGTGGTTGCGGCCAAGCGGTCGATTGCCGGTAAGCCGGCTTCGGCCGGTGGGTAGTAGTTGGTTGGGTTCAGTGCCTTATTGGGGTCTACGCCAGTCGGTAATGTGTTTGGCGGAACTCCGGGGTGTTGCTGTGTATTGTTGAAGCCCATTGCGCAGTAACCGAAGGCGCGCGTCTGCTGGCCGCCCGTGTAAGCTCCCACGCCAGGCACCGTAACTGCGACGCTGGTGGAATTGACAGGGCAGTTGCTGGCTGGATCGTTTCCGCTGTCTGTGCAGACGTGCCAGCCCGTGAATCTGGAGTAGGTGTAGAGGAGATTGCCACCCGCGATGTAGAGCGTCTGGCTATCCTGCGTAAACTGCGCGGAATACGGAGGATTTACCTCAACCGATGGATCAAGGGGAATGTTGTCGATGGTGCAGGGAATGGTCGGGCCCTGTGCCGCGAAGGAGAGCTCCGTGGCAGGGGTTCCCGCAGTCTTGCCCACCGCGGGAATCGCGGGGGTGTAGAGATAAAAGAGCTGGCGACAAGGGTCGTGGATGAGCACGGTGGCATTGTCGGGCGAGACCGCCAGAACAGTTCCAGGAACGCCCGGGCTCGTGGTGGTCAACGTGGCTCCGGTTGTGCTGGAGGTTGAAACTATCATCAACTCGACCGTGCTGCCGAAGTAGAGGAACTGCGCGTTTTCATCGGCAACCATGGAGTTGGGCTGGTATGGCAGACGAATCGGCGTGCCGACATTGCCGCTTTGGAAATCGATCGGTACAAAGTTGTAAGAATCCGGACTGGACATGTACAGGATGTCCTGGCTTGGTCCGGGAGTATGTACCTGCACGGGGTTACTGGTGACCGGCAATCCTGTGCTTAGGTTGGCAATCTGGTTTTGCGCTGAAGGATTGCAAGTGGCAGGAAGGCACTGCGCCACGATTGCAGCATCGCTCGGGAATGAGGGCGTAACCGCACCGGTGTTGCTGACCGGGATGTTGACGGGGTTTGTGGACGAATAGGTAAGCGAAAGCCCGGTGATTGGCTTGTCCAGTGTGTCGGTAACCACCGCCGACAGCGGCTGAATGTTGTTCTGATTGACGGTGACGCTGGTGTCATTCGTACCGCCTGCCGTCAGCGTGATGTTCTTAGGCGGACAGGTGAAGAAATATCCTGCGGTACTGGTCGCCTGAGCAACAGTGGCGGAAATGACGGTTGAGCCCGGCAGATGCCCGGTGGCGATTCCATTCTGGTCCACCGTGACCACGTTCGGATCCTGTGGCGTGTAGACCAGATGGCCAGAGGCGCAGGTGATGTCCTGGGTTCCGCTGTAGACCGTTGCTTCCAGCGGTGCTGTGCTGTTCTGGGAAACGCAGCTGGACTGCGAATAGGCGGGTGTGCAGCCGACCGGCAGGTTCGGGTTCAGCGATGTGCAGACCTGAGTGGGGGACGGCTGGCCGTTGGCTGGATTGGTGGAACATGCATGCGCGCCCGTGCCGAGCACCACGCTGGTCGCCTGAGGATGGACGAAGACGGGGACGACATTGCTGACCGCTCCGCCGCCACTGGCGGTAATGTAAGCAATGCCGGTCTGGTCTGTTGGAACGCAGCTCGTGAAATCTGCTACTCCGTTACCGGTGTTGCGATTCCATGTACCCCCGCACAAGCTGCCGCTTGGGGAGATATCGGCCAGCAGCAGGTTGCTGGTCCCGTAGGTAAAGGTGGAGAGGCCAGTGGGCTGCTGCTTACAGTTGTACGCGGTCGGTGTCTGCACCTGTGCGATCTGGCCGTAGCTCAGAGAGATGCCGTACGTCCGGGGCTCAAGATCGATGGTCGTGGTGGCGCTGGTTAGAGGACCGCTCTGGAAACCACTACAGAAATTTTGGCCGTAATTTGGAGCGCAACCGGTCACGGAAAGGCCGACAGGAAGCGAGAGAACACATAAAACCACGAGAAACAAAAACCGCCGCATTGAACCTCCCCGCCGCCGCTTGACGCGGGCTGGCGGTCATAGAACGCATTGCCTTGACGCGAGTCAGATTGGTTCTAGTTTATGGGTATGCTGCGGCTTCGGCAACCAAGCGCCCGCAGCGGGCGAAACCAGGAGCAGTTCCGTTCGTCGAAGAAGCCTGATGGAAGTTGCGCGGCCGCTCTAAGGCTGGGCTGCGGGCATGTATTGCGTGAACCATGCCAGCGCCCGTTCCAGCACATCCTGCCGGTCAGCCGGGTTTGAAAAGCCATGTCCTTCATTCGGATACACCACCAGCTTGACTGGCACATGCATGGTCTGCAGGGCATGCCACATTTCAAAGGACTGGGGAGCAGGGCATTCGCCGTCACGATCGCCTACGACAATCAGCATGGGCGTTCTGGCGTTTTTGATGAAGTTGATTGCAGAACTTTTCCCATAGACTGCGGGATCGTCATAGACGCTGGCGCCGAAGTAGGGCACCATCCATTGATCGATAGAGTTCTCTCCGTAGTAGCTTTTCCAGTCGGAGATTCCTGCGCCTGCGACGGCTGCCCGGAAGCGATGGGTTTGCGTGACGGCGAACATGGTCATGAATCCGCCGTAGCTCCAGCCGGTCAGTCCGACACGCGCCGGGTCGATGGGAAGCTTTTTCGAGATGGTATCAACGCCTGCAAGAATGTCTCGCAGATCTCCATACCCGAAGTCCTTGCGATTGGCGCGCGTGAAGGCTTCACCTTCCCCATAGCTACCGCGAGGATTGGGCATCAACACAAAATAGTCGAGCGTGGAAAACGGTACCGGACCATACCCTCCGTAGGGCCAGCGCGGCATGACTTCACTGGCTGGACCGCCGTGCACATAGACGATGAGTGGATATTTCTTCTGCGCATCGTAGTGCCTGGGGTAGAGCAGCCATCCCTGTACGCGAAATCCTTCGTTTGTCCAGGTCACGCTTTCGCTTTTGCCCCAGTCCGGGTGCAAGGCGCTGTTCAGGTGAGTGATCTGCTCCAAGTGATTGAGCGGGCCTGCCCAGACCTCCGGTGGAGTGCTGAAGTCCGTTTTGATCAGCGCGGCTTTTCCATCCTTCGCAAACGAGAGACTGAGCTCATACCGGCCATCACCGATGCTTTGTGGGAAGGTAACGCGTGCAGACCGGTCTTCGGCACCGGTCGCCGTGTCGAGCACACTGTAACGGCTCTCGCCGTCAACGCCTTCAGTAAACCCAAGCCGATGCGCATCCGTCCAGTGCAGCCACGCCGGAGATGCCTTTCTTCCCGGGGTGATGTCCTTGGCAGCGCCGCCTGTGGAAGGGACGAGGTAGATGTCTCCGCCAGTTGCGCCCTGGTCGCTCATCAAGCCACCAATAAAGGCGATCTGCGTCCCGTCCGGCGACCATCGTGGCACCGCGATCTGCATTTGCGGCTTGAGAATGGATTGCGGAGTTCCGTTTGCGGCGGCCTGCGTGTAGAGCTGCGCCACCCACCAGTTGTCTTCGCCGGGAGGTGCAGCGGCTACGTAGGCCAAAGACCTGGAATCCGGCGACCAGGCAAATTCATAGACGTGCAGATTAGCCGGAGTCACCTGCGTAAGAGATCCGCTGGAAATATCGATGAAGGCGACGCGCTGGACTTCCGCCATGGTTTCCGCGCTGATCACGCCGACGGCGGGTTTCATGGCGGCCAAAGCGCCGGCGGGCCGCGTGGCATTTTCTACAAACAGAAAGCCGAGCTGCTTACCGTCTGGCGACCAGGCCAGTCCGTGAACAAAGCCCTTGAAATGCGTCAACTGGCGGGGCTTCTGGCGCGTGGAATCGAGACTGGCCAAAAATATCTGTGGCTGGCCCTGGGGGGCACAGTCGGAAAGAAACGCAATCTGCCTGGAATCCGGCGACCATGCTGCGTCCCATTGTCTACACTTCTGATCGCTTTGACTCTGCATGCCCGCCGGGACGGCGATGACCTGCTCGGAAGCCATGCCGGCCAATGGAGAAAGATGGATGCGGCTGCCCGTCTTTCCCACGGAGGCCACCCACGCAACAGTGTTTCCGTCTGGCGAGATTGCGGCCTGCCTTGGCGAATGCGTCTTTGCCAAGGTGGCCAGCAGACTGCCGACAGCATGGTTTTGCGGCGCCTCTGTTCCGCCTGATGCGGGCTGCTGGGCTGGCAGCGGAGTGCTCGACACGCAGAACAGCATCGCAAGCGCGCCGCAAATTGTAGCTGCGTAGGAGGCACGAAAACCTGAAGAAAAAAGAGATCGGAACGAGGACATCATCGTGCGCGGATGCTATCACGAAGTCAGTTCCGTTTGCGAATTTCAGCCGGGTCGGAATCGGGTCGCGCAATCAAAAACGTCTCCGATTGCGCATTGGGCCGCTTCCGGGTATGCGGATCGATCGAGCGGTGCAGTCCCGGACTGCCTGGCAGGCGATGGGGTGCAGGTCCTTGCTGAGGCAGAATTCGACGGCCGACAAATAGCGATTGTGGCAACTTATGGCGATATCATCTGCGGCCATTCCGGAATTCACTTCGGTAAAACTCTGCTTGAGTGCCGTCGCGCTCATCGTTTTGGACTGTGTAGGTCCAGTCAGTGGGGCAGGGATTCTGATGGACTGAAAGGCTTGGCGCACCAGCGCGAAATATTGCCGGGCTGTCAGGCCTGAACAGGTGCCGTGCGTGGCCCATTCATGCGCAACCAGATGTGGGTCTGGCATGATGTCGAGCATCGTGGAAGGATTGGGCAGCCCGGGCGCGTTGGAGCAATGAGAGGGCCACTGGCCATTGTTTCTCTGGGGCCACAGTCCGTGCACCACAAAGCCGGGATGGCTGCCATTGCATTCCGGACTGTTCGAGTGGCCGTGACAATACTCCGGAGACCAGGAAAGTGTGAGCAGGTAATAGTCGAAGTCTGGTGCGGCTTCTGCGGCCGCAGGTTGTTGTGTGGCGGCACGCATCTCGCCAGCCGGGAATGAATTGCTGCCGCGTGAGCGATTGGCTTCCGGATTCGAGGTACGACTGCAACCCGCGAGCAGCACGATACCGAAGATACATAAGCAGGGAAACACTGTCCGGATTTGCAGGTTCGATGGAACTTTCATCGTCGTTCTCATGCCTCTTGTGGAGAAGATATACCGTGCTTGAGAGTTCTTCGCGGAACGCCCATTTTCGGCACTTGTTATAAAGATGCATGCATGATCGATTGCCTATTCTCCGCCACCCGTTCGCACAGCCGAGCGCATTTCGCCCAACGGATCTGGTGGATGCAGTGCGGAACGCAAGCTGGTACGAGATCGCCCGTGTTGCGGTTTTTGGCTGAATTCTCTATCGCAAAGGTGCACAATGCCTGCTGGCCCAACGAACGTCTCGCGCAGTCTGACAGCTCTGGCTAGTCTTCGCCTCGCCATCGGAGCGCTGTTTCTTGTGTTTGCGGAATACAAGGTATTTGGAAGTCAATTCACCTGGGGTGGAGGGATAGAGAGCTGGCTTCGTCGCTTTCTTCACGATGGCGCTTACCCTTTCATGGTTCCTGTTCTGGAGCGGCTGGTTCTACCGCACGCGCATCTACTGGCGTTCCTGGTTGCCTACGGGGAGCTCGCGATAGGTCTTTCTTTGACCTTGGGTATTCTGGTTCGGCCAGCCAGCGTGGGCGGATTGATTTACATGCTGGCGCTGCTGTTTGCATCGAATTATCCCGGACCGCACGCTCCGTTCTGGGAATATTTCGGAGCGTCTCTCGATCATTCGGTGCTGGCCTTGTGTTTTGCCGCGTTCGTGTTCGCACCACCAGAAGAGAGGCTGTCCATCCGGCGCAGTCGGTGGTTGCGCAAATCGCATCAAGGAGAACCGTCACCCGAGGATTGAGAGTTGGATGCGCTCAATCCAGCAGGTCAAGCTGCAGCCGCATGACTGTTCAATGCTTTCCGAGGATTCCATTCAGCACATTGCTGACCGGATTGGACTGGGGCTTCTGTGGGGAATTGGCAGGTTGACCCGACTTGAACAGGCCCGCATCCACGTTGAACTGAGGACTACTCGTGGTGCCGGTGATTGTAAGCGGAATTCCGTTGGTTTGAGCATGCTGGCCAAGCAACCCGGGTAGGACTGCCATGACTCCGTTGGCAACCGCCCCAAGACCGCTTTTCCCGCTTAGCTTGGCGAGCAGATGGAAGTTCAACTGCCCCCCGGCCTGAATCGTTCCGTTTCCTGTGGCCTGGCCCAGGGCAGGGACAACGGTGTTGATGTTCGTCAATGTAATGACCTGGGGCGTGTCATTCAGGTCCGCCTGCAGCGTCTGGATGGCGGTAACATTTCCGGTGCCGCCGACAAGGCTGTTCAGCGAGGAGATGGTCTTCAGCTTGGAACCAAGATCGAACCCCGCGAGTTGTGTGTTGGTCATATTCACCGGACCCGTAATGACCAGCTTGTTGATGGGCCCGTCGATTGCGAGCGAGGTAGTAAGCGTACCGCCGCGCAGAACGGAGCCATTAGGCAGATGCACGCCGAAGGCGGGTAAAAGCGCTTGCAGAGCATCGATGGACAGGTTGTTGCCATTCAGTTTGAGTTGCACCTCCGGGTGGCCCGGAATCAGATGATAGGTTCCGGTGAGATCTGCGACGATCGACCCCGCAGTGAGACTTGTGTTCGAGACATTCCCAATGCTGGACGCCAGATTGTAGCTGGTGGTGTAGTTCAGCTTCATGGGCGTCGAGGCTGGCGACCCTTGCGCGGAGAGGCGCATCTGGTTGCCCGTGGCGTTTCCAGTGCTGGTCATCGTTACAGCGTCCGACGCCATTTTGGCGTGCACATCCAGAATTCCGGAAAGCCCCGCCTGCGGCTCCAGAAAGCCCGCCGCAACCGGGTCGATGTGGGTCATGGTGAGGTCGGCGTGGAACGGCGTCAACGAGCTGTCAGTGCTGTTGATGGGACCAGCCTGACCCGAAAGGCTGACCTTGCCGTTGCTGGGTAGATTTGCGGAAAGCTGGAACGGAAACTCACTCGTAAAGCTGAAATTCGTTATGGTGAGATTGATCCCGCTGTACACGCGCGGTGCCGGTGATCCCTCGACGAGGACTTTCGCCAGCCCATTGGTGATGTGAACGCTGCCGATGGAACTGACCGGCGGCGCGGACCCGTTCTGGTTGGCGGCCGGCTTGTTGCTGGTGGCTTGGGCATTGGCTCCAAGGGAGGAATAGTTCCACTTGCCATTGGCCTTTTGCAGCAGTTGGATTTGCGGGTCGACGAGGTTCAGCTTTTTCACGTCAAGCTGCTTGTGGAACATCAACAGCGGCAGGTCCACCCCGACGCCAAGCTCTTTGGCCTGCAGAAAGGGTTGCGTGCTGAAGGAGGGATCGTCCGCAATCGTAAGACTGTCTGCCTTCATTCCTCCCTGGAAAAGATTGATGGAGAGATGTCCGATCGTGACCTTGCGGCCCAGCGTGGCCGAGAGGCGCTGCTCGAGAATGGGTACAAATGTGTTGGCGTTGATAAAGAAGGGAAGCGCGACAGCAACGAGGAGCAAAACCACCAGAAGAATGCCTGCAACTGCTAATACCCTTTTCACTGATCCCTCCTGCTGCAAATGCACCGTGGAGCAAACCTTGAAGTTAACTTGCCATACGACGGGGTTAGATGCGGAAAACAATACCGGCAAATTGCCGGCGGGTGTAGGGTTCTACGAAATGCCCGCTCAGCCTGAAAAAGAACGGAGTCGTTTGCCAACCCTCTGCTCCCTGTCCGGACTTGGGGCGAGTCCAATCTGTGTACGGCTGGTCGACACAAGATGCTGCTGCAAGCCTGACGCGGGAACCACGTGAGAACATGAACGTTAGAAAGAGCACGAGTGGTCCAACCTTCCTGCGTCCCTAATTGTAGTGATTCTCGCAATAACAGGAGTTGTTTTGCAGCGTTTTTTCCGGGTAGTTTGCTTAATTTGTGTTTGGGCCAGTTCGCCTCTTCTATTGTGTGAAACCCCGGTGCCAGCGCCTACGAAAATCGATCTTCCCGATGCTCCTCGGCCGGCGCAGCAATCGACGGCCTCTGACCCACAGAACGCGATCGGAAACGCACTCCAAAAGGCGACTTCCGCCGAGACCACACTCATTTATGCGCCGCTGTATGCCCGCACAATTTTTCCGGGCGAGACGGCGAGACGACTCGGCGTTCGGGAGAAATACATCTATTCGGCGCGGCAAATGGTCGAGCCAATCAATTTGTTGCCTGCGCTGCTTTCCTCTGGATGGAGCCAGTACCAGAACAGCGATCCGAGGTATGGTACGGATGCCGATGCATTCGGCCAGCGCGCTGGCGCGGCGATCTTGCGGGAGGATAGCGATCGGCTGTTTACCGACGCGGCATTCCCCGCGCTGCTTCATGAAGATCCGCGCTACTACCGGCTGGGAGAGCAGAGCAGCAACGTACGGCGCACAGAATACGCCCTTGCCCAGGTCTTCCTCTCCAGAACCGATAACGGCCGAGTGATCCCGAATTATTCCGGTTTTCTGGGGCGCGGCGTGGCCGTAGCGCTCAGTCTCCTCTATTACCCGCCAGCCAGCCGCAGCGGAGGCGTCGCGCTCAGAGAATTCAGCACCTCTCTGGGGGGACTGGCGGCTTTTGACGTGTTGCGCGAGTTTGTTCCGCGCGAGGTATTCTCCCACCTGACGATCTTCCGCCAGCCGGACAGCGTGCCGGTTCCGCCGGAGCCCGGAAGCAGATAGAACGCACGAGCCATTCCAGACAGCGAATCGTTGCTTCAGGCGGATTGAGGCAATCGTCTGCCCGGGTCGATGACCGACATTCAATCCGTCTCGTGCGTGGGCATACGCCCGGAATTTTCTGGGGCCAATCAAGTTTTGCCATCCAGGGTTCTGAAGTCTGCATGAGGCGTGGCAACCCGCCCTGCAAGTCGAAGAGCCGGTGCGAAGCAATAAGCGGTGAGTGGGAAGATAATCCCAGGTCTCAAAAGCGAGACCTGGGGCACCCGGCACCCGGCGAGACCCGGCACCCGGCGGTGAGGCGGAGAGAAACGCACACCCGGCAAGACGAATTTCCGCAGTGAGATCCGGCCGCCGAATCGTTCCCTCGGCGGCTGGATCTCACACATAGGACGCCTTTACTGCACCGTAATGCTGGCAGTGGCGGCATTGTTGTATTTGCCGTCCACGCCGACAAAGGTGACTGTGTAGGTCCCCGGAGGCGTGCCCTTGGCAAACTTGACTCCGAGGTTGAGAACTATCGTATTTTTTCCGTTCAGGGCGAAGGTAAGCGGCAAACTGGTGCATCTTGCTCCCGCAGGCAGCCCGGAGCAGCTCAGCGTAACCGCCCCGCTGAACCCATTCACAGGGGCCAGTGTGAGCACGACTGGAGCGGCTGCCGGAGGCGTCTCCGACTGTGACGTGGGCGTCACGGTCAGCGTAAATACGGGAGCCACCGTGAAGCTCTGCGTAACTTGCGGAGCCGCAGAGTAGTTGGTGTTGCCAAGTTCGTTGGCCGCAATCGTGCATGTTCCGGGTGCGCTCAGTGCGGCCGTCGAGCCGGAAACCGCGCAGACCGAAGGCGTCAAGGACGTGAAGGTAACTGGATTCCCCGACCCTCCTCCGGTCGCCGTCAACGTGACCGTTCCTCCCTGCATCTGCGTGCCGATCTGAGCGAAGGTGATGGTCTAGGCCGCTTGCAGGACCGTGAACGTGGCCGTCTGGGTACCGGCGGTGTAATACCCTGCCGCCGCCTGGCTGGCCTGGAGAGTGACCGTCCCGGCACCAGTCAGCGTGGCCGTGCTGCCGCTGATCGTAGCCGGGCCGCTGACCACCGAGTAGGTAATCGCGCCGGTTGAATTGGACGTGGCGCTGACCGCGAACGGCGCTTCACCGTAGGTTTGCGTTCCGACAGCAAAATTGATCGTCGGTGCGCCTAGGCTCGCCAGCACGCAGCCGCCTGCGTCACCGTTGAAAGCATTGCTTCAAAGCGACTGCACTGGGTATGTGCCACTCGAAAAGGACACGTCTGCCACCGCGCCCTGACCTCCGGCGATCCATTCGCATTTGTCCCCGATTTCGTAACCGTAGGCATCTATCCAGGCGCTAGACGGGAACTGGTCGGTGATCGTCTCCGCGACCTCGTGACCTTCAACGATTGTGATGCCGGCATCAGGCCCCAGGCTATTGAAATTGGCACCGCAGCTTGCGCCGGCGTCGGTAGCCGACGTGATATCTAGCAGGTTGGATTGCCACAATGGCCCTTGAGCCGGTGGGCTGCTCGTCTGCTACACTGGTTTCGCTTGACAGGTGCATAGCTGGTGTTATATGTACGGGAGGGCAAGCTGGCAATGTCGTGACTGGAAAAGTGCAATTTGCCGATTTTGAAGTGGACTTTCGAACGGGCGAGCTGCGGCGACGTGGCATTCTGATCCCCATTCAGGGAAAGCCGTTGTCGGTACTTGCAATTTTAGTAGAGCGACCGGGCGAACTCGTCTCGCGAGAAGATCTATACA
>DASSZI010000136.1:0-25315 GCA_035713565.1 Acidobacteriaceae bacterium | reverse complement strand
CGTTGAAATCAAACAATGGCGGCGCGGATGGACTTACATCTGGCTGGTTTTCGGATCGAACGCAATTTCCGCCTATGCGCTCTCTGAGTTCCTGAGTGCGAATCTGGGCGCAATTCACGTACATGCTTTGGGCGGCACGTTGTCGTTGCAGCGATATCTGTTCCTGCGGGTATTCGCACCCGGGCACCCGCTTGCGGTCGCCTCTCTCCTCTATTCCATCTGCTTTGTCGCGGTATGCTTTGTGCCGATGGCAGTCCTTTATCACAGAAAAATTTTCATCAAAGTTTAAGAGAGAAATCGGGGGCGTAGCGGACGAACGCTCCCAAACTCTCTTTTCACAGCTCCACTGCCAGCGCCACCGAGTTGCCACCGCCGAGGCAAAGCGCGGCAACGCCTTTCCTGGCGTCCCGGCGCATCATCTCGTAGATCAGCGTGATCAACACCCTGGCACCGCTAGCACCGATGGGATGACCTATAGCAACGGCGCCGCCGTTCACATTGACCTTTTTCATGTCGAGTCCAAGTTCGCGTGAGACGCCGAGGGCCTGCACCGAGAAAGCCTCATTTAACTCATAGAGATCCACCTCGTCACGCTGCCAGCCAGCCCTTTCCAATACTTTGCGGATGCCGGTGACCGGAGCCATCATTACCCATTTGGGCTCTACGCCGCTGGTGGCTTGCGCTCGTATGTGGACCATCGGCTTCAGACCGAGTGCGGCAGCCTTTTTGGCCGACATGACGAGCAGCGCACCTGCACCGTCATTCACACCCGGAGCATTGCCCGCCGTGACCGTGCCATCTTTTTTGAACGCGGGCTTCAGCGCGCGTAAAGCCTCCAGGCTTGCATCCTCACGAACGGATTCGTCGTGCCTGAAGAGGGCAGGTGCCTCTCCTTTCTTCTTCGCGGGAATCTCGACCGGAACAATCTGTGATTCGAAGTTCCCGGCCTTATGTGCCGCGGCGGATCTGCGATGCGACTCGAGCGCGTAGGCGTCCTGCTCTTCGCGCGTAATGCCATACTTTTCAGCAACGTTCTCCCCGGTCATCCCCATGTGGTAGTTGTTGTAGATGTCCCAGAGCCCATCGCGGATCATACTGTCCACCGCAACGCTGTTGCCCATACGAAATCCCTTGCGGCCCTGCGGCAGCAGATACGGCGCATTGCTCATTGACTCCATCCCGCCTGCGACGACGACTTCAGCATTGCCGGTCTGAATGGCCTGCGCCGCAAGGCCCACTGCCTTCAAACCTGAGCCGCAAACTTTATTGATCGTGAGAGCACTGACCTCCGGAGGAAGACCACCGAAGATTGCCGCCTGACGCGCGGGATTCTGTCCCAGGCCGGCGGACACTACGTTCCCCATAATGCATTCGTCCACCAGCGCCGGGTCAATCCCTGCACGCTGAACAACTTCACGCACCACCATCGCTCCAAGTTGAGGCGCAGAAAAATCCGACAGCGCGCCCAGGAACTTTCCTACCGGAGTACGCACAGCAGCAACAATCACAACATCTTCCATAGCAAAGCCTCACGAACCGAAATGCGTTTCGACCACCGAAGAGTATACGGCGGCTTCCCCGCAACTGGCAGACGTGCAGAAGCACTGCCTTGACTGCTGGCCTGCTTCCTCCGTTCGCCACATTGAACTCCGCAGAAATAGTTCTGGATCTCTGAGCCATTCTGCTTCCGTCCACCCATGCAGGAGTCATTGAGGTCGCATGTGATCGCAATCGCGGATCAAAAGATGTGAAGCGGGTTATTTCTGCGGTGCCGTCGCGCGGTGGTTCAACAAAGAGTGATGAAGAAAAATCATTTTTTTCTTGACAATGATTTTTTTGAAAACTATACCTTCGTGTAACTGCGGTGCGATTCCGCAGTACTCGATGTACACATCGAAAGGGAGAATAGTTGATATGGCAACCAAAAAGGCAGCAAAGAAAGCAACGAAAAAGGCAGTCAAGAAGACAGCTAAAAAGAAGTAACGCAAACCTGTCTGCAAAACAACAGAGAGGGAGTGCTTAGCACTCCCTCTCTTGTTTTGCAGACAGATACTATCAAGTTGTTCTTTTGCGCAGTGGCCGTTAGGCTCAGGCAAAGAGAGATGACGCGTCGACGCTGGATCGCAGATGAATGGACAGAGACTACGGCATCCCTGCTGGGCGAGCGGGCCGCCCATCTTTCGCGTGTACTGCGGGCGCAACCGGGGCAGCAATTTGATGTGGTCACGGCGGAGCGAGTGTATCGCGGCACGATTGTCAGCGTGGCAGAAAGCCGGGTGGAGTTCTCCCTGGATCAGATGATCCAAGCTGCGGCATCCCTTCCGCTCACCATGGTACTGGGCATTGTGCGATTCGAGCGGTTCGAATGGGCCATTGAAAAATTGACAGAGCTGGGAGTGGCCCGGATGATTCCGCTGGCGGCGCAACGGAGCGAAAAGCATCTGGTACAAGCCGCAGCCAAACGCATCGAACGCTGGCGCAAAATTGCGCGCGAATCGGCACAGCAGTCCCGCCGAGGCGACGTGCCGGAAATCTCCGATGCGATGCGTCTGCCGACACTTTGTTCCTCCTTAGGTGAATTGCCGAACCGGTCGCGTCTTCTGCTTTCCGAGCGTGAGGATGCCGCTATGTTGCAGAGTTTTCGCGACGAGATTACGACCAGCGGAACATCGTCCGGGGTTGAGCGCGACGAGACACTTTATGCAGCGGTCGGACCGGAAGGCGGATGGACAGATGCAGAAATCAATTTGTTCACCGAGCATGGCTGGCAGCCGGTGGGTCTTGGGCCCCGCATTCTGAGGACGGAAACTGCGGCAATCATGTTCGCCAGTGTGCTTGGCATCTGGCTCAGCGAGTAGGACAAGCACAGCCAGCTTTGCAAATCTCAAATCCGAGAAGGCTCTGCGAAAGCGGGTTAGTTGAAGATGTCTCGCACCTTGGCAAAAAAGCTGCGCGCTGAGGGCTTGTTCTCCACCGTCAATGTCTCGGCCAACTGGCGCATCAGTTCCTTCTGCTGCTTTGTAAGCTTCTTGGGAACCTGCGCAATGACTTGAACAATCAGGTCGCCGCGGCCGTGATCGTTCAGATAGGGAATACCTTTATTGCGTAGACGAAATTCGGTTCCACTCTGCGTGCCTTCGGGAATCTTGAGCCTGATCTCCCCTTCCAGGGTGGGAATCATCAATTCGGTGCCAAGCGTGGCCTGCGGAAACGAGACCGGCAGCGCGTAGTGCAGGTCGTTGCCTTCACGCTCGAAGAACGGATGCGGTTCGACCGAAACGACAACGTATAAATCGCCGGCCGGTCCGTTGAATCGCCCGGCGTCGCCTTCCCCCTGGTAGCGGATCCGCATGCGGTCCTCAATGCCAGCAGGCACGGTGACCGTGATTGTATGTTCAGCCGATTGCCGGCCCTCCCCACGACACGTGCGGCAGGGATCCTTGACGATAGTACCGGTGCCGCTGCAAACCGGACAGGTACGGGCGACCGAAAAAAATCCCTGCTGAAAGCGAACCTGACCGCGTCCACCGCATTGCTGGCAGACAGAGGGTCCCTTGCCTGGTTCCGCGCCACTGCCCTGACAGGTGGAGCAGTTCTCCATGCGCCGAATCTTTATTTCACTCTGCTTTCCGAATACAGCTTCTTCAAACGTGAGCGTCAGTTCATACTGCAGGTCGCGTCCACGCTGCGCGCGAGAGGAACGGCGGGTACCGCCGACATTGAACATTTCGCCAAAGATGTCGCCGAAGATATCGCCCAGGTCTGGCATTCCGGCAAATCCGCTGCCATCAAAGCCTGCGCCATTGCTGACTCCAGCATGGCCAAAACGATCATAGGCCGCGCGTTTATCCGGATCGGACAATATCTGATAAGCCTCGCTCGCTTGTTTAAACTTTTCCTCAGCGGCCGGATCGTCGGGATTTCTGTCCGGGTGGTATTGCATGGCGAGCTTGCGGTACGCACTCTTCAGCTCCTGGTCGGATGCCGAACGATCCACGTTGAGAACTTCGTAATAGTCGGCTTTTGTCACGCGGGCAGTTGGACTCATGCTGATTTCTGTTTGGGATTGTTGGCGACGCGTACGAGCGCTGGACGAAGCAGCCGGTCACGTAGCGTATAACCACGACGAACCTCTTCTAACACCTGCTGGTCAGGCAGGTCGTCCCTATCCACCATTTCAATCGCCTCATGCAGGCGGGGATCGAAGCGTGATTCCGAGGTAGCCACGGGTTGAACGCCAAGCGCGCGAAGAATTTCCTCCATCTGCCGGACGATCAGGTCAACACCGGAACGAAGCTGGTCGGCAGTACCCTGGGAACGAAGTGCCAGCTGAAAGTTGTCCAGCACGGGTAGAAACTGTTCGATCGCGCTGACCAGCGCATAATCGCGATATTCCGTCCGCTCACGCGCCTCCCGCTTGCGATGGTTATCAAAATCTGCCTGCAGGCGTGCCAGCCGGTCGAGAAGCTGGTCTCGCTCATTTTGAAGCCGATCCACTTCCGCGCGGGGCACCACGTCTTGCTCCTGTTCCGCAGAGGCAATGATTCTCGGATCCCGTTCCTCTCCCTGTTGCCGCCCGTCCAATCCGCTCAACGGTTCCTCCACGGTCGCCTGCCGCTTCTTCCCGTCTTCCGTTTTCATGGGTTCATCGTCTCGCATATGTCTTTCTTCCAAACAAAAGGTTGGGTCTGATCAGAAATCCGCCGACCAGGTCCAGATTACGCGATGACCCGCAATAAATCCGCTGCCTGCCGGACACGCGGCACGCACACAGGAGCCTTTTTTCGCCACTGAATTGGCCGGGGATCTACTCTTTCATTGTACCTAGGAGACGCAAAGAAGTGGTAGCGCTAGCATGCATTCCCCTGCTGGCCTTCTCCCTATGGCGACAGATCCCGCTTCTGCCTACTGCGGAGACCTAGCCCAGCGCCCGAAAAGATCCGCAATGTAATTGACCGTACAGATAGTGCTCGCATATTGCATGCGGGTGGTTCCGATTACGCCCACAGTCCCAAGATGGTCCTGCCCTCGACGGGCTGGAGCGGCGACGAGCACCAGATCTCGCATTTCCGGCATGGTTTCTTCCAGTCCGACGACGACTCGTACCGAGGTGTTGTTGCTGTTGACGTAGGCATTCAGCAGATCAATTACGCGCTGCTTCTCTTCCAGGGCGAGGAAGATCTGGCGCAGATGTCTGCTGTCCGCCTCACTCACCATCAGATTGGCCACGCCCTCCACGAAAATCGATTTGTCCTGCGCCGTACGATCCATCGCGCACTTTTCCCAGAGCTCCTCCAGCGAGCGCAAAATCCGGTCATATTCATTCCGCTCCCGATCCATGCGGCGGCCCAACTCCTGACGAATGCGCTCCAGCGTCCAGCCGTGGAAGTTCGTGTTCAGATAATTTGCTGCGGTTTCAAGTTCGATAGCCGTAAGATCGCGCTCCAGCGTCATTAGGCGATCGCGCACTGAGCCAGCGGTCGTTACCAGTACAGTCAACACGCGTGCGGGAGAAAGGCGCACGAAATGTACATGTTCCAGCAGTTCGCGATCACCCGGCGCCGTCAAAGCCAGTCCGACGCCCCCGGACAGCAGGGCGAGGATATGCGAGGTGCGCGCAAAAAAATCCGTCGCGCTGGCCACTCCTGTAAATGTCTCTTCGATTTGTTCCTGCGTGGGCTGGGGCAGCGCATGCTGTGGAGAAGACATGCGATGAAGAAGCTGCTCGACGTAGAATCGGAACGCCTGTGCCGTGGGCACGCGCCCTGCGGAGGTGTGCGGCTGCTCCAGATATCCGGACTCAGACAAATCGGCCATAACATTGCGAACGGTCGCGGCGCTCATGCCTTCGCGGTTCTGCTGGCGGGCGATGGCCTGGGATGCGACGGGATCTCCGTTGGCGATGTAGTGTTCGACTATGGCGGACAGCACCAGACCTTCGCGCGCACCGAGCTGCGCAACATCCTTATGCGACGGATACGAAGATTTCCTTGTGTTTACGCCGGTGTCCATACCAGTTCCTATCTCACGTTTAGTTGCTTGCGTCAAGCCAGGTCCACAGCGGGATTCAATGCGTTTCTTTTCCTACCGCAGGAGGTGGCGTAATCGGCATGTCGGGATTTCCCGACACGTTAATCCTTCTCCAGAAAATACGCAAAGTGGCAATCAGAGGCACGGAGATCAGCGCTCCCACCACACCGGCGATTTCCGCGCCAGCCAGGACCCCGAAAATCTGCACCACGGGAGACACCTCCAGGGACTTGCCCATGATCCGGGGCGCGTTGAAATAGTCCTGCACTATGCGCCAGCATGCCAGGAAAATAAACAGACCGAGTATGTGAGAGTAGCTCGACAGGATGGCGATCACGAAGACCGTCAGCGCCGCGAGCGCCGGGCCTACGACCGGTACAAACTCGAATATGCCCGCCAGCGGCCCCAGCAGAAACGCGTAGGGGACCTTCATCAGACTCAACGCAGTGGTATAGGCCAGGAACGTGAGCGACGCGAGAATCAGCTGCGCTCGTATATAGCTCCCGAGCATCACGTCAATGTCGCCGACGATGCCGCGGAGGGTCCACCGCTCCTCCGAATTCCGTCCGACCTCTACGATATCTTTCGCCATCGCGCGACCGTCCTTCAGGAAAAACAGGCTGAGGATCGGAATGAGAACCAGCCACCAGATGTGCCGCGCTGGTTCAGCCAGCTTCGCCCCGAGCATCTTTGCGTAGCCAAGGATCTGATCGCGATGAGAGACGAGGAATCCCTGAATTTGTGCCTGCGTCGCACCGCTCCAGCCACGCCGGTTGCCCACCTGGGAAACCAGTTGGCCGGAACCCATTCGGTCCAGCAAGAGGGGGAGGCTTTGTACCAGTGACTTACCTTCACGCGCGATCCGGGGACCGGCAACAAAGCCAAGACCGATCAACAGAGCAACCAGAAGCAGATACACTGCTGCAATCGCCGGGATTCTCCCATGCAGCGGACGCTGCAGCAGCAGCACCATCGGCTCCACGAAATAAGCGAACAGAGTGGCGAAGACGAAAAGCGTAATCGTTTCCCGGGCACCGTAAAGAAAGGCGATGCCCAGGATGAATACCAGAGCCGTGAAAAGGACGCGTGCGACCTTCGGATCCCAGAATTTAGAAAGCACGTATCACCCGGGTCCTAGAGAGGGATGGTTATCCGTTTGTTCGCCGGCTCAGGTTCTGGCTCCGGTTTAAGGGCGTCCCGTCCGGCAAAGTACGGGTTGATGAGACGAGGGAAAAGCGCGGGCGGTTGTATGGAGGCGGGCCGATGCCCGATAAGCTGAAACCCGTACGGTACTGGATAAAAGGCGAGAAACGCAGTCCGCCTGAGATACGGCACCGCAGCAGCGCAGTCCCTTATCTCAGGACGGTCTTGATCCGTGAATTTTGGCTGTGAGTGCCGCTACTACATGGCGAATCGTTCCGTCCACGGAGTTGCGGCCTTCAGCGCCTCATTCACATTATTGATGTTTCTGACTCCCTCATCCTCCAGCCATTTCTCAAACGCCTTGGCGCCCTGCTTGGCATAGACGGGAATTCCATCCTTCCAAGTCGCGCGGCCACAGAGGACGCCATTAAATTTCGCTCCGGACTCGGCAGCAAGCTGGAGAGTTTCGATGAACACAGGATTCGATACGCCAGCGGAAAGATAAATAAAAGGCTTGCTGGAGGCATCCGCAGCTTGACGGAAATGCTCCAGCGCCTGGGCGCGCGTGTAGGCCGAAGCGCCCTTGCAAGCCTTGGTGCCCTCCACGTACTCCATCTGGATGGGAACTTCGACTTTCAGAACATCGACGCCATATTGCTCCTTGGTAAACTCGGCCATTGCACCACGGGTGATCTCCGGCTTCTTTTTCGCATATTCGATGCTCTTTTCGTCACCCCCCTGAGCATCGTAGCCGACAAACTCCAGAAAATAGGCAATATCGTTCGCCCGACACTCATCCCCGATCCGCTCAATGAACGCATGCTTCACATCATTGATTTCCTTTTTTTCAAACGGGGTGTAATAGAGCAGCACCTTGATGCAATCCGCGCCTTGCTGCTTCAGGCGACGCACCGACCAGTGGTCGAGCAAATCCGGCAGACGGCCCGCTTCCGAAGCATCATAGCCCGTCTTCTCATAGGCCAGCAGCAGTCCTTTGCCGTTCCTCTTCTTGCAGGCAGGAAGGCCAAATTCCGGATCAAGCAAAATTGCCGACGCGTGGCGCGTCAGGACATCTGTCACAAGTTCCTTGAACTCCACCAGCGCGTGGTCGTCTACTTCGGAACCTCTCTCCTTCGCCAGCGACTTTTTCAGTGATCCGCGCTGATCCATGGCGGCTGCGGCAATCACGCCGCGCTCATCAGAGACGGCCTTCATACCGGCCAATTTACCGGGGGTAAGTTTCATCGTCATTGCACTCCTCTGGTCGATTCATCTTTCGACTATGATTCTACCGGCTTTTCCGGGTAGCTTTAACAGGTCGGGTTCAGTTTCGGGGGGTTTCATCCGTCACTTAGCCTGCGTCGCGGGCGACACGATGGAAAGCAGGAGCGCCTTCTGAGCAGCAATCAATTCCCTGGTTCCCTTTAACGCGAGATCCAGGAGCGCGAGGTGCTGTTCGCGGGAAAACGTGTTGTGCTCCGCTGTGGCCTGCACTTCAACCAGTTCACCGCCCTCCGTCATCACGACGTTCATATCCACATCGGCGCGTGCGTCTTCCTCATAGGCGAGATCCAGCAGCGCAGAGCCCTCCACCAGGCCCACGCTAGTCGCCGCAATCAAATAGCGCATTGGAGAACTCGCCAGCACTTTGGAAGCGACGAGCCTGTCGAGCGCGATCGCCAGCGCCGCAGCGGCCCCGGTGATCGCGGCGGTCCGGGTGCCGCCATCTGCCTGCAGAACATCGCAGTCCAGAATGATGGTGCGCTCACCCAGCGCCTTCAGGTCCACAGCGGCACGTAAGGACCGGCCAATCAGCCGCTGAATTTCATGGGTTCGTCCTCCCACCTTGCCGCGTTCGCTCTCGCGCGCGGTGCGCGTCAGGGTAGCGCGAGGGAGCATACCGTACTCGGCGGTGACCCAGCCCTGACCCCGGTTGCGCAGCCAACCCGGGACGCCGTTTTCCACGGTCGCATTGCAGAGTACGCGAGTGTAGCCCAGCTCGATCAGCACAGAGCCCTCGGCGGTAGGAATGAAGTCCGGAGTGAAGCGAAGCGGACGGAGCTCATCGAGCCCGCGGCCGCCGGGACGGAAGTAGGGATGGGAGACAGAAGAGGCCATGAAACTTTCATTGTATTGAAACCGCGGTGAACTGGGAGTTCGGGCCGCATCTGTCACGGTCGCTCCTTTCCAAGCCGAACCGCTGCCGCGACAGAACAAAAGCATGGACGTTCCATTTTGAAACCGATTACGTTCCTTTAGTAACCCGAAGTACTGGCGACGATCTCCTCTGTGTTCTTGGAATCAGTAACTTAGAAGATAGTTCCAGTTCGGCACCTGGCCGTACACAGCAAGGGAAAATGTAGCCTGTTTTGCACTCATCCTCTGCAAAGGATCGCCCGAAACGGGAATTCCGCCGATAGATCAAGCAGTTGGCAACGCAATGCATGTCCGCTGGAAAGTTTCTGGAAGGAGCACCGACTGCCATGAAAGCCGTCCCCCATCTCCTGGCCGAGAGCGAGGAATCCGAGCCGAGAACCAAACTCCCGTATTCTGCCGCCAGTCTGCTCGCCCACGATGCACGCAACTGGCTGACGGTGCTGCAAATGTACTGCGATCTGCTGCGGACCTGCGGGCGGGAAGACGTGCGGTATCCAGAGTGGACCCGCGAGCTGTCGGCTGCATTGCGGCGCGGCAAGAAACTCGTGGGATCCCTGCTTGAGCAGGCCCAGAAAACCCACAGGCCGGAAGGCATGCTGCGCCAAGCGGCTCTTGTGCCAGCGCACTCTTGTAAGGAGTCTTCGACGGGCGTTCCCGAAGGAGGCACGCCGTTGGATGTGGCCGCTGCTGTCGCGCACCGCCTGCCATTGCTGCAGCGGATGGCTGGATCAAGGATTCACGTGGTTCTGCAGATGGAAACCGCAAGGGCCTCGGTTGCTGTTTCCGAGATGGATTTCGACCGGATCCTCCAAAATCTTTTTCAGAATGCGATTCAGGCCATGCCCCGGGGTGGTCTGCTCAGGATTGAGCTGTCGATACTGCACGTCGAGCGCTCGGGCGCGGACGAGCGGGCTTCTCGCACGGTGGTGCTCCGGATCTCGGATACAGGACCGGGCATCTCTCCCTCACTCCTTGAACGGATTTTTGAGCCTGGAGTGTCAGGGAAAAAAATCTGCCCGCAAGATCGCGCAGAGCACGGGCTCGGACTGGCCGTCGTTCGCGATTTGACTCTGCGCGCCGGCGGCGCTGTGCGTGTACGGTCGCGCCCCGGCGGCGGCGCGTCCTTTGAAGTGGAGCTTCCCGCCGCACGTATTGTTTGTACGCACAACGCGCAAGTCACGCGTAGAAGCTCGCACGGTCCCGGAAGATCGCCATTACACGAAATCCAGAATCGCGACTCCCCAGACCGGCAGAGTGGCGCGCCTCGGAGAATCGCACGCGCCGGGCCTTCCAGGCCACCGTCCAGGAACACGCAGCCCCGCAGCCATGCGGCGAGAATCCTGGAGAGCAGAGGAGGAAATTCCTGCTCGGCCGACGAGGATGCCTCCTCCTAGACCAACTCTCCGCCCTCTCAAAATTGCTCTGCTACTTGGAAAGGAACCCGCGTAAGATGCTAACAACGGTCCGCATGTACTCCGATACTTCTTCTCTCCCCCCCACGGAGCGAACCAGCATGATGCATGTGCTGGTGGTCGACGACGATACAGCCATCCGCACCGCCGTGTCTGCGATTGCGCGCAATCAGGGATTTGCCGTCTCCAGCGTGGAGAACACGCAGGCAGCCCGCGCGGCTCTCAAATCCCACTTGGCCGACATTGTGCTGCTTGACCTGAAACTGCCGGGCGGGGGTGGCTTATCGCTGCTGGAGGAAATCCGCACGCTGCACCCCGAGACGGTTGTCGTGGTGATGACCGCCTACGCTACAGTCTGTTCTGCGGTTGAGGCGATGCGTACCGGAGCGAGCGAGTACCTGACCAAACCGTTCACCATGGATGAACTGTCGGACGTGCTGGAGAGGGCGTGCGAACGTCGCCACTTCGACACGGAAAGCCGCCGCCTTCGGGAAAGACTGCGGACGACCGATGGATTCGGAGCGCTGATTGGGCGCAGTCCGGAGATGGAGCGCGTTTATCGGATTGTGTCGAAGGTCGCACACACGGCCCATCCCGTGCTCATCTCCGGGGAGAGCGGCACGGGCAAGGAGATCGTGGCCCGCACCATCCACTACAACGGGCCGAACGCCACTAAGCCCTTTCTTCCCGTAGATTGCGGTTCCCTGAGGCCGGAGCTGATCGAAGGCGAGCTCTTCGGCTATGCGAAAGGCGCAGTTCCCGGTGCGAACCGATCCAAGGAGGGTCTGCTCCTGGCCGCGCAGGGGGGCACGCTCTTTCTGGACGAAATCAGCGAGCTGCCGCTCGATCTGCAGGCAAGACTCTTGCGGGCTATCCAGGAGAAAGAGATTCGCCCATCGGGATCGGGCCAGCCGGTACCCATCGATGTGCGGATCCTGGCGGCGACCCATCGAGACCTCGGCGCACTGGTGGAACAGGGCCGCTTTCGCAAGGACTTGTATTTCCGTCTGAACGTGGTGAACGTCAGAGTACCCGCCCTGCGGGAACGGCGTTCCGACGTGCCGCTGCTCGCGGCGCATTTCCTGGAGCGCCGCCGCCGGGAAACTGGAGTTCTGTATACCTTGAGCGACAACGTTCTGCGAGTGCTCAGCGAGTATGACTGGCCGGGCAATGTGCGGGAGCTGGAACATACGATGGAGCGGGCCTGCGCGCTCTCCTCCGGGCCGCTCCTCCACCTGGGCGATATGCCTACGCAATTGCAGGAATACCGCCTGCAGTCGCAGAAAATCGCCGAGATCGGCGCTGGCGAATCGGAAACCAGCGGCGACACAGGGTTTCGCACCATCGCTGAAATGGAGAAGCAGGCAATTCTGAACACGCTGCGCCAATTGCGCGGCGATAAGCTGACCGCTGCGCGCCTGCTCGGCATCGGCAAAACCACGCTGTATCGCAAGCTGAAGGAGTACGGTATTGAAGAAGAGGCCGAAATCTAACGCCATACATGAACATGCTCACGCGCTGCTGCGGAAGTTCAGGAGATACCGATGACCCGTACTGTGCTCCTTGTCACCCCCACCCCCGGAGCGGACGAGTGTGCAACGGCGATCGGCAGGCAACTGGATCTGAACGTGGAACTGGCGACCAGTCGGCGATCCGCGCTGGCTTCTCTGCGGCGGCGGGAGTATGCCGCCCTGGTGGTAGACGAGGTCCTGATCGAATCCGATCCTGCTGGAACCGAGGTGCTCTGGCAACAGGGGGGGGTGGCGGTTCCTTTACAGGTAAATTTCGGCATTTCCGGATGTAACCGCGTCCTGCGGGAAGTACGCGCCGCGCTGCACCGCCGGGAAAAGGAAGTGTCTCTCGCGATGAGGGCGGCAGCGCGATTACTGGAAAGCGAGATGAATACCGCTATTACCGGACTCCTGCTTCAGGCCCAGCTGGCGCTTGCGGAGCCCGCTCTTCCCGCCAGCGCGGTGATCAAACTGCAAAAAGTTGTGGAACTCGCCGGCTCCCTGAGCGCGCTGCTGAAGGATCCTCCTTCCGCCTGAAAACCGTGAGGTTCCCGTCAAACCGGGAACCTCACGGGGACACCTCGCAAATCCATGGAGGTCCTGTGCGTTAGTGCTCGACAATCACGCCCTTGCTCCCATTGCCATCGGTGCAAGGTGAACCCAAAGGAGCCCGCTTGGGAGCGAAGTCCTGGGTGGTATAGGCCAGCGGACCGGAAGTGAAGCTACAAACCGTGCCTCCGCTGTTCGGCTTAGGGGGCCGCACAGGGCGGTTGACCTTCTTGGCAGAACCCGCAATGATGACGCCGGTGTTCTCCGATCCGTAGTTGCAGGGTGCCCCGACAGCAGCCTGCATCGGAGCGAAGTCGTATGTGGTTCCGGCCATTGGCCCGGAAGTGAGTTTACATACCGAGCCAACACTGCCCTGGGGAGTGGCCGGGCCAGCAGACGCGGTTTTCTCTGCGGATTCCGCTGACTGGCCGGTCTGCGCCGCCGGAGATGCTCCCTCCGCTGCGAGAGGCGGCGGTGGCGGTGAGTTCGGCTGTGGTGGTGGTCCGCCCGAAGCGCCTCCCGCGGAAGCAGGAGGAGCAGCGGGAGACGGCGAGGCGCTCGAAGCTCCTCGCGCAGAAGGATCTTTGGTGGCCGAAGCCGGCGTGATCACCACAGGGGGAGTGGATGGAGCACTGGCAACGATCCTGCCACTGCTGCCCGCCCCATCGTCACACGGCGTGTTCAGCGGGGCATGGACAGGAGCATAATCGTGCGTGCTTCCGGCTTTCGGTCCTGCCGTGAAGCTGCAGATCGACCCTAGCTTGGGAGCGGCGATTATTTTTCCGCTGCTTCCTGCGCCGTCAAAGCACGCGGTATCGACAGGCGCATGCAATGGCGAGTAATCATGCGTCGTTCCCGCTTTCGGGCCCGAGTCGAACTTGCAGATGGTGCCCACTTTCACAGCCGCAACAATAGTCCCGCTGCTTCCTGCCCCGTCATCGCAGGATGTGCCGATCGGTTCGTTCAAAGGCGCGTAGTCATGGGTGGTTCCGGACTTCGGGCCGGCCGTGAACTTGCAGACGGAGCCGGTTTTAGGAGCCAGAGCAGCCGCCGTGATCACTCCACTGCTCCCGGCGCCATCTTCGCACGGTGAGTTCAGCGGTGCCTGCAAGGGAGCGTAATCGTGGGTGGTACCGGCTTTCGGTCCAGCAGTAAACTTGCAGACCGAGCCGGTGTTCGCCTTCGCCTTACTTGCAACGATCACGCCACTGCTTCCCTGCCCGTCGGTGCAAGGCATGTTGAGGGGCGCGTCCATGGGCGCATAATCCTGCGTCGTACCTGCCTTCGGTCCGGTGTTAAAACTACAAACCGTTCCGGTCTGCGAATTTACTGCGGTTTCAGGCACGGGTGGCTGGGCTGCCTTGGGCGCAGAGGCGACAATCACCCCGGTACTGCCCGAACCATCGGTACAGGCCGTGTTCAACGGAGCATGCAGCGGGGAATAGTCCTGCGTATCGCCTGCTCTCGGCCCAGAGGTGAATTTACAAATCGTCCCCGACTCCTGGGGGGAGGCCATGGGCAAAATGACGCCAGTACTCCCCGCGCCATCATTGCACGGAGTATTGACCGGCAACTGAGTCGGCGCATAGTCCTGGGTGGCACCAGCTCTGGGGCCGACGGTGAAAATGCATGTGGTACCCATCTTTGGAGTGGCCGGGGGGGAGGACTGGCCATGGGCTTTGTGAGTCGTTGCTGCGAAGGAGATTCCAGTGAGGAGTGCTGGAATTACCAATATCCAAGCGAATCTACTATGATGCACATGCCTCGGGCGAATCATCACTCGCTCCTTCTGGCGTAATTACTCCTTTAGATGTTGCCCAACGAAAAATATCACGCTCGAGTTCGTAAAAAAATTTCGCTGTCGATGAAATCAAAAAGGAGTTGCTGAACCCTGAAGGGTACGCAAATCTCTCGTCAGTGGACGGTCTTCATCTTGCGAGAGAGAAAGTCCATCAGGAGATACTCCCCCAGTCGGTCGGGAGTCGTGAAGTAGGCTTTTCCCTGGCACATGGCGGACACCCGCTGCACAAACTGGACCAGACCCGGATCGGAAGCAAGCATGAATGTATTGATCATGATGGCCGACCTGCGACAGCGGGCCACCTCCTGCAAGGTCTCCCCCACGACCAGCGGATCCAGGCCGAACGCGTTTTTATAGATACGACCGTCCGGCAAGGTCAGCGCCGACGGCTTGCCATCGGTGATCATTACGATCTGTTTCATGTCCTTACGTTGCCGGGAGAGGATGCGCTGGGCCAACTGCAGACCTGCTCGCGTGTTCGTGTAATAGGGGCCGACCTGCGCCCGCGCCAATTGCGAGAGCGGAAGCTCCTCTGCGGAGTCATGAAACAGGACTAGCGACAACGTATCGCCGGGATATTGCGTGCGTACCAGATGGGATAAGGCCATGGCCACGCGCTTCGCGGGCGTGAAGCGGTCCTCGCCATAAAGGATCATGGAGTGGGAACAGTCCAGCATGACCACGGTGGCGCAGGAGCTTTGGTACTCGCTCTCATGCACGTGGAGATCCGCGTATTCAAAGTTCAGCGGGAGCGACAGTCCCTCTCGTGCAATCGCCGAGCTGAGCGTGGCTGTCGCATCCAGGTTCATTGTGTCGCCAAACTCATAGCGTCGGGATCCTCCGCTCGTTTCCACTCCAGTATCCATGGCGCGGGTGTCATGACGGCCAAAGGAGGACTTGCCCAAGGAACCCAGCAGGTCTCGCAAAGTCCTGTAGCCAAGAAAATCCAGACCTTTATCTGTCACCTGGAATCTGGCGGTGGTTTGTGCCTGACCGATCTGGCCTCCGATCCTGGAGATTCCGGACGGATTGTTTGGCCGTTCCACCGAGATATAGTTTTCCTGCTCCAGGCGCTCCATGAGCTGCTCGAGCAGTTTGTCCATCTCCCCGCCGGAAGCCATCTGGCGCATTCGTTCCCGCACCGCGTCGTCCAGAAAGTCGCCCTCTTCGAGAGCCTGCCGCAGAGCTTCCCGCAGATTGTCCAGGGTCTGCTCGCCTTCCAATTCCTGAAAGCGGCTTAAAGGCGAACGAAATCCGGAATCGAGCAGGTAATCCGAAAGCGCGTCAAGAAGCGATTCCAGGTCCATCTCGCCGGCCAGGTCGCCGCTGTATTTGGTGTAGCGAATTCGCTTCATGGGCTCACCCTTTGGACCATGCGGTTACCTGACGGTCAATTGACGTCCATCAGCCTAGTTGTAGACCTTGCGCGAACGCCGCGGAAAATCGTCTGGCTCCGGCTCACGCTCCATGGATGGCCGCTCTCCACGTTCCCCACGCCGCCCCATCTTTTCCATAGCGGCAAATCCGCGTTCCTCGCTTCGACTGATCCGGCGGTGTGCGACCATGCCTTCCAGCAGGAATTCGGCTGCGGATACGATTCGTTCCGGCGAGTCCTTAGGACCGATTCCCAGGGGCTTTAATTTGTCCAGAAGGCCCTGGATTTGCCGCAGCTCTGCGAGCATACCGGCTGCGGAAGCATTGTCCTCCACCTTGATTGCGCCGCCCAGGTTGAACCACTGTTCAATCTGGGCGGTGTTTACGTCGGCGAAGTACTGGTCGAAAACGTGCGCGATGGCGCTGCGCACCAGTTCACGCACCACGGTGTCGGGTCCGCGCATCTCGCCTTCATACTCCAGCTCGATTTTGCCGGTAATTCCGGGCAGCGCGCTGTACAGATCTCCGGCACGGGGCACAGCGAGGGCTTCTCCGTGCTGCAACGCACGGCGCTCGGCATTGGAGACGACCAGTTCCAGGGTGGTGATGGGAAGCCGCTGACTGACGCCGCTGCGCCGGTCCACTTTTTTATCCTCGCGCGCGGAGAAGGCGATCTGCTCCACGATGGAACGGATATAGCCGGGGATTTCCGTCTTCATCAGCCCGCGCTCCGTCCATGCCTCCTGTGCTGTGATCGCGATTCCTTCCACCACGGACAAGGGGTAATGCGTGCGTATCTCCGAGCCGATGCGGTCCTTCAGCGGGGTCACGATTTTGCCGCGCGCGGTGTAGTCCTCCGGATTGGCGGTGAAGATCAGGGCAACGTCAAGCGCAAGCCGCACCGGGTAGCCTTTAATCTGCACATCGCCTTCCTGCATGATGTTAAACAGGGCAACCTGAATTTTGCCCGCGAGATCCGGTAGCTCATTGATCGCGAAGATCCCACGATTGGCGCGTGGCAGCAGACCGTAATGGATATTCATTTCACTCGACAACTGCTCGCCGCTGCGTGCCGCTTTGATCGGGTCGAGATCACCAATCAGGTCGGCTACGGTCACGTCCGGGGTAGCCAGCTTTTCGACATATCGTTCTTCTCGCGACATCCACGCAATCGCCGTTTCGTCGCCATGCTCGTGAATACGCTGCCTGCATGGCCGGCAAAGCGGCGCATACGGGTTGTCGCGAATTTCACAACCTTCTATGTACGGACTTTCCTCATCGAGCAAAGAGGTAAGGGAGCGCAGGATGCGGCTTTTGGCCTGCCCGCGCAGCCCAAGCAGGATAAAGTTGTGACGGGACAGAATGGCGTTGACCAGTTGAGGGACAACGGTGTCTCCATACCCCACGATGCCGGGGAACAATGTCTCCTTCGAGCGCAGCCGCTCCACCAGGCTTTCGCGCATCTCGTCCTTGACGTTCCGTCCGGCCAGCCGCTCTTCAGCATAAAGGCTGCTTTTGCGGAGCTCACCTAGCGTGCGAGGAAGCTGTTTCGATAACGGCATCCGTACTCCTCCTGGGCCTGTCTAGTGAAGGTGGCCAAATCGCGCTGATCGGAAGACCCGCCATTCTTCGGAAACTTGTAAGTTCGATGCGCGCGACAGGAAATGGTTAGCGGAGTGCTACATGATGTGACCATTCTGCCCGGCAGCTTTGCCAGTAAGACAGCCGCGCCGCAACTTGGGAAGGAGCAGATGGTAAAACTCCATCAACCGTTCGGTGCGCTCCCTGTCAGATGAAAGACGCAGAATTTCCTGCTGGAACTCGCGATCCGCCGGAACGGCCGAGGCAAGCAGGAATGCGACCGGCTTATTCAAATCCACCTGCGGACACTCCGCAAAATCGCTGCCTGCAAGTTCCATCATCTCCATGTGCAGGGCGACACATTCCTCCCGGTCAGGCCTTGCCGACTGCGCATCCCCTTCCTGCAGCAGATCCACTTCGGCCTGCAGAAAACTACGCTGCTCGTAGAGCGACTCGATTTCGAAGCGATGCTCCCCGCGACAGAAAATATCCATTCGTCCGTCGGGATAGCGGTGCATGATCCGGACAATCGAAGCCGTGCACCCGATCGTCGCCAGCCCATCCCGATGCGCCTGGACCACGCCGAACTGTTCGTTGCGGGCGAGGCACTCGGCAATCATCTCCTTGTAACGCTCTTCAAAGATATGCAGCGGCAACGGGGCACCGGGAAACAAAACCACGTCGAGCGGGAAAAGAGGAATTTTCATGTTCGCTCCAGCGACACTGTCCTTTGCAACGGTCTCGTGAGACGCTTCACTGCTCTGCCTGCGCTTCATCCAACATTCCCTGCATCTCCGCCATCGCGTGCTGGTTTCCTGTGCGCCGGGCACAGTCGATACCCGCCAGAAGCCGGTGGATGGCTTCGTCGGATCGCCCTGCGCTCAGCAATGTCTGGGCCGCCATTTGGTAACCGGGGGTGTAGTCAGGATGTCTCTTTTGCAGCTCGTCAAATTGATCCAATGCAAGCTGAATCTGTTCGCGCTGAAGATACTCCATGGCCAGCCCATAACGGGCAAAGGCGTCCTGCGGATTTTGGGTGAGAATTTCGGTAAACGCCGCTGCTTTGTCCATCTGTATCTTCCTGTCGTCTTCATGATCTTTGGAACCTCGCCCGGATCCATTCGTCTACCTTCCACCTTACGGCGGCAAGCCTCGCTTCTCAAGCGCTCGCGTCTCACTTCGGTGGTTCGACTTTCGCAGCGTAAAATAAAGATTCCTATCAAGGCAGTGCCAGAAACAGGTACGCAGTATTCCAGGATCGGACAGGAACACCATTCGAGGGAACAAGATGAGCCATGCATTCCAGCCCAGATCCGTTTCCGATTCACAGTCTGAGATGACCGAGCTTGTGCTGCCGAACGACACAAATACCCTTGGCAATCTGCTGGGCGGACGGCTGATGCACTTCATCGATCTAGTGGGAGCGATGGCCGCCTATCGCCATGCACGGGCTCACGTCGTCACAGCTTCCATGGAGCATATCGACTTTATTGCGCCCGTGCATGTGGGGGACCTTGTCATCCTAAAGGCCTCCGTCAACAGGGCTTTTCAGACCTCAATGGATGTCGGCGTCAAGGCGTGGGTGGAAAACGCCATGGCCGGAACCCGTCGCCATGTCTCCTCCGCGTATCTAACATTTGTAGCGGTGGATGAAAACGGCCGCCGTCTGCCTGTGCCGCCGCTGGTCGCCGTGACCCCGGAAGAGTTGCGGCGGCATGAAGATGCAGGCCGTAGACGCAAGCAGCGCGAACAGGAGCATGAGCGCAGACGCCAGAACGATGCCGCGAGGGCCGCACTGTCACCGGCATCGGCCTACCGCTGAGGACTCTCTCAAAAGATTGCAGGCAGGAGCACAGAAGAATGGGAAATATGTTCGGAAATCAGCCCCCCGGGCCGCAGCCGCTGCCCGGAATTCGATACGTGATCGCGGTCGGCTCCGGTAAAGGTGGCGTGGGTAAAACTACTGTGGCCGTGAACCTGGCGATTGCGCTGGCTCGTATGGGCAACCGCGTGGGTTTGGTGGATGCCGACGTCTACGGGCCAAATGTGCCCCTGATGATGGGAAACCGGACCCAGCCGCGGGTGCTGGAGGGCAATCTCATCGAACCTCTGGAAGCCCATGGGGTCAAGTTGATCTCCGTAGGTTCAATCTCGCCGGGCGATAAGCCGATGGTGATGCGCGGACCGATGCTGCATCAGATTATCCGGCAGTTCGTGCAGCAGGTCGCGTGGGGAGAACTTGATTACCTGGTCGTCGATTTGCCGCCAGGCACCGGCGATGTGGTGATTTCGCTGGTCCAGACGGTCGCGCTGACCGGCGCGATTCTCGTTTCCACTCCATCGGATGTCTCGCTTCAGGATGCTCGAAAAGCCATTGAAATGTTCCGTCAGGTGAATGTGGACGTGCTGGGCGTGATAGAAAACATGAGCTTTTTCACCTGCCCCCATTGTCACGAAGAAATCGATGTGTTCTCCAAGGGCGGCGTGGAGCGGACCGCACGCGAATACGAGATTGGCTTTCTCGGGTCCGTTGCGCTCGACCCTGAAATTCGCTACGGGGGAGATCGTGGCCTTCCCATCGCTCTTGCCGGAGAACTCTCGGAGCGAGCGCGACCCTTCTACCAGCTCGCCCGTCAAATCGCCGAGCGAGCACAGGAGCAAGCCTCGCAAGAGAAAAACATTCTGGAGATCAACTAGGTCCTGCCCATGATTCTTCCTTTCGTCCGGGATTTGTTCGCGGAGCTGGGTAAATCTCCGTCAATGGACCGGATTCGCCAGCCGCTCGCGAGCGGGGCAGGACGACGACGTATTTCCGGATTGACTGCGACGGCGCGCGCGATCTACCTGCCGCTGCTTGCCCGCACGGCAAAAACCCCGGTTTTTGTCGTCGTCTCCGACAACCGGGCTGCGGAAGCTTTGCACCTCGCAGTGCAAGCCGCCTGTGATCTTACGGGAGAGATGGACCGGAACGCCGTCGTACGTCTGCCTGCGCATGACGTGCTTCCATTCGAAAATCTTTCTCCGCATCCGGACATTCAGGAGCAGCGAGCCGTCACACTTTGGAAGATTGCGCGCGGCGCGGCGAAAATCATCATTCTGCCTATCGAGTCCGCCTGCTATCGAGTGTTTTCGGCCAGCCACTATGCGAACCTGACCTGCAGCCTTCGGCGCGGCGAGGAAACGGATCCGGAAACTCTGGTGGCCCACCTTGCCAGCGTTGGCTACCAGGGCGTGGACATGGTCGAAATGCGGGGCCAGTATGCATTGCGCGGTGGCATTTTCGATATTTATCCGCCAGAACTCGATGGCCCGCTACGGGTGGAGTTCCTTGGGGATGAAATCGAATCCATGCGGAGGTTCGACGCCGAAACGCAGCGCTCTTCTTCACCCGTGGATGAAGCAGTGCTGCTGCCCCTGACAGAAACTCCCATGACGGAGGCCATGCTGGCGCGCGTGCATACCCGCCTGAGCGGTCGGCGGCTGGAAGGTGAAGACGAAGCGCTGCAGGAAGCAATTGGAGCCGAAGGCACTCACGTTTTTCCGGGGTGGGAATTTTATGCCGCGGCAGCGACCGGCTCCCTGCAAACTGTCTTCGATATTGCGCCGAAGAGCCGGATTTTCGTAGAGGAACCGGGCATGGTGCAGAATCAGCTCGACCGCTGGTGGAATAAGGTGACGCAGCGGCATGAACGGAGCGGCATCGACACCCTTTTCACTCCTGCCAATCTTTACCTGACCCCGGCGGAATGGCAGAGCCGGTTGTGGAACTCGCCGGGACTGGATCTAGATCAACTCGGCGCAGTGGATGTTCTCGAGGGCGATAACACGTCACTGGGCGAAATTGAGATTCCTACACGTCCGACGATGCGCATGCATGGATCGATTCCGGCCCTGATCGAGCACCTGCGTCTGCACGCGCGCCAGGAGACTCGCACCCTGTTGGCAGCCGCCAATCAGGGTGAAGTCGAGCGGCTGGCAAGCATTCTGCAGGAGTACGGCATTTCGTATCGAATCGGCAGCCGCAGCGCGCATCCCGGCAGCGAGACCATGTATGACGAGACCAGCTATTTGCGCGGGGATACACGTGCGCCGGTCATCGTACGAACGGAAATCGCGAACGGCGTATATCTCGAAGAGGCGCGGCTTGTAATTCTGGGCGCAAATGATCTGTCCGATGAGGCCGACGTCACTGCGCGACCGGTGCAGCGCAAATCGCGCACTGCGGCTTTCATTTCGGACTTCCGCGATCTGGCGGTTGGCGATTACGTGGTGCATGTGGATCACGGCGTAGCACGTTACCTTGGCCTGAAAGAAATTGCGCAGGACGAGATGCGCGTCGAGTTCATGATTCTAGAGTTTGCCGAAGGCGCGCGACTGTACGTTCCGCTCACGAGGCTTGACCTGATTCAGAAATACCGCTCGACGGATACCGGACCGGCGCCAATGCTGCACCGGCTGGGAACGACGCAATGGTCACGCACTAAAGCCCGGGTCAAGAAGGCCATGGCCGACATGGCGGACGAACTGTTGAAGCTCTACGCGGTTCGTAAAGCGGCGCAGGGAAACCCATTCTCACCCGACAATCAGTTTCAGCGGGAGTTTGAAGACGCGTTCGACTTCAACGAAACGGATGACCAGATTTCCTCGATTGCGGACATCAAGCGAGACATGGAATCTACGATGCCGATGGATCGGCTGCTCGTCGGCGACGTGGGTTACGGCAAAACCGAAGTGGCCATGCGGGCCGCATTCAAGGCGGTGCAGGACAGTAAGCAGGTTGCGGTACTGACGCCAACCACGGTGCTTTGTTTCCAGCACTATGAAACGTTCAAACGGAGGTTCGCCGCCTTCCCCGTACACATTGAAATGATCTCGCGATTTCGCGCACCCAAGGAGCAGAAGCTCATTCTTGAAAAAGTTGAGCAGGGGAAAGTAGACATTCTGATCGGTACACACCGCGTCTTGTCGAAGGATCTCAAGTTTCAGGATCTTGGGCTGCTTATTGTGGACGAAGAACAGCGCTTTGGAGTGCGCCATAAGGAACGGCTGAAGCAGATGCGCCGGGAGATCGATGTCCTTGCAATGTCAGCCACGCCAATTCCGCGAACGCTGCACATGTCTCTTATGGGCCTGCGCGACATGAGTGTCATTGAAACACCGCCGAAAGACCGCATGGCAATCCAGACCGTCGTGGCCAAATATGACGAAAAGGTGATCCGCTCCGCAATCGAGGTGGAACTGGAGCGGGGCGGTCAGGTGTATTTCGTGCATAATCGCGTGGAGAACATCTACGAGATCGCATCCCGCTTGCAGGAACTTGTCCCGCAGGCACGCATTGCTGTCGGGCATGGCCAGATGGGCGAAGCGGAACTCGAACGCGTCATGCTTGCCTTCATGCATCACGAGTATGACGTGCTCGTCGCGACGACCATCATTGAAAACGG
The DNA here is from genome assembly GCA_035713565.1 of Acidobacteriaceae bacterium. Classification (GTDB taxonomy): domain Bacteria; phylum Acidobacteriota; class Terriglobia; order Terriglobales; family Acidobacteriaceae; genus JAKAAZ01. Next base: position 2,313 of record DASSZI010000136.1, on the reverse strand, counting down.
CCTCGATATTCCACTGGCGAACACTATTCTTATCAATCGAGCAGACCGCCATGGATTATCGGAGCTGTACCAGCTTCGCGGACGTGTCGGCCGGTCCAACCGGCGAGCGTATGCCTATCTGATGATCCCGCCAGACAAGGAATTGACGGATATTGCGAGGCGGCGGCTGGCGGCATTGAAGGAGTTTTCTGATCTCGGAGCGGGATTCAAAATCGCCGCACTGGACTTGGAGCTGCGAGGCGCGGGCAACATGCTCGGCGGCGAACAGAGCGGCCACATTGAGGCTGTCGGCTTCGAACTCTACACAACGATGCTCGAGCAGGCCGTCCGGGAACTGAAGGGCGAAGATCAGGTAGAGCGTCCGTCCGTCCAGCTCAATCTCGGAATTTCCCTGCGCATCGACGCCAGCTATATCGAGGAAGAAAATCAGCGCCTGCGCATGTACAAACAAATTGCCAGCGCCGAAAACGAAACGATGATTGAAGACATCCTGGCAGAGATCGTCGATCGCTACGGACCCGTGCCAGAACCGGTGCAGCTTCTGATAACGGCAGGCAGGCTGCGGCTGCTGTGCGAGCAAGTTGGCGTGGCGCAGATGGACCGAAAGGGACAAATGGTCAGCGTACGTTTTACTGAGACCGCCAGTATCGAACCCGAAAAACTAATGCAGCTGGTGGCGCGTAACACGAAGCGGGGTGCGCAATTTACTCCGCAAGGCATCCTGCGCTTCCCAGTGAAGTCTACTCTCCCCGCGGAGGTCCTTGAAGAGCTTCGCAAGCTCATCGAAATGATAGCGGCGCCTACACCAGGCACGATGGCGACGGAATCCAGGACCCATGCAATCTGATCGGAGTCCTTTCCGATTACCGGAATGGCCAATCATGTTGGACACCGGAACGAACCAGATAAATCGCCAGTCCGCTCAACAACAGCAGCCCGGCAAATTCAATCTCCGCATAGCCATTCGAGCGATGGGACAGGACGAATAAAAATCCCGCGATGGCCAGCAGAGCTGGAACGGGATACCAGGGCATACGAAATGGATTGGGCTCTCCTCCTGGGTGTTTTCGAAACGCGATCAGGCCGATTCCCTGCAATAAAAATTGAAATACGATCCGGGTGATGATGAGCGCGGAGATAAGTTCCTGCAAACGGAACATGCAGAAGATGACAGAAATACCTCCCAGGACAATCAAGGAAACCGTGGGAAAGCGCTTGGTTGGATGAATCTTTGCAAAGCTGGAGAAATAATTCTGGTCCAGCGCCGCTGCATACGGCACGCGGGAATACCCCAGCAGCACAGCGAAAACGGAGGCAAATGCCGTCCAGACAATCAGAACAGCCATCGCTTTGCCGGCCCACGCTCCGTAGAGCCGCTGCATCATCACTGCGATCACAGATGTCCGCGTAAAAATCGCGGAGGATTGAGCAAATTCCTTCACCGGGATTACATTCAGCACGCTGACATTCATAAAAACATAAAGAGCAGCGACAATCAGAATCGACCAAAAAATGGCGCGCGGAATGATGCGCCTGGGATCTCTGACTTCCCCGCCCAGGAAGCAGATGTTGTAATAGCCTCCGTAGTTATAGATTGCGATTAAAAGTCCCGCGCTGAAGCTACCTGCAGGATGGACGTGCGCATGAAATTGTGGCAGGGCACTTCCCAGATGACTTAACCCGGAAACTATGACCCACAAGACGGCCACAAGAACGCCGATGGATAGCACCCTGGAGATTCGGCTGACGGTTCGGATACCGCTGTAGATGAGAAAGGTGGCGAGGGCACACGCAAGCATGGCGACGAGCGATCCCCAGGTCGTCATCACCGGGATGTGCACTCCGCGCAGGTGAAACTCCCCGCCCAACCATGACGCGTTTAACACAGGAAACAGGTAGGCCGCGTATTGCGACAGACCCACAGCCCCGGAAGCAGTGGAAAGCGGAGCGCTAAAGGTAAGCTGCCAAATATACAGGAACGACAGCAAACGCCCCCATTTTGCCGAACCATACAGGCGATTGAGATAAAGGTAGCTTCCGCCGGAATCTGGAAAGCGGGTACCAAGCTCCGCCCAGATCATGCCATCGCACAGCGCAAGTGCGGCACCCAGAATCCAGCCTAGAATCGCGAGCCGGCCCAAAGCCGCCACCATCAATGGCAGCGTAATGAACGGCCCCACGCCGATCATGTTCAGCACATTCAGATTGACGGCCGTGGTCAGACCAATTCCGCGCACCAGCGTGGAAGACGCTGCTTGTGGCTCCGCGCCTGTCCCATAGTCCGCAGTTGTTCTACGCATGTTGTTTTGCGCT
>DASSZI010000135.1:0-4195 GCA_035713565.1 Acidobacteriaceae bacterium | reverse complement strand
GCGCCTTCGCTCGCCGCAGAATTCAAGCGGTCCCAGATTTCGTCAATCCAGACGAGATGCTCCGGCTTCATCAGCACCGAGCGAAGACACGTGACCGATGAGGAAGCAGAGCCGGTCGAACTGGAATCCGGCCACGCATTGGGCGGGAAGAGCTTGCGCGGCAATTGCACAAGAGCGAGATGCAGATTTCTCCGCGCCGCGGCGTCAAAGATCGCGCGAGCCTGGGCGGAACTCTTCTCCACCGTCTCTCCGCCGACCGCCCAGGCGACAATATCGAGCTGAGGCTCGACCGCGGCAAAAAAGAGAGCCGAATCCTTGATTCGTGCATAAAGCTGAATCGCGGCACGGCGGCAGTCCTGCAGCATTCCAGCAAACTCCCCGGCCCGAGTGAGCGGAAGCAGCCGCTGGGTAGCCCATAGCGCGACCGCGGATGCACCGGCGCGGGAGCACTCCAGGGAAATCTCGCCCAGGTGCAGTTCGTCTGATGTGAAGTAGGTATAGGGAGAATCGTGCTTGTAGAAGCGGCCAACTGCGGGATCCTGAAACAAAATGCATCCGCAGCCATAAGGCTGAAGCCCGTGCTTGTGGGGGTCAATGACGATCGAGTCAACGTGGGGAAGCGCGGCGCAGGCCGCTGCAGCTTGTGCCCCGAGATTCTCGGCCAGCACAAAGTAGCCCCCGTAGGCTGCATCGACATGGATGCGGAAGCCATAGCGCTTGCGCAGAGCGAGAATTTCCGGCAGCGGATCGACGGCACCAAGCGCGGTGGTGCCGAGGGTAACGACTACGGTGCCGACATCTCCCTGCTTGAGTCTGGTCTCAAGGGCGGCGAGAGACATTCTGCCAAGCGCATCACTGGCCATGGATTCGAACCGCAGCTGCAGCACGGCACTGATGCGCTGATGCGTGTAATGCGCCTGCTCGGAGGCGACGATGACCTTGCCGGGAGCAAGCTGGCCGGCGATCCAGAGCGCTTCCAGATTGGCAAACGTTCCGCCGCTGGTGAGGTGCCCAAGGTGGGTATCCCATCCGAACATCGCGGCGATCTCGCGGACTGCCTCAACCTCCATTTTGGAGCTGGCGCGGCCGCCGTCCAACGCGTGATTGTTGGGATTGATCCAGGTGGTAAGCGCGTAGGCGGCCCGGGCGATCGGATGCGGCGGCTTCAGCATCTGCCCAGCATACAAAGGATGGAAATAGGGGTAGTTTTCGTGGAGCCGGGTGGCGGCCTGCCGAAGTACATGAAGAACCGCGTCCGGATTCTGGAGCGAGGCTTTTTGAGTCGGCATAGGCGCAAAACCCTCAGCCATCTGGGGAAGAATTTCCGACAGCCATGCGAGAGAATCGTCTTCAAAAGTCATGTATTTCGCCAGAATATCCTAAGGCTTCGGTCTTTGAGATCGGCAATGCTGCAACTGGGGTTTCAGGTAAGCAGCGGGGGAGCATAGAGTTAGGCCGAAAGGAAGATTTTATTTTTTTGTTGCGTTCGGCGGAAATGACGTTACACTGAAGCTGCGTTCGAATAGAACCGGGTCAGTTGTAGAATTTGCCAAACGCGTAAGTTTCTGCTAGCCGTCGCTCCGATTCCCTTCAGCGTAATTCAATTTAATAGGAATATGCTTTCCATGGAACAAGGTACAGTTAAGTGGTTCAATGACGCGAAGGGCTTCGGCTTTATCTCGCGCCAGAATGGCGAAGATGTCTTCGTGCATTACTCTGCAATCAATTCAAACGGATTCAAGAGTCTGCAAGAAGGACAAGCCGTGCAGTTCAACGTTGTGAAGGGACCGAAGGGCTGGCAAGCGGCTGATGTTCAGCCTCTGTAAGGCAAGCTTAGGTTAGAGCCAACAGGCAGGGGAGCCATCCTCTGCCTGTTGTGTTTGGCACCGGCGGTGAGCAATATCAGGCGCCTCCCTGCGCGGAAAACCCCGGCGATCATACCTGGATCATTTCTCCGGCGGCTACCGAAGCGGGCTTGCAGCCAACAGCCATGCGTAGCTTGGAGAAAACGAATCGAACGGCTGATTAGGGAAGCGTGTATTCCAAGTCATAGGAGTGCTGCCCATTGGCTATCTCAATGGAAAATTTCCCTGCTATGCCCTTCAGGTTCTGCGTTCCCGAACCCGGGACGACGATTACGGACATGTTCCGACCGGCGTCGTCCATGGTGGCCGTGTGTTGCAGGGCAAAGGAACCATGTTTGCCGCCCAGTGTTCCGGTGAACAATTCCATCGCAACATACCCTGCCGCACCAAGCTTGGGATTGCCTCCCGAGAGCATTTCGCCCTTGGTCGAGCCTTCCAGATCGCCAGCGAGTTTCTTGTCGGTGGAGAATCGGCCGATGCCTTCGGCAATAGGCGGAGTGAGCGGGCGGATATCGACGGTGAATGTACCCCGGGCGTGTGGGGCATGGTCTTTTCCGTTCGCTGTGCGGGCGCGGCTGGCGCAAACAGCACGCTCACAAGCAGAATTGCGATGACGGGAATACCTGACATACCTGAGATGAGCGAAAGTTTATCCGCTTGAATTGGGGATGGCAAACCGTAGGCGCTGCACCACGTTCCTCGCGGCGCATTTTCTGCTTCTCTGACTTTTCCCAACGCCAGGCTAATCGAAGTTTGTTGCAGTTGCCTGACGGACGCGATATGGTGCGGGAATGCGATCCGCGCCATCTTTTCTTGCTTTCAGCCTGCTCCCGGTAATCTTCTCGGTCCCGCTGGTTATGGTGGGCCAGACCATGGCTAAAGACAAACCTTCAAGACGTTCTTTCATTCGATGCGGAACTGTGTTTACCGGGACGGGCGATCGGCTTCGCCAAGGCGGAGTGATCGCCATCGCGGACGGAAAGATCGATGGCATTCTGGATGCCGTTCCGGCTGGGACAGCAGCAACCGAAGTTGTGAATTTGGGTCAGGAAACATGTTTGCCGGGGCTGATCGACACCCATACTCACGTGTTGCTGCAAGGCGACATTACCGCTGCGGACTATGACAAGCAACTGCTGAAGGAATCGCAGGCATATCGCGCCATCATTGGGGCGCAGTCTGCAAAAAAGGCGTTGATGTATGGATTCACGACGATTCGCGATCTGGAGACGGAGGGGGCGGGCTATGCCGACGTGGACATCAAACACGCGATTCAACAGGGAATTGTGCCCGGGCCGCGTATGCGCGTGGCCACCCGTGCGCTGGACGTAACCGGGGCGTATCCGCTGCAGGGGTATGTTTTCGGTCTGGCGGTGCCGCATGGGGTGCAACTCGTCGATGGGCCAGACGAGTGCCGCAAGGCGGTGCGGGAACAGATCAGCTATGGTGCCGACTGGATCAAGGTCTACGTGGATCGGGGCTATCACGTGCGCCCGGATGGCGTGCTGGATGACAATCCGACCTTCACGCCGGACGAACTGGCCGCCATGGTCGATGAAGCGCATCGCGAAGGCCATCCCATCGCGGCCCATGCCATGGGGCTGCATGGCGTCCATAACGCCGTGGTGGCGGGCGTCGATTCTATCGAGCACGGAAACTACATTGCGCCGGAAGACATCAAGATGATGGTCGCCAAGGGCATCTATTACGTGCCGACGATTTACGTCGGCGAGTACGTGGCCAAAGGCCGAGCGGCGGACGGTGCGCCCGTATGGCTGCAGATGATTAAAATCCACGAAGAAACGTTTCGTCGCGCCCTGGCAGCGGGTGTGAAGATTGCATTCGGCACGGACGTGGGCGGATTCGACTGGAACATCGATCCGGCGATCGAATTCGGCGAGATGGTCAAGTTCGGCATGACTCCGGCCCTGGCGCTTCAATCGGCAACGTCGTCCGCAGCGCAGTTGCTGCGGATGCAGAAGGAAGTGGGCACGCTGGAAGCAGGGAAAAACGCCGATGTAGTGGCTGTGCCGGGGAATCCGCTGCAGGATGCGACTGTGCTGCAGAAGGTGAATTTTGTGATGAAGGGCGGCGTAGTTTACAAGCGGCCGTAAAGAACGTGGACTTCTAACCGATTTGCACCACCACACCGAGAAATCACGTCACGGCCGCCCTAGAACGACTTCAGCTCCGACCACACTCGTGCATCGTTGCGGGCGGCCATCCGATGCCATTTTCGGTGCTCCTTCAACACGCGATGACTTCAATCTCCACCAGCGCGTCTTTCGGCAGGCGCGCGACTTCCACGGTCGAGCGGGCAGGCGCGGCTT
>DASSZI010000134.1:0-3099 GCA_035713565.1 Acidobacteriaceae bacterium | reverse complement strand
CGGCTGGTATACAGGAAATCGAGCGGGTATTCCGGCTTGCGTGCACGCGCCTGCACGGGGTCTGCATCCAGAAAATAGCTGACGTTCGGCTTTGGAACAATTTTCATGATCAGCCGGATGTACGCGCGAGCCGCAGGATTGCTGAGTTCCAGATTAGCCAGCTCATCGTAGATGAAGCGATCACACACTAGAAAATCAGCGCCGGATCGGGTGGCTTGCCGGATGGTTCGCCGCAGGGACATTGCATCGGCAAAATACAGCCCCAGGCGTACCCAAGTCATTCCCCAGGAGCGGACGTTTTTGTCGCGCCGGTTGATCGGCGCTTCGGGCGTGCCGACGCCCTTGTCGCCTTTGAAAATCTTGTGGCCTGTCGCCTCGCGCATACGGGTGAATCGCGCAACATCGTCCCAGAACGTAATCAACTTCACTCGCAGGCCAGCCTCATTCAAACGCCTGCAGAGCGCGTCAATCTGAGTGCTTTTCCCGGCTCCATCCATGCCGGAGAAGCTTACTACGAGGCAAGTTTTACTTTTGGGGTTCCCTTGCATGGTCATCTCCTGCCTGCTCCAATTGCGAAACCAAAAATTAAAGCAAATGCGTTGGTCCTGCGCACACGGACGACACCTCACCATGGATACGATCCAGTCTATGGAAGGTGCGCGGGACGCAGGGACTAATGGGCGCGGCTCGGGGTTGCTTCTGAGATTCCCGCCACCGTTCCGATTGCGATCGCAGCACCTGCCAGGAGGGCAACTCGAATCAAAAACGAACGTGCTCGCTTCTGTTTTGCGGGAGCGATTACCGCTCCTGCTGGGCGGGAAGCCGCAACGCCTGTGGTTTTTTCATAAGGCGCGGCCGCTGTACCCACGGGTTCCGAATTCGGGCTTTGCTGCGGTTCCGAGGAGGGCCGGGTTGCGAGCGAAGGGTTTGTGTTCCCTTGCTGTGCGGGTGCCGGAGTCGGACCAGGGACCGAGGCTTGCGTTGGATTCGCAGGCCCAGGCGTATTTGCGGCCTGAACTGTATTACTGGATGCCAACGCGGGGGAGTGCGAGGCCTCCGGCACAGCGTAAGAAGAGTCTTCCGCTTGCTGACCTGTCGATCCTACTGGCTGAAGAATGTTAGCTCCTTCAGCCCAGGGAACAGCGAGCAAAAGCACCAGGCAGACGGCAATATGTGGCCGTAGCAAAATCTCTGAGATTCTCATTTAGTCTCGAAGCCTAACCAGCATTTTACGCTAGTCAGAATGAGATTATCCCTGCAATCGAATTCAGGCAGCAGTTTCGGACTGGCCTTGTGCCGCGACAGTCACGTGCGCAGGACGAACCGGCATGACAGGAAAGCGATGGAAACTATGGACCGCTTCCGCAGTGGTTTCGTAGATATCAAAAAGGCGACTCACACCCGTCAGTTCCAGGATCGCTCCAGCTCCAGGAGGCAGAGCCGCAAGCTTTACGTCTCCCTTGCACTTCATCGCTTCTTCAAGACAGCACAGCAACAGGTGGATGAAAGATCTGTCGCCCAATTTCACGTTGGAGCAATCGAGCACCATACGAGGGCGATCGACGTTCATGTGACTCTGGACTTCGCGGAGGAAGTTCCGGCGTTGCTTGGAATTCAGAACCTCAGGCAATTGCATCACGGCCACAGTGCGTATTTGTAATGTCATAATTTCCTTCCTTGCTCAAATAAGATGCATAGTTTTGTTCGTGTGGCGAGAAAATATTCATAAAATTTCTAGATAATTTTGGAGCATGGACATCGGTATCCTGTCGTCCATTACGCGCTCTCCAGCGAGCGGACCAGTTCGACCCTGGGATGCCGCCGGACACTGTGCTTCAAAATGTTCCTCCCATACCGCAATAAAGTTGCAAGGTTTGTTGTATGCCAGCAGCACTCCGTCATGTGGGGCGACAGACCGCACAGAAAACGCAATCGATGCACTCTGCTTGGCGAGGAGAGCATCGAGGCAAGTAAACGGTGATTTCCATCGAGCACCGTCAGTGGATCGTTTTCGCTGGTACCTATAAGGATTACGTGGCCCAGACCAGCGTCATTCTGGGCCAGGTCATGGCTGATCTCCGAGATTTTCGCCACGAACCTCGTGTCGATCGCGTGTTCACGGCTGCGCATACACGCTGCGATTTCCGTGATCGCAAAATTGCCTCGTCCAATCTTTCTCCACTGTGCTCTGGGAAATACGCGGATCTGGTTAAGATTGCTTTCCGTAATTTCCATCTCATACCATTCCGTGTCCGCGGGGAGTTCCGTCCACAAGGCGCGGTGCCGCATGAAGAATAGAGCCCGCCGGGTGGCATTCTCGGCAGGATTGTGAAAATCCGGATGGTTGACCATGACGCGCAAGCCTTCCTGATACTCCCGAAAGATCACGTTATGGAAATCACTCTTTAAGAATTGGCCGATCACTTCATCTTCAGAGACGCGGCGCACGAGCTTGACCGGGCGGAACGCACCGCTGTATCGCGTCTTGTCCGTCTCTGTCAGGGAACTGAGCAGGAACGGGAGGGCTACGAAAAGCAGGAGAACGATGAGAAGCACGAATTGCACCAGGATGACCTGCCGCAGCGAAGAGTGAAACAGGCAGATTCCGGCGATGACCACGCCACTGAAGACAAGTTGCGTCCAGCTGGAGTTGGCGATCTTGTAGGACATCTCATAGGTGATGATCACAGCGCTCAACGAATATACGACTGTTGTGATGGCGTACAACCCTAGCAGATATGGGAGGCCATATTTCCCGGCAATAGCGAACTTTGCCCCGAAAAAAGCAGTCCAGATCTGAGCGGGTGCGAAGCGCAATGCGAGCGCCAGCGCCGCGCCGATGCTTAGCACCAGCAGGAGAGATGTCGCAATTACGGTAAGATCGCGTCTATCTTCCTCATCTGTCCCAGCCACAAGAGGGAACATGCTGTTGACCACCGCCTGAGACAGACCGAAGATCACTCGCCCGACCATCGCGACTGCGGCGTACAGGCCAGCGGCTTCCGGTAAAAAGAAGTGCTTGACCAGAACGATGTCACAGTTGTTGATGAGCACCTGACCGGAAAAGAAGACCAGGGCCTGAGACATTTCGCGGGCCGC
>DASSZI010000133.1:0-10388 GCA_035713565.1 Acidobacteriaceae bacterium | reverse complement strand
CGCAGCCTTCGCTCACGCCGTGGCTGGATCTTCGCGTGGATCATAGATTCCCAGGCTGCCATCTCGACCTTCACTGCCAGCTTGCAGAGCAAAGAACGGTAGTTTTCGGTCCTTCCGGCTCCGGCAAATCTTCTCTGCTGCGCGCCATTGCGGGCCTGCTGGAGCCGGATGCTGGCCGTATCGAACTCCATGGACAAGCTGTGTGGGAGCGACCAGGCCGAGTTCTCTCCCCATGCGTTCCGACCCACAAGCGCCGGGTCGGACTGGTGCTGCAGAGCCCAGCACTGTTTCCGCACCTCAGGGTCAGAGACAATGTCGCGTTCGCCTTGCGCAGCATGGCAGCAGACAAGCGCAAAGAGGAAGTTTTTGAACTGCTGCGCATCGTGGATGCTTTGGCATTTGCCGAACGCTGGCCGCAAGATTTGTCCGGAGGACAGCAGCAGCGCGTTGCCATCGCTCGCACCCTGGCCGCAAATCCTGCCGTACTGCTGCTAGACGAACCTTTTGGCGCTCTCGACGCAGAAGCCAGCCGTCAACTTTCTGGAAACATCTATCACTGGGCCAAAAGCCGACGCGTCCCTGTGATGATGGTGACCCACAATGTGGAGGAGGCCTTCAGCGGCGGAGATGAAGTCCTGAAAATGGATTGCGGACGAATTACAGCGCAGGGATCGCCGCACGATGTTCTGTCCGCCGAGCGTGCCCGGCTATTAGGGGTGTTACGCGCTTGCGGCGGCGATTAGCGAACATGTTCGAGCCGCGCGGAGCAAACCGCTCTTATGCAACATAGACCGGCTCCTGCTCAAGCATAATGCCGAATTGCGCCAGAACTCGTTTTCGGATCTGATCGCGCAGTGCCAGCATTTCCGCTGCGGTGGCCTCCCCGCGATTCACGAGCGCCAGTGTGTGCCGGCTGGAAATGGCGGCCTTTCCCAGGGTAAAACCCCGCGGAAAACCGGCGTGCTCAATAAGCCAGCCCGCCAGCAGTTTGACAGTCCCTGGTTCCGCGGCAAAATGCGGAATGGAATCCGCCGCGGGGCGGCCAGCAAGATGCGCCTCTTTCGTCACGCGCGCAGAGATGTCGGCCAGCTGGGATTCCGAGACAACAGGATTTTTGAAGAACGATCCCGCGCTGCGGCTGTCCAGATCTCCGTCCATCAACAGCATTCCCTTGGCGCGGCGGATGCTGCGGACCTTTTCGCTTACCTGTGCAAGCGAGGGGAGACTGGAAGGATCAGGAAAAGCTTCTGCAAGCTCCTTATACGCCAGGCTCGGAGCCCCGTGCAGGCGAAGCCGATAACTGACAGTTGTCACAATGTAGCGTTCACGTGCCGTACTGTTAAACAGACTGCGGCGATATCCGAACTGGCATTGCGCATTGGAAAAGTCCATCATCTGCAGATTGGTTCTGTCCAGGGCTCGCACACTGACAATTGTCGAGGCAACTTCCTGTCCATAAGCGCCCACGTTCTGGACCGGAGTTCCCCCCACAGTGCCAGGGATTCCCGCCAGGCACTCCACACCGGAGAATCCACGGTCGACCATCTGCTGGACAAAGCTGTCCCATTCCTCACCTGCGGCCACCGTAAATATAGTCGAGCCTCCATCCATCTTTTCCCGGATGCCTCGATTGGAAATGTGAATGACCACCCCGGGAAACCCTTTGTCGGAGACCAGCAGGTTGCTGCCGCCACCAAGCACGAACACCGGCGCGCCCTTGGAGCGGGCAAATGTGACCGCCTGCGCCAGCTCCTCTTCGCTGGCCGCATCCACGAACCAGCGCGCAGGACCACCGATCTGCAGCGTCGTGTAGGGCGCAAGAGGGATGTTTTCGCGAATATCCACGAGAATGAGGGTACATCATTTTCGGTGCATGTCTAATACCAGAGCGTTCCGGCGGTATCGAAGTGGTATCCTCTGCGCCGGAGGGTCTACTGGTGTCGGATTTCTCTCGATTTTTCTGCCTTCCTGACCAGGGGGCTACTGATACCGGAATCCAGACAAGCTCATTCCGGGGGCCTGGGCTGCCATTTTTTCCGTGCACGAGTGCCCGTTTCAGGAGGAGGCTCAGGAGTGTGCCCCGTTTGACTGGCATTTGGCTCGACTCGCGTGGCAGGCAGTGCGGTTTCCTGTTCTGGGCTGGTTTTCTTTTCGGCAAATTGCGCGGGGCGCCACTTCTTCCGCTCAATCCGCTCCGCTGGTTCCGCTGATGGCAGCGTCGGCGCGGGTGAAGCCTGCCATGCTGTGGGAGCAAGCTGGCTTTCTTCCTTGACTGGAACCTTCTGCCCGGTCATCGCGGGAGCTGCCACGGCTGGCGTCAGTGCCGCAGGCAAAACAGAAACTCCCCTCTTTTTTTGTATGCTGTCCAGCAACAGCTCGGCTACATCTTTCACCACAATGTGTTCCGCCTCGCTGTTGCCAGGAGTACTACTCAACATGCTCTTGCAAAACGGACAGCCGACGGCCAGGGTCTTGTTGCCTTTTGCGGAGCCAAGCCGCTGCTTTACTTCGTTAAAGCGGTTTTCAGAAATGCGTTCCCTGCCCGGCTCTTCTTCTTTCCAGAACTGCGCGCCCCCTGCGCCGCAGCAAAAGGCGTTCTCGCGCGTCCGGTCGAGCTCGACCATCTCATTTCCAAGGATTTTCAGAACATTTCTAGGCGCGTCATATACTCCGTTATGCCGGCCAAGATAGCACGGGTCGTGGTAAGTGAGGGTCGTATCGAGGCGTTCGACATCGAGCTTCCCGGCTGCGACGAGCGCTTCCAGATACTGCGTGTGGTGCATAACAACGTAACTTCCGCCAATCTGCTTATACTCCTTGCCGATTGTGTTCATGCAATGGGGGCAGCTCGCCACGATCAGCTTCGGATTCAAGGAATTCAATGTGGCAACATTCTTGTCCCCAAGCTCTCGATAGAGCAGTTCATTACCTGCGCGCCGAGCGCTGTCGCCCGTGCAGCACTCTTTCTTGCCCAGCACGGCAAAATCGACTCCGGCAAGCTCCAGCAACTGCACAAACGCCCGCGCCGTTTTCTGCGCCTGAGGATCGTAACTGGCCGCGCACCCGACCCAATAGAGAACGTCCGGAGCAGGATTCTCTTCAGTTGTTTTTACCTGCAGGCCTTCCGCCCAATCCATTCGCTTGTCGTGGCTAATGCCCCAAGGATTCTGCGACCGCTCCATTCCCCGGAAAGCCGACTGCAACTGGGCCGGAAACTCGCCTTCCATCATGACCTGATTTCGGCGAATGTCGATAATGTCGAGCATCTGCTCGTCCTGGACCGGGCAGACGTGCATGCACGCGCCGCAGGTGGTACACGCCCAGACAGCTTCAGGGGTCATGGCAAAATCCAACAACGGACGCGGACTGGGAGTGCCCTTTGCGAAACCGGAGTTGTTCTTTGCGAGCTCATTCAGTTCCATGCGCTTGTTGATTTCGAGTGCGGCCGGGCTCAAGGACTTGCCCGTTGCCGTGGCCGGACAAACATCCTGACAGCGATTGCACTGGATACATGCATAGCTGTCGAGCAGGCGCGGCCAGGTCAGGTCTTCCAGGCGCTTCGCGCCGATCTGCTGATACTCCGCACTCAGGTCAATTTCCATCAGCGGCAGCACGCCGGACTCCTCGCGCCGGGAAAAGAAATACTTGATCGGCGCCATGAAGATATGCACGTGCTTGGTATAGGGGAAATAGGCGAGAAAGAGCAGCACGCTGCCCAGTGCGCCCCAGTACCCGAAGACACGCCAGACGTATGCGTTCTGTGGAGCAAACAGATGCGAAATCGTCGTGGCAAAAGGCTGATACCGGTCGGGGCCGCTGCCCGCAATGCGTGCGCCCGCCCCGATTGCGCGACTGCCGACATGGAACAAAATGAATGCGGAAACAATCAGGGAGTCCAGCGTAATGGAACCGCGCTGCACCTGCGGGTGCAGCAACGTATTTGCGTTGAAAGAGAAGTCCCGTCGCGCGGGAAGCAGGAACCGCCGAACCACCAGCGCGAGAACTCCCACCATCACCAGAAAACTGAGTACGTCGGCAAACAGGTTGTAGATTGCGCCGGGAACCGTCGCCGAGGAAATCGTGAACTGGGAGTAGCCTTCCAAAGCGTCGACAAAATTGACCAGGATGTAAAAAACGAATCCGTAGAAGATGAACGCGTGAAATGTGCTGATGATGGTTCGCTTGCGGAAGGTGCGGGCCTGCGTCAGAGTTGTGCTCAGCGCATAAAGCAGGCGCTGCGCCAGATTGTCCGTGCGCTGATCCGGGTCACGGCGGCCGCGCAAAATGCGCCGGTAAAGACGGTATAATCCCCAGGCTCCCCAGGTTAAAGTGAGCAGAGCAAAAAACAGAAACGCATACTTCTGGGAAACCGGCAGCATGGGGTGCTCCGACGCGGATGAGATGAACTCTATTTACGCAAGCTGGCGATCATGGCAGGTACGATCTGCGCAACATCCCCGACGATTCCATAATCGGCCACTTTAAAGATCGGCGCATCGGCATCCTTGTTGATTGCAACAATGATCTTGCTCTTGTTCATCCCCGAAAGATGCTGCACCGCTCCAGAAATGCCAACCGCAATGTAGACCTTCGGCTGCACCGTCTTCCCTGTCTGGCCAACTTGTTCGGCGTACGGCCTCCAACCGGCATCCACAATCGCGCGGGTTGCGCCAACCGCAGCGCCAAGCTCGTCCGCCAGCGCTTCCACCAGCCGGGTAAACCCTTCGGCCGTTCCTACTCCGCGACCGCCGGCGACAATCACATCCGCCTCTGCCAGGGAAACCCGCGAAGTCTGCTCGGCGGATTTGCCCGTGACCTGAACGCGCCGCGGAGGCAACGACAGGTCAACGTCGAACTGCTCGGCTGGACTGGCTCCAGGGAGGGCTGCCGCATAGCTTCCCTGTTTGATTGTGGCGACGATTACCGGCGCAGAGGTTTCCACCTTCTCAGTGACTCGCGCCAGGTAGGTATAGCGTTCCGCCAAGACCGTGCCGTTTAGGTCACTGATGCGAATCACGTCTTCCAGCAGAGCAGCGTCCAGCTTGACGGCAACGCGCGGACTGTATTCGCGTCCGCCCCGGCTGCCGCAGATCAGCACCACATCCGATTCGCCTTCCGTCGCAATCTGCGCTACAGCAGCCGCCCAGAGTTCCGGGTCATACTGATCAAGCGCAGGATTATCCGCCACCAGAACCTGATCCACGGCAAGCCCAATCTCGTTTGCGATGGACCCTACCCCGGAGCCGAGGACCAGGGCGACCACGGGCCCTTCCCTGCCAAGCCCCCGGGCACAGGTCACCATTTCGTATGTGCTCTTGCTTACCTTGCCGTTTGCATACTCTACAACCAGGAGGATCATGCAATCACCCCTGCTTCGTCCTTAAGCATCCGTACCAGTTCCCCGGCTGCTGCAACTGCATCCTTGCCGTCCAATATCTTATGCAGTCGCGTCTTCGCCTGGACTTCAGCACCGATGGTTTTGCGCTTGGGGGAAGCGTCAAACTGCTCCAATGGTTCGACGCGAAGCTCCTTCTTTTTTGCCCGCATAATATTCGGCACCGTAGGATAGCGTGGCTCGTTCAGCCCCTGCTGCGTGGTGATCACCGCCGGCAGTTCAACGGAAAACATCTCCACGCCTGCATCGGTGTCATGCTTTCCGCTCAGGGAGTGGCCGTGAAACTCCAGCCCGTTCGTCCAGGTCACCTGCGGCCAATGCAGCCGTTCCGCAGTCGCCGCTCCGAGTGCGTGGCTATCCCAGTCGGCCTGCTGCCCACCGCAAAAAACCAATTCCGCCTGCTCCCGCTGGGTTACCTGCGCAACAACGGTGCTCAAGGCGATGGGATCCAGGATGGCATCTGTCCGTATATGAATGGCGCGATCGGCACCCATGGCGAGTACGGTCCGCAGCGCGTCCTGGGTGCGCTCCGGCCCGACAGCCAAAGCAATCACCTCAACCGCGGCTCCGCTGTCCCGGATTCGCAACGCCTGTTCCACTCCGTATTCATCCATCGTGTCCACCACAAGCTTGCTGCCCGTCAGGTCAACTTCGCCGTTGCGGATCCTCACACTTTCCTCGGCGTCCAGTACCTGTCGAACGACTGTCAATATCCGCATCCACAACTCTCCCTTTTCTGCCGGAACGTCGCTCTTCTCTCGACGAGAGACAACATGCCACTTTACACTGCAACGTGCACTGGTCACCCAAGTTCGCAACCGGAAAATCGTGACCCGCCCGTAATTCGCTCATAATCGTAGTCAACTGCTTAATTTACCTTTGGGTAGGTTAAGCAGGCAACCATATCTGACAGTCCAACGAGGTTTCTCCGTGAATGCTCTTGCTATATCCCAGGAAATGCCTATTCCGCTGACTTGTCTCCCAAAAGACGAAACAATCCTGCGAGATTCCGTCCGCAGGTTCGCGCAGGACAAGATTGCGCCACTGGTCCGGGAGATGGACGACGCGCAAAAGATCCACCCTGCTCTGCTGCCGCAGCTGTTCGAGTTGGGCATTCTGGGCATTGAGGTGCCGGAACAGTATGGCGGGTTTGGCGGCTCGTTCATGGGAGCAATCCTCGCCGTAGAAGAGATTTCCGCTGTGGACCCCGCAGTGGGCGTCCTGGTGGACGTTCAAAACACGTTGACCGTCAACGCGCTGCTGCGCTGGGGCGCAGAGGAGCAGAAACAGAAATACCTGCCGCGCCTGAATACTGACACGATCTGCTCCTATGCATTGAGTGAGGCAAGCTCTGGCTCGGACGCATTCAGCCTGAAGACCCAGGCGCGGCGCGAGGGCGCAGACTTCATTTTGAACGGACGCAAGCTCTGGATTTCTAATGCGGCAGAGGCGAATCTGTTCATCGTTTTTGCAAATGTCGACCCCGCGGCCGGCTACAAGGGGATTACCGCATTCCTGGTCGAGCGCGACACACCCGGATTTCAGGTCGGCAAAAAAGAGGACAAGCTTGGCATTCGAGCCTCCTCCACGTGTGAATTGCTGCTTGACGACTGCCGTGTGCCTGCGGAGAACGTGCTCGGCGAAGTCGGCAAGGGATACAAAATCGCCATCGAAACGCTGAATGAAGGCCGCATCGGCATTGCCGCGCAAATGCTCGGCCTGGCGCAGGGTGCGTGGAACTATGCCGCTCGCTACAGCCAGGAAAGAGAGCAGTTCGGCAAGCCGATCGCAAGCTTTCAGGCGGTGCAATTCACGCTTTCGGAGATGGCCATCGACATTGAAGCTGCGCGCCTGATGGTTTACAACGCCGCGAGAATGAAAGACGCAGGCCTGCCATTTGTAAAAGAGGCAGCGATGGCGAAACATTTTGTGTCTCAGGTGGCGGAAAAGATAGCCAGTCAGGCGGTGGAGATCTTCGGCGGCTATGGCTTTGTGAAAGACTATCCCGTGGAAAAGCTGTATCGCGACGCCAAAATCGGCAAGATTTATGAGGGAACTTCGAACATGCAGCTGGCGACCATCTCGAAGCTGATACTGGCTAGCAGGTAGATTGGTTTGTATTGGAGGGCGCGCGATTTAGAGCGTGTACCGTCCGGCTTCTGTCATGGCGGCAGCAATCTCCCGGCCCATCGCCACAGTGTTCTCCGCGTCATGTTTGGTGAGACGCCGTAAGATCGTCATCTGCGTACGAAGCATGTCTCCTTCCGCAACCGCGCCGATGACGCGCTCCGCAGACGTTTTCAGAATGTTGGAAGCGCGCGCCGCATAATACCTGGTCATCGTCACCGCCAGCGAGCTGCGCCCCTGCATCTTCTCGGTCCGTAAAATGCAGGATTCCAGCACCAGTACCTCCATGATCATGTCGGCGAGCGCACCCATAACTTCCTGTTCCTCGGCCAGCGCAGCTCCAAATTTTTGCGAAGCTGCGCCTGCACAGAAGAGGCTCAGCTTTTTGGCATCTGTCAACAGCGAATACTGGGCAGCGAGCGCGCTCGTGCGCTCCTCGCGGGGACGCGGTCCCGCGATCACCTCATCCATCACTCGCTGAATCGCCGGAAGCAGAGCCAGTCTGCTCTGCATGGCCCGTTTCATCAGCCATCCAGTGATGATGAGTCGATTGATCTCGTTTGTACCTTCAAAAATCTTATTGATGCGGGAATCGCGGTAGCTTCGCTCCGCCGGAAATTCCTCTACGTATCCGTAGCCGCCGTAAAGTTGCAACGTGTCATCCACCAGCCTGTCGAGCATCTCCGAGCACCAGACCTTCAGAATGGAGCATTCGACGACAAACTCCTCGATCCGCTTCTGCGTCTGCTGCGAGATATCCGGCGCGCTGTTATCCAACTCTGCCAAAGATGCATCAATGGCACCGACCACTCGATACACGAGCGACTCTCCTGCATAAATACCGACTGCACAGTTTGCGATCTTCTCCTGGACCAGCCCGAATGACGTGATTGGCTTGGAGAAAGCATTCCGCTCTCTCGCGTATCGAACGCCGTTGCGAAATGCGATTTTGGATCCCCCGATTGCGGCTGCGCCCAGCTTGTATCGTCCTACGTTCAGGATGTTGAATGCGATGTGATGCCCTTTGCCCGCTTCGCCGAGCAGATTTCCCACGGGTACAAGACAATCCGTAAGGATCAAGGGACATGTGGAGGAACCGCGAATCCCTAGCTTGTGTTCTTCCGGGCCAACGGTCAGGCCCGCAGTTCCGGCTTCAATCAGGAACGCGGAGAACTTTTCGCCGTCAATTTTGGCAAATACTGTAAACAGGTCGGCGATGGCGGCGTTTGAAATCCACATCTTTTCGCCGTTCAGCACATAGTGCTGGCCGTCGGCGGAAAGCTTTGCCTGCGTCCTTATGTTCATCGCGTCGGAACCGGAAGAGGCTTCCGACAGGGCGTAGGAGGCAATCCATTCCCCCGCAGCAAGTTTGCCGAGATACTTCTTCTTCTGCTCCGCATTGCCGTACCACACAAGCGGCAGAGTTCCAATGCCTGCGTGCGCGCTGAAAGCGACCGAGAAGCTGCCGCACACGGCGATCTTGTCCGCAATCAGCGCGGATGTAACCTTGTCCATCGCAATGCCGCCATACTCCTCCGGCACATCGATGCCCATCAGCCCTAACTCACCAGCTCTGCGAAGCAGACCTCTGGTGACACTGAAATCCTTTTGCTCAATCGCAGCGATCTGCGGCAGAATCTGCTTTTCGGCAAACTCCACCGTCGTCCGCTCGATCTCTTTCTGCACGCTGGATAAATCTTCCAGCGTAAAGATGTCCTGCGGACCGAGATCTTCAATCAGAAAGCTTCCGCCGGTGACCTGCTTCGCTCTGTTATCCACTGCACCACCCATGCGTTTCGCCTTTTTTGCGCGGCTTCAGTTTTGAAGATTCTCAAAGATTCCAGCGGCACCCATTCCTCCGCCCACACACATGGTCACCAGCCCGTACCTGCCGTTGCGCCGTTTCAGTTCGCGCAAAATGGTAGCCGTGAGCTTGGCGCCTGTGCAGCCCAGTGGATGCCCCAAGGCGATCGCTCCGCCATTTACATTGACCCGTGACCTATCCATCCCCAGCTCTTGGATCACGGCGAGCGATTGCGCCGCGAACGCTTCATTCAGTTCAATCACGTCGATTTGATCCAGCGTCAGCCCTGCAAGCTTCAATGCTTTGGGCACGGCGTACACCGGACCGACTCCCATTTCCTCCGGCATACAGCCGGAATAGGCAAAGGACACAAACCGCGCCATGGGCCTGAGCCCCAGCGATCGCATGCGCTGTTCTGAAACGATCACGGCCGCTGCGGCACCATCCGATGTTTGCGACGAGTTTCCCGCAGTAATGATTCCATTTGCGTGAAATACGGCACGTAAACGGGCCAGAGCTTCATACGAGGTGTCGGCCCGCGGCCCCTCATCCACTGCGAATGTCGTGTGTTTCTGCGATGGCTTGCCTGCTCCATCCGGAACGGAGGTGGTTACAGAAACGGGTACGATTTCCTCTTCAAACTTGCCAGCTTGTATTGCGGCCAGAGCTTTCTGGTGGCTCGCCAGGGCAAACTGGTCGGACTCTTCGCGCGAGATGCCGTAGTGCCTCGCCACGCGTTCTGCTGTCAACCCCATGGACATGTAGGAGCCGGGGTAGTTGTCTACCAGCCACGGATTGACCGCGATCTTGTTGCCGCCAAAAGGAACGAAAGACATTGACTCGGCACCGCCCGCGACAACCACGTCTGCCGATCCGCTGCGGATTCGTTCGGCGGCCAGTGCGATGGATTGGAGTCCGGACGCGCAGTACCGATTGATGGTCATCGCGGCGGATTCAACCGGCAGTTGGGCGCGCAGAGATATCACGCGCGCCATGTTCATTCCCTGCTCCGCCTCCGGCATGGCACACCCGATAATGACGTCCTCGACCAATTTCTGATCG
>DASSZI010000132.1:0-37775 GCA_035713565.1 Acidobacteriaceae bacterium | reverse complement strand
AGCGTTCGTCGCTGCAATTGTTCCGCCTACGGCAAGCGGCGCGGTCATGATTCCCGTGTACACGGTCGGATCTTCCTGCACATTGAAATCCCCGCCGTGGCAGCCCTCGTCATTTCCGGCATTCAGTCCGCCATCGCAAGTTACTGCCGTGCTCATCGCCAGGCAGTCCCCCGTGCCATGGCAGTTCACCACGTTATTGATTGCCTGTAGCTGTCCGGCTGAGTAGTTAGTCGAGACCATATTCAGGTTCGTGTAGTACGTCTTGAAGAAATAATCCGGCTCTCCTCCGACAAAGTAGTTATCGAAGTTATATCCGCCCTCAAAGTCCGTCGTGTACAGGTATTCCGTACCCATATCGTCGGCGCTGTACGCTGGCCATTTCTGAAAGTCGAGCGTGTAAGCTGTTGCTTTCAGATCCCCGCTATTCAGAAAAGGCGCAACCGAAAACGGATTCTCATAAAAATCGGCCGTCACCCCATTGCGCTCATCATGCAGATGTGTGTTCATCGGCCAGCCGTAATTATGAAACTCCTGATTGTTGACTAATTGCGTCCCTTGCGGCTTCTCCTGATTCGGATACGAAGGGTCTACCACAATCGTGCATCCGCTGGGTCCCGTCGGAGAAGCACTCGTGCAGTTGGCGCTCGCCGTCAGGTTCGCGATTCCGTTGCTCTGCCCGCCTGTTTGGAAGCCGCTTGCGTAATAACGCCCCTGCAGCACGTTGGAGGATAGGTTTGTACCGGCCGGCTGCAGGATCGTTTGTGTCGAACTCGGAGCCGCGCTGACCGCTTTCGAAACGGCAGAAGCTACCGGTGCCACCGTCGCATCGACATAGCTCTTGGTCGCAGCTTGCGGACCGGATTGTGGATCACCTGGAAGTTGAAGTGGACCACTCAACGTCCCGCCATTCAGCGGCAGATAGTTCCCTAAAAGCGTATTAACCTCGGTCGCGCTTATGGTCTGCACAGCCACGCTGGCAGGCATCACTAGGCTGCGAATCGCCGCAATGCTGGTACTTTGTACATTCGGAATCGACCAGTATTCCTTGCTGACGGTACCATCCGCAAGGTGGTAAACCGCCGTGTAATACGTTCCGGCCGGGATTGCACCTACATTGGGTGCCAGGGAGAGAATAACCTGCCCGTTCGTTCCGATCTGGGTACTTATTTGTCCTGCCGCTACCGTTTGCCCCGATGCAGCTTTGAACGCAGGCCAGCTTACCAGAAGTGTGCCGGAAGCATAAGTTCCATCTGCATTGAATACTGTGTCCTGCACGGTAGTGGTCGTAACCTGTCCCCAGCAAAACAGGGTGACCGCCGCCATAATGAAACCTGGTCCGGTCCAGCGGAGAATCAATCGTGGAAGTGTCGCGCTGCAAATGCGTAGATGTCTCACAAATTCTTCTCCCGTCAGGTGGTAGCTTACTTTCCTGTTCTTTGGGTGTCTTTGGAATGAGCGTCCTCGTTGATTTCTTCGCTTCGTGTAAATGTAAGCTCTTGCAGCAGTGCATCGCAGAGGTTCTGCTTGCGTTCGTCGTTCAAATGGGATGCGTCAACTTGTGTCAGTGCGCACAGGTCAAGGAGTAGCTTAGCTTGCTGGTAGCCGCCCGCAACGGCTTTTGTAATCAGTCCTTGGACGATATCTGGCCAGGACGCCAGCACCAGGAATCGTGCTAGTTCTGAATAGTCCTTTGGCATATCGCATGGGCAAGCTATCTTGTTCATTGTGTCTGCACATGATACGGTCGCCTTTGCCAGTGGTTCTCTGCGGCGTTGCTTCTTTACGCTGCGCGTCGAACTTTGTTTCGGCACGTCGCTCCATCCTATCCCAAAAAAGTGAGAGGCAGAGAGCACCTATGTCACATGCTCTCTGCCTCTCCTGGTTATTGGAGTGTCTCGGATAATGGATAGAAGAACTGATGAACTATCCTCCATCTAGTCCGAGGGGGACCTGCACTTCCCTTAGGAACTATGTCCTCACTCTTAAAGTAAGAATAGCAGAACGAATCTAATTGGTGTGCCATTCTAATGGCACCGAAAATAGCTGACCTACGAGGGATGACTCCGGACCACTTATCCGTCCATGGAGTCCACATCGAGAAGCCTGTTGTCTAGAAATATCTGAGTCAGCGTATCTATCGCTTCTCCGTATCGGCGGACTACGGTTCGCAAGCTAACCCCCAAAAGTCCTGCAGCTTCACCCTGCGTATATTCCTGAAGTGCAATGCGCCGGATGAGTTGTTGCGAGAATGCGCCGAGCTTGGTGAGGCACTTCTCGATGTCATAAACAAAAATCACTGAATCCTCGAAGCTCGTCACCCGGTAGGTGCTCATCTTGCCTCGGAAGGCATCGTGCCCAAGGAGGGCTGGCATTCTTCCGACTCTCAGAGACAAGCGCATATAGCGTCGTAGCATCGCCTCGGTGTATTTCCGATAAAACGCCAGCTCCGGACGAGGCCGCGCAAACCCTCGATTTTTCTTTAGGTCCGACGACTCACGCGCAGCGCATGTCTGCGTCGCATTCTGTCGAACGGCCCGAATGTCGAAAAGTTGAAGTGCTGTGCTCATCGTGCACCTCCGCTGCTCGCCACTTCAGCGGAAAGCCTTGTCTGCTTGCACGGTCGGCCTTTTGGGCGGCGGCTATGCGGGGCAGGGAAGTCGGCAAACAGGATCGTGCAACGGCGGCAATAAACATCAGCAAGTGAATTGCTGCGCAGCCACAGGCGCCCACAGCCTTCACAAATCTTCAAATCTAGGCAGGAATGGTTCATGAGTGGATATTCTCCAAAAAATACTCACTCCCTCATACGCGTCGAATCAAATGCGCTGAAAGGAGTGGCTTTGCGGAAGACTGCTTGCCAATGGAACTCTACGGTTCCCTTGTGGCGCAGCGGGCACTTCTCCCGCGTGTTTCAGGCTGGGTTGAATAGGCGACTCTGTGAGTCGCTCCTCGCTGGGAGGATTTCCCGGGAGAAGGGAAATCGGGACCAAAGCAAGTTGTTGCTCCGGTTCACAAGCCGCGAATCGTCTCTTCAACCGCCGTATTGGTGGTTTCCTCCCTTTCACCTGCAGGTTCAGGAACTCGGACGCGGTCCTGCTCTGACCCTTTCTTCCTAAGGGAAGATCAAACAGGTTCGTCCTCGTCTGTTGTCGAATGCAGAAGGTCAGTCTGTGATAGATGAATTTTTGGGTATAGTCAACAGGACGTTGCTGAAAGATATCAGATATTCGATGCCATCAAGCAAAACTGGAGCAATCGGCTTGCTTAACGTATAAGCTATAAGATATGAGGTGCATAGAATAGTTGCTAAATGATATTGTTTTATCATGAAATTTGGCAATCTCCATGAAAGTTTGCGCTTGGAAACACTTCGTCGAATCGACCGCGGACTGCTCTCGGGCTCCGCTCTTGCCCGTGCCACTGGATTTCAGCAGGCGCATATCTCCAATTTCTTGAATCGAAAGCGATTGCTCAGTCTGGACGGGCTGGATCGTGTGTTGGAGGCGCAGAGTCTTTCAGTGCTTGACCTGCTACCCGCCGATGACATTCCAATTGCCCCTTCACTTGCGGAGTCGGTTGCACTCTCCCAGACTGTGGCTGTTGTCACCCACTCCGCTGCGGTCTCTGCTTCTCGTATCCCGTCGGCAGAAATTTTGGAGACAGTCGAGGTCCCCGACACGGTTCTGCATTTTTCTCGCCCGGCACCGGCACCGGGACGCGTACTATGGCAGCGCTTCGTTGCTGTGCGGGTTGACGCCGAGCAATCTGCAGCTATGGATCCACTCCTTCGCTACCACGTAATTGCCGTCCTTGATCGGCATTACAATTCTCTGGCGCTCTACCGGCCACAGTCTCCCACTATTTATGCTGTTGGCGTTTCCGGCACCCTCCACTTGTGTTTTTTGGAGTACGAGTCCAATCGGTTGATTCTCCGTCCGCGCAATCACCAGTTTCCTATTCGTCTGCTCGAACTGAGCGCTCAAGAAAAGCCGGCCGAGCATATCGTGGGTCGAGTCTGCTATGTCCTCTCGGAGTTGTAAAGTGACACTTCACATCTTGGGTTCGTCCGCTGGTCGAAGGATCTGCTAGCATCGCCTGTTGGACATACTCAATCCTCCCAACGAAAGGTATTTAGCGTTATGGAACAGGTTTATGCGCCCACAGTGGGTGTCCGCCGCAATGAAGATATCGCGCTTGATCTGCTAAAGTTTGTAGCCGTCACCGCAGGAGTTGGGCGTCCTGGCGCGCCTTCTGCAGGATTTGTTGCAGCAAACCCTCAGAAATCTGACGATCAGGTGCAGCATCTTCTCGACCTGTACTCTCGCTGCCTTCGTGCCGTTGAAGGTAAGTAGTCGATCCAGTTTGTCTACGCTGCCGCCAACCCGGATAGCCGTTATAGGAGCAGGCGCATTCGGCCGTAACCATATCCGTGTATGGCGCGAGCTTCAGCAGAGTGACACTCGCGTAGAACTGGCAGCAATCGTTGATCCAAACGAGTCCGTATCGGAATCGCTCCGGCAGGAATTCCAGGTTCCCGTTTATCGTTCTATCAAAGACCTTTTGCTGTCTAAAACGAACGTGAACGCCGCCTCTGTTGTGGTCCCCACATTACAACATGCCCCCGTCGCCACTCAGTTGCTCAGAGCTGGCATCGATGTTTTGGTCGAAAAACCGATTGCTGGTTCGCTGCAGGAAGCTGACTCTCTTATCGATCTGGCCCGAGATTATGGCCGCATCCTCCAAATTGGCCATCTTGAACGATTCAATCCCGCAATCCTGGCCATACGCTCTCTGGTGCATCAGCCGCTTTTTTTTGAAATTCATAGACTTAGCGTCTTCACCCCGCGGTCCTTGGACATCGATGTCGTTATGGACCTCATGATTCACGACTTGGATCTGGTTCTCAGCTTTACCCAATCGGCGGTTCGCGAACTGCACGCCGTTGGCCTTCCAGTCCTATCCTCAAAAATCGACATTGCGAACGTGCGCATAGAATTTGCTTCAGGCTGTGTCGCTAATTTCACCGCCAGCCGTGTCAGTACGGAACGCGTCCGGAAAATGCGCTTCTTTCAGCCCCATCAATACGTCTCCGTCGACTACGCACGACAGGACGCCTTTACCATCGATGTTTCGCGCCAGCATTTATATTCCTCTCCTTCAGACGCAGTTCCAAGGCCACCACAACCTGCGAAGTCTCTTCTTGCTGAACTGCACCATCCCACTCCGGAATTTACAATGCGTCAGCTCCAGATCTCTCCCGGCGAGCCGCTCCAGCTGGAGCTGCAATCGTTCCTTCATGCTGTTCGCAGCCGCGGTACGCCTGCCGTTACCGGTCAGGACGGGCGAGCAGCCTTGAAACTTGCGCTCGATATTTTGGAAGCTATCGCAGCTCATCAAGCCAGAACTCCGCTCAAGTCATGATGGGTATCTTTCCGCAATTCCATTCAGGCCATCGTGATCTCCGCTGCTCGCATCTCACCTGAACAGTAGCAACGGAGCGACTTGATGTCTCGGAAAGACGCGCTGCTAGCAGCCGTTCTGGAGGGAGCGTTAATCCTTACCGCCGCTCTCATGGGTTGGGCCCTTCATGAACCCTTGATCTTCGCCAGTCTGGGACCCACTGCATTTGAGCTGATCGAAACGCCCAAACGAAAAAGCGCCCGTTTCTACAACATCCTGGTCGGAAATTTGATTGCCATACTCGCCGGGTTCTTTGCCCTTTGGGTGACGCATGCCTGGTGGGCTCCTGCGATTTCGCTCACGGGTGTTCCGTTCCCCAGGGTTGGGGCCGTATTCCTCGCTGCGGCTCTCACGGTTCTTGGCACCCTGCTGGCGAATGCGACTCAACCGGCCGCGCTCTCCACCACCCTCATCATCGCCACCGGAGTCATGCAAGCCAAACTCGACGGGCTGGTTATCATGGCAGCTGTCGCGCTGATCCTGGCCCTAGGCGAGCCCATCCGGCGTTGGCGCGCAAGAAGCATGCCGGATCCCCAAGGTCGCTGATGACCATGAACATGGCTCTCACGGGCGTCCATCGCCTGCGTCTCTCATGTGCCTTTGCTTCAGATCCACGCTTGCTCCACTTCGCAGATCAGGCACTTCAGGTACTGTGTTTCGGGAATCGTGAGTATGGCGGGGTGGTCCAACGCGGCACCACGAATCTCCACCAGTCGTACCCGCTTCCCCGCATCGTTCGCTGCTGCGGACACCACCGCCTGAAATTCAGTCAGCGGAACGTGGTGCGAACACGAGCAGGTCACTAGAACGCCGCCGGGACTCAGCATTTTGAGCGCTCGCAAATTCAATTCTTTATATCCTCGCAGAGCACCCTCTACTGCGCGCTGCGACTTCGCAAACGCCGGCGGATCCAGCACAACCGTGTCGAACTGCTCGCCTGCGTCGCTCCAGTCCCGCAGCAGATCAAAGGCGTTTGCCTCAATCCACTCCACTCCCCGCCCATTCTCCAGAAGCTGTTCGCGGTTTTCATTCAGGTTCCTCTCCGCCACTTCCAGGGCGGCGCGTGATACATCCACGCCCGTCACCTGTTGGCATCTTCGCGCCAGGTGCAGAGCAAATCCCCCCTGATACGTGCATACATCCAATGCCCGCCCATGTGCATGTCCGGCCGCCGCTACGTAATTGTCCCGCTGATCAAGGAAAGCTCCGGTTTTTTGTCCGGCATTTGCGTCGAAATGAAATCGAAGCCCATTTAATTTGAAAAGTGTCGCCACTAGTGGCGGGGTGCCGTGCGCCGCATACAGTGGCTCACTGGTAGGCGCGGAGAGCTGTTCCAACTCCCTTATTCGTGCATCGGGCCGTTCCACGATCGTTTTCGGCGCGAGCATCTCCCGTACCACTTGTACCACCACGGCGCGTATATCGTCGCAATGGGTTCCTTGTGTCAGCAGTTGTAGGATCACCAACTCCCCATAGCCGTCAAGCACTATTCCCGGCAACTCATCGGCTTCTCCGAAGACCAAGCGGCAGGCGTTTGTGTCACGCGCATTTTTCAACCTATCCAGGCGGCTTTGCACTGCCTTTTGCAGTCGTTCTTGCACCATCTGCAAGAACTCACCTCGGTTCTTCACTAAGCCCTTCGCGATCATCCTCAAGGCAATCAGTGAGGCATTGCTGAATATTGCCGTGCCCATCAGGAACCCTCTGGAGTCTGCCACTGCAACCAGCGCTCCTGGTCCTGCTCCATTTCCTAAAGAATCCGGGAGGATTGTTTCTACGTCTGATCCGTAAACCCACGGGTGTCCAGCACGCAACCTGTCCGCTGCCCGACGGCTGATTACCGCTGTTGGTACCCCGAGCCCTCCCTTGACCTCAGGAGATTGCTCCGGAAGGTGAAGAGCAATTCGATTTTCCAAGATCGATCCTGCGCCGGCTTTTGACCTGCGCCGCTTAGTGGAGCGGTTTGTCATCGTATCTTTCCCACCTGGATACCCGAAGAGTTTCGCCATCTCTCATTGTGTCATCCGGCCGATACTTCAAAGGCTGACGATTGGCTCCGCCCCGACTGGCCGCGTTTTTTTAGCGGAGGAAGGTCCTCGTGCATTCGACCGAGGACCGTGCCCGCTCACTTAAAATGATTCCAGGACTGCCTTACCTTAAAATCAAGTATGGCCACCGCGCACACTGCCACTGCGTCTCCAGACGGCGACAACCAACACCTCGCCCATACCTTTCAGGTGTTGCTCGCCACAGTGCGGCGGAACCGCCCTACAGACGACATTTCCATTATTCAGCGGGCGTTCGACTTCTGCCTGAAGCACCACGCCGGACAGCGACGTGCCTCGGGCGATCCTTTCGCCTTGCATCCGCTGGAAGTCGCCCTCGTACTGGCGGAAATGAAACTGGATGCCACCGCGATCGCAGCCGGCCTCCTGCATGATGCCGTTGAGGATACACCGGTCACCAGCAGAGAAATCTCAGATTCATTTGGCGAGCAGGTTGCTCATATTGTGGATGGCGTAACGAAGATTGAAAAAATACAGTTCGCCAATCGCGAAGACCGTCAGGCGGAAAATGTTCGCAAAATGCTTCTCGCCATGGTTTCCGATGTTCGCGTTGTTCTTATCAAGCTAGCGGATCGTTTGCACAATATGCGCACGCTGGAACATCTCCAGCCGGAGCGTCAGCAGGGAATCGCTCGCGAGACCCTGGACATCTATGCGCCTTTGGCGCATCGCCTGGGCATGGGCAAGGTGCGCAGCGAACTGGAGGATCTGGCCTTTCGCTATGTTGACCCGTTTGGCTATGACCAGATTCGAACTGCAGTGGAAGCCAATCGCCAGCAGGGCGAGCAATTCCTACGCAACATCGACGCCACACTGAAACATCACTTGGCTGAGCATAACATCCAGGCTCGTATCGACTGGCGCATCAAGCGCCTCTACTCGATCTACCAGAAACTTCAACACCAGCGCATCACTGTCGATCAGGTCTACGACCTACTCGCGGTTCGCGTCATCACCCAGACGGTGCAGGACTGCTATGCCATATTCGGGCTTATTCATAGTATTTGGCGACCAATTCCAGGGCGGATCAAAGATTTCATCGCCATGCCACGGCCCAATCTGTACCAATCGCTCCACACCACCGTGATGGCAGAGGGAGGCCATCAATTCGAAGTCCAGATTCGAACAGAAGACATGCATCGCGTTGCCGAGGAAGGTATTGCCGCCCATTGGAAGTACAAATCAGGCGGCTCGCCGGTAAGCGTGAAAGATGAGCAGCGCCTCGCGTGGGTTCGACAAATCGTCGAATGGCAGCGAGACATGACGGATCCCAACGAATTTCTGTCTACGTTAAAGATCGATCTTTATCCCGAAGAGGTCTATACCTTCACCCCGAAAGGTAAGGTCGTCGTACTGCCCAAAGAAGCCACTCCCGTCGACTTCGCCTACACCATCCACACCGAAGTGGGGAACACCTGCACTGGCGCCAAAGTCAACGGCCGCATGGTGCCGCTGAAAACGCGCCTGCGCAACGGAGATATCGTCGAAATCATCACCCAGAACGGCCACACTCCCAGCCGCGACTGGCTCACCTATGTCCGCAGTTCCCGGGCCCGCAACAAAATCAAGCACTGGCTCAATGAACACCAGCGCGAGCGCGCCATTGAGATCGGTCGCAAACTCCTCGACCGCGAGGCCCGCAAATTAAAAATTCCCATCCCCCAATTGCAGGATGCTGAATATGCAAGGGCAGCCACCGACTACGGCTTAGCCAATCCCATCGACATGCTAGCCGGCATCGGCTTCGGCAAATTCTCCGCCCGCCAGGTGCTCAATCGCCTGGTTCCCGGCGCGACCCAGGCCCAGCCGCCGGAGCCGGAAACTACTCCCGGCATGTCCGATGCCGTCAAGCGCGTCTACTTCGGCAAAGGCTCCGACTCGCTTACCGTAGAGGGCCAGAACGACCTGCTCGTCTATCGTGCTCGCTGCTGCAATCCCATTCGAGGAGAAGAAATCATTGGCTACGTCACACGGGGCAAAGGGGTCGCCGTGCACGCCCGCAGTTGTCCAAACGTACAAAACCTTCTTTACGAATCTGACCGCCGGATCGCTGTCGAATGGGCCAGTATGCAGGAAGATTCCAAACCAGACCAGCGCTCCACCTATCCGGTCAAGATCACTGTCTTCTGTGATGATCGCGCCGGAATGTTGCGTGAGATGACTGCTGTTATCTCCGACGATGGAACGAATATTCGCGCAGTGGACACCAAGGCGGGCACGGGAGCGGAAGCGGTCGTCGAATTCGTCGTCGACGCTGCCGACCTTGGCCATTTGGTTCGTCTGATGAACGGACTGAGGCGAGTTCCTGGTGTCCGAGACGTTCAACGCCAGCAGAAGCTATAACGTCTTCATCACCCGGTTCAGGGACTAGGTCTCACCTTATCGCCTGAATCCTCCCCGCGGGCCCGAGAAATTCGGCCTTGGTGCCCATGCCGGGTGGGGTGGGAAATCCGGTGCGCTGGGAGGGCCAGCGAACCGCCCGCGGCTAATGTTGCGCAACTGATACGGATCGAGCGGACGTCCTGGATCGCGGGCCAGGGCAGGCTGCCTCTGTTGGAAGCTAGGCTCCACGGGCGGCGGAGGAAAGCTGCGGGCGACCAGAGGTCCCCGCGGCTGCGGCGGCCCCATTCTGACCAAGGCTCCGCCGGACTGGGCGCCGGAAACCCTTCCCCCAGTAACGGTGACACTTCCAGGCGCTGGCGCTGAGCGTACGGGCAGCGGCCGTGCTGCCGCTTGTCCAACGCGGGCTGCACGATTCTGCCCGGCGAGGCCACCCAAATGAGAGGCGGAGTTGCGGTTCATCGCAGCAGAGGATGCGTATCGCGGCGTTATGAGTCTCGGACGAATTGTTGATACCGGAACACTGTGCATAGGATGGGGCACAACGCTCCGCAGGCTGGGAGCAACGAACGGGTGCGGAATGATCTGCGCATGCGCCAGTTGCTGCCGCGTTGGATGGATTGCCGTCGCTGGTGTTATGAGTTTCCCGCTGGCAAATGCATTCGCGCGCACCGCCGTCGTTGCGATCGCCCGGTTCACGTAATGGATGTTATTGAGATTGGCCCTATTGTGATAGTAGTTGTAATAATTCGTATTGTTGATGTTGGTGATGTTCGTCGTCCGGTTGATCGATACCCGATTGATGTTAGTCAGATTTACTTGGCTGAAGTAACCGGGACTGCAGTGATACCACGGATAAAAGGGTTCGCCAGGTCCCAGCGGAAACCACGCCGACAAACCGAATCCTGGACCCACTCCCAGACCTACAGAAAAGCCCGGCCCTCCCAAAAACCCGACCAGTGCCGGGGAGTAGACCGGCATGACGCCGAATGGCCCCGGCACCCAGCCCCAGCGGTTTCCGTAGAAGGCCCACCGTCCGTAATGAAACGGGGCAAACCCCCACGGGTACGCGTCCACCCAGGTCCATCCCCACGGCCCGACCCACACCCAGTTCCCGGTGGAGTACGGTACCCAGCCTGCAGGTACCTCGGTCGGATACCATACTGCTCCGTAACCGGGAGTGTCTGTCCACGTCCCATACTGGTTCAGATCGTCCGACCCGACCGTATCAGGATTGACATGCTGGCGGGCATTCGAACTCAGCAACTGGTGATCCCGCTGTGCGCTCCAGATGTCGAACGGATCCTTCCCCGGCAATGTCAGAGACGCCAACGTGATGGGATTTGTACCCATGAGACGGGCAGACTGTCCGGCAGCCAGAGATTGGGTGAGACCCGGTCCTGTCACCTCGATCTCGCCGGAGTTCACCGTCACGACAGTACCGCCATCTCCGGTGTAGCAGTCCACACGAAAGTCGCCCGCCTGTTCTACTGTGATCGCTCCGTTCGGGGTATCTACTTCCACGGAGTGGGCTGGATTCAGCTCAAAGGTACGGACATGCAAGCTGCCCTGCGATAAGCCGAGTTGACTAAAGGTGTCCGTCAAGCTTGTCACAGAAAGATCGGAATAATGCCAGATGTGGACTACCGTGTGCGGCATCTGGAGTTCGGCGCGGCCATCCTTGTCCACAAACAAACGGTCCCCGGTTGTCATCGGATAGTTGTTGGTCGCCCGTGTCCATTGGGTCACGCCCGATGGCTGAATCGAGACCGCTCCCTGAATCTGCGTGAGACGGGCAACGCGGCTGGGAGGATTCTGTTCCGTAGGCGGTGTCCTACTTTGGGATTGCCCGGAAGCCTTCGCGACATCTGCAGCGCTTTGGCCTCTGGCAGTGACGGACACGTTCACCAGCAGGAGGATTGCGATTGCGGTGGCGCTGCAAAATACGGATCGAATGCGCTGCATGCGGTCTCTCCAGTCCGGGATTTCGACCCGGTATGGCAATTCAACCCCATCGCCCAGTATATGTTTCTCCTGAACCAGTTGCACCGCTTGGCTCATCCTTCGATATGTGCTGAATCAGGAAAAAAGCGGGCCCTGCTGGGTGCAGGGCCGTTGCCATGATTTGTCGATCCGTTGCTGCTTTTTACGTCGATACCGCTTCCTGGAGCGGTTTGCCTCCGGCTTTCTCCCTGCATACCGCGTACAAAGTATCGGGCCACCGAGCACGACGCTTCAATATATAGCGGTGCCGTATCAAGCTTGTCAATCTCTAAATCGATTCCAAACAGAAATTCGATAAGGAACTTTTCGTGCCTACACGCGTAAGCTATTCCATGAGCCTGGTGGAGAAGACCATGACATCTGTCGTTTCATGCGCAAATCGCGATTCCGCGCGCCGCCCCTCCCTTGCTTGCTCACTCTTAAGAACTCCAGCATTGCTCCTAACGAGCATTCTGACTCTCGCAATTTTCGGCTGTTCCGTGCGGGAGCATAAGGGTGGGTCGGCCGAAAATGTCCATCTTCATACGCCGGTGGGGGCGCTGGACGTCCGTACGAATTCCGTCCATGCTCCGGATCTTGGTTTGCCCCTCTATCCGGGTGCGAGCGAAACTGGTCAGCACGGCAACGACTCCGGGAGCGCCGACGTTCAGATGAGTTTTGGCAGGTGGAGACTCCATGTAAAGGCGATCGGCTACCGTAGCGACGATCCAGAAGATAAGCTAATCGACTTCTATAAAAAAGCCATGGCGCGTTATGGCGATGTGCTCACTTGTAAAGACAAGACGGCTATCGGGGAGCCCTCTCAAACGCGTCAGGGACTTACCTGCGCGAATGACCACGAATACAACGTCGATCTGAAGATGGACACCTCGAAGAAAACAGTCCAGGTCACGTCGCCCCCGATTTCCGGTGAGGTGAAGTTGCTTGCCGGTTCAAAAGACAATCAACACATTGTGGAATTCAACCCCGACCACGGCGGAACGAAATTTTCTCTGGTTGTCGTGCAATTACCGCATAAGCACCAGACTGATTAGGATCAAGAAAAGCCCGACGCCAGCTGTTCCGTTGCTGCGACAAGGCGGATAGTTTAGGTTCAACTTATGGGATTGGCGTGTTACAGGTGCGGGGCAACTTTGGCGTCCGAAGCTGCTTATTGCCAGGAGTGTGGTGCACCGCAGGTGCGTTACAGCACGCAGGCGGGCGAGGAAGCGACCGGGCAGGCTGTCGCCGGACTTCGGGCACACCTGGAGGCCGTGGAGCGAGCCGGTGCTGTGCATTGGAAGTTAGTGATCCGGATCGCGCTCGTGGTCGCCACCTTGGTTGGGGTGCTTTCGACGTTTTTAGCTGCAGGCTCCGTACTCTGGGTCGCCGCTGGTGCGGTCATTGTGCTTGGAATTTATCGGAGAAAGCGCCCTCAGGCCCTTCTAAACCCGCGCGTCGGCGCACGGATCGGAGTTCTGGTCGGTATGATCGCCGCATCCGTCGCTCTGGCGGGAAATGCTGTGCTGCTGCTTGTTCAGCGGTTCGGATTGCGCCAGGGGGGCCAAATTGACCTGCAGCTGGACACGATTGTCCGGCAGGCCGCCGAGCACGCGACCAGCATGGATCCGCAGGCACCGGTCGCATCCTTCACAAGTTTCTGGCTATCGGCAGAAGGTAAAAGCGGTCTGGTCCTGCTCACCATGGCATTCTTGTCACTGCTGATCGTGCTGTTCGCCATTGCAGGTGGTGTTCTTGGGGCGCAAATTTATCGCTATCCAGGGGATCAGGCGCATTCCTGATGCGCCTGATCCCCTGAGATTTCTCTCACCATAAAGAGCCACGACTCCCCCGATTCGTGGCTCTTTACCAACGGGAAGTTGTTCCCGCTGTTCGAACCGGTGCAACGGGCCCCAGTTTCCCCACAATGGCCCATTCCTCCCGGAAACACCACATGGTTGGCATTCCGGAGCAGGACAGTTGAACACTCGAGGCACCCGCGAGTGCTGTCTGGAACTGGAAAAGCCGTCGTGCCACTTCCAGCGGCGAGGAACGGCTTAAGAGCAGCAGCGGCGGAACTCATACCGACGTAGACCGACTGCAGCCCATCGGTGGATTTGTAGCAAAGCTTGTCTGAGGGAAATACCGAACCGCCGTTGAACATCTTGGGCGGTGGAATGGCGCGGGCCAGGGTGCAGTGCTCGGCCTCAACGCCAAGAATCGCAGCGGAAACTTTCGCGAATGTCGCAAGCTGGGTGGGGGTATACGCCGTACCGGTCGCGCTCATCTAGGATGCCGAATAGGGAGCCACCCCGCCGATCATCAGACTGAACTCCTGCACCGCCGTCATATATGCGGCAACAAAGGCGGTCTCTAGCGCAATCAGCACCGGAAAGAAGTTCGTTAGGCTATCAAAGGTCCCGGTCGGGAAATAGAACGCCTGCACAGGATCATTGGCGGAAGCAGCCGTGAAGATGTTCTGAGCCGTATCCGAGGACCCTGAGGATTGGGCCATCGCCTTCATTGCAGTGGAACTGCACCCAGCCAGTCCCAGTGCTGCAGCACCAATGCCAGCGACCCCGACTCCTGTCACAAAAGAGCGGCGATCAAGAATTTTGTTGTAAAGATCTGTCTTGGTTACGTCCTGCAATCCCATAGGTCCTCCATAATCCGGCCTTGTTTATGTATTCCTTTTTCTGCGCAGGTAGTGCGCACTTCATCGGTTCCGCAGCGAAGTTCGAAGCCAGTCGTTCGGGCCCGGAAAAACCTTCTATGGCTGGAAGGAGACATCGGGGATCTTGGATTGCGCGGAAACAAATTAAACTGTTCACTGACGGCACATCGAATAGGCAAACGGTTCCTGCGCTTTTGGGATCGGAATGCCGTCACGGTTCGGCTTGCCCGCTCCCTGTAGGACTCGTATGATCAAGCGGAGAACAATGACAGAACTCCAGACACATCCTCCAAGCAAGCCCGGCCTGCGGGAGAAGGGCCGGCTGATGTCTTCTTCCGAGATAGAACGAACGCTGGTACGGTTGGCACATGAAATTGTCGAGAAGAATAACGGCAGCGACAAGTTGGCCCTGGTCGGCATTCACCGCCGTGGGGTGCCGCTTGCCGAGCGCTTGGCAAAGCTCATCGGGACCATCGAAAGACGTACTATCGACGTTGGTACGCTCGACATCAATTTCTACCGCGACGACCTGACCACGCGAGGACTGCGTCCCGTTGTTAACCCGGCAGCCCTAGGCTTTGACGTTAATGGACGGGATGTTGTGCTCGTCGATGACGTGCTCTACACCGGGCGCACGGTACGTGCTGCGCTGGATGCGCTTATCGATCACGGCCGTCCCGAACGCGTGCAGTTGCTTGCATTGATTGATCGCGGCCATCGCGAGTTGCCGATTGAGGCCACATTCATAGGTCGACTGGTTCAGACCACAAATCGCGAAATCATTGAAGTCAAGCTGGAGGAAATAGACGCAAGCGAGCAGGTTTTGCTGATGGAGAAGATCGGATAACCCTCAATTGATCTTGAAATATTGAATTATGGCCGCAAGAACTCAGCCGCCGAAACGATCCGGCACAACCAGTCATCACGAACCCGATCCTCAATGGACGGAACCTCCGCACGTTCAGTATGCTGCCGTACCAGGTGAATCTGGCATCCATCCTGGTTGCGCATTGTCCGTCAACGATTTTGATTTGGACGATATCGATCGAGTTCTCGCAAAAGCTACCGAACTGGAATCCATACCTCCTTTGCGACGCTCCCGTCTGCTGGGAAAGCGGCGAGTGTCTTTGTTGTTTTATGAATCCAGTACTCGCACGCGCACATCTTTCGAGCTGGCTGCGAAGTCGCTCGGTGCAGACACTGTTCTGGTTAGTGCACTTTCCTCGAGTATCGAAAAAGGAGAGTCGCTCAAGGATACTGGAATTACGTTGCGATCCCTCGGAGCGGAATGCATCATCTTGCGCCACCCCAATTCCGGAGCGCCTTACTTACTGGCGCGGGCCACTGGTCTGCCAATCCTGAATGCGGGCGACGGAACCCACGAACATCCCACCCAAGCGCTGCTCGATCTCAGGACGATTCTCTTCCGTTTAAAAGCGAGCAAGCGGTTGCCGCAACCGGTGGTTCCGCTGCATTCCGGCGTCCTGCAGGGCATTCGAATCGCAATCATAGGAGATATTCTGCATAGCCGTGTTGCACGATCCAACGCTCTCTTGCTACCAAGGCTCGGCGCGGAGGTCATTTTCTGCGGGCCAAAGGAGCTTCTGCCCGACAATGCTTCGGGGATCGGTCCGGGTGTGAGCGTGGAGCGCACTCTGGAGCACGCGCTTGCCAACGCGGACGTCGTAATTATGCTGCGCATTCAACGGGAGCGATTGGCGGGTCTTCAACTCGATTTGGAGGACTACACCGCACGCTATCAGTTGAACCCGGAGCGCTTGGCCAGACATGCGCCCGATGTGCTCGTCATGCATCCCGGCCCCATGATTCGCGGGCTGGAGATCACAAGCGAAGTGGCGGATGGGCCGAACTCCGCAATCGTGGATCAGGTGCAACACGGCACCGCGATTCGCATGGCTTTGCTCGCCCGGGCCCTGCAATTTCCCCTTGCAATTACATCCTAAGAAAAACAGAAGAGATCATGAAATCAATTTTGATTCGCGGCGGCAAGTTGATCGATCCGTCTACAGCCACGGATTCCAACCGCGATCTTTTGTTGCGGGACGGGCGCGTGGCGGCCGTCGATCTTCCCGGCCAGCTAGACGCCTTGGCGCAGGTTGAGAACGCTACTCTCATCGATGCTTCTGGCGCTATCGTTGCTCCTGGCCTGATCGACATCCATGTGCATTTGCGGGAACCGGGTCAAAGTTACAAAGAGACTATAGCCAGTGGAACGCTCGCCGCCGCTGCCGGAGGATTCACCAGCGTTTGTGCCATGCCGAACACTTTACCCGTCAACGACTCACCAGAGACCACACGCTGGATGCTGTCGCCGGAACGGGAACCTGCCGTACGCATTTTTCCCATTGCCGCTGCGACGATCGGCAGTCTGGGGGAAACGCTGACGGATTATGCCGCCCTGCGCGAAGCAGGCGCGGTCGCCGTCTCCGACGACGGCAAGCCGATTTTCAGTGATGCAATGATGCAGCAGTCCCTGTTGGCGGCCGCCGCCGCCGGCCTTCCGGTGATACAGCACGCGGAGGATACCCGGCTCACTCAGAACGCGAGCATGCATGCTGGTGCGCTAGCATTCCGGCTGGGCTTGAAGGGAATGCCTGCGGAAGCCGAAAGTAAAATTGTCGTCCGTGACATTGCTTTACTCGAGAAAATACCGAACGGCCATTTGCATGTCGCGCATCTCTCCACCGCTGGTGCCCTGGAGGCGGTTCGGCGGGCGAAACGGAGCGGTCTGAATGTCACCTGCGAAGTCACCCCTCACCATTTTGCCCTTACGGAAGAAGCAATCGGAGAATACAACACGCACGCCAAAATGAGTCCGCCTCTTCGGAGCGAAAGCGATCGTGCGGCGCTGGTTGAAGGGCTCCTCGACGGTACTGTGGATGCCATCGCGACCGATCACGCGCCTCATGCGATCCACGAGAAAGAGCAGGAATTCGAAAGAGCACCGAATGGCATCCTAGGGTTGGAGACCGCGTTGGGCATTTCGCTTCTCGTATTACACCGGCAGCATGGAATGTCGCTATCTCGCGTGCTCGCTCTTTTGAGCACGCAGCCGGCGAACTTGTTGAAGCTGGCTCATCGGGGCACGCTTGAGGTCGGCTCCTTTGCAGATGTTGTGATCTTTTCAATAGAACAACCATGGAAATTTATCGTGGGCAAATCAAGATCCAAATCCAGGAATTCGCCGTTCGACGGCTGGATCTTACCCGGTCGCATTCTGCTGACCATAAGCGAAGGACATATTGCACACGATGGGCTCTCCCTGGCCGAAAGTGCGTCAACTTAAAATCGTGTAGATACGACGATTTACGTCTATGTGCGATTCGAAAAATGCTATGGGTTTGGTTAATATCGAGCATATAAATTATGCGCCAACCCACCTCGTTCTTCTTTCTCCTGTTGCTTCTCGCGTTCCCACAGTTCGGTTTCGCCCAATCATGGACGGCGCGCTGGCTTTCCAACGTGACGGCAACCCAGAATCGGCAGCCCCACTGGGTCACGCCTCTAGTGCTCGTCACGCCTCGGCTGGAACAGGAATTGCGCGGCGATTTCGTTCGAGAATCGCTGCCCGGCGGACAGCAGAGCTGGAATTACGACAACGGTAAAGGCCTGGAAATTATTCCGCAATCCCATATTGAGTTGTTGTTCAACGCGCCGCCCTACTTGCAGCACAACAAAAAAGGTGTAGTCAATGGCCCCGGGGACGTCAGTTTTTTGATGAAATATCGCATCGCCGCGGCCAACGAGCAGCAAGGCAACTACATTCTGACCGCGTTCTTCGGCGGGAGCGTTCCAACAGGCACTTACAAAAACGGCGGGGTCAGTTCCGTGCTGACGCCCACGCTGGCAGGCGGCAAAGGCTGGGGAAGGTTTGATCTGGAATCTACACTGGGTGGCATTCTGCCGGTTGACAGCATACAGAAGGCAGGCCGCACCATTGTGTGGAACACGGTCGCACAACAGCATCTCGGAAAGTTTTTATGGCCGGAGGTGGAGGCCAACTCCTCCTTTTTTGAAGGCGGACCCAATGATGGCAAAATGCAGACCTTCATCACGCCTGGATTATTGCTGGGCAGGTTTGCAATCCACAATCGCGTTGGTTTGACATTCGGAGGAGGAATGCAGATCGCGGCAAGCCACTACCACCAGTACAACCATGCGCTCATCTTCACGGCCCGCATTCCCTTTTAGCCCAGCCTAAGGAATCAGTCCCATCTGTTTGCCCACGCGCGACATCACGTCCAGTGCTTGATCGAGCTGCATGCGCGTATGTTCGCTGGTCATAATCGTGCGAACGCGTGCTTTTCCTTCAGGCACAGTGGGAAATGCAATTCCCGTTGCCATCACCCCAGCGTCGAAAAGCTTTCGGGAAAACTCCATCGTCGCGCGGCCATCGCCAACAATAATCGGAGTGATGGGAGTCTCACTTGCAGGCGTGGTGACACCCCCGATATCAAATCCTGCGCTGGCAAGTTGCTGCTTGAAGTACGTGGTGTTGTCCCAGAGCCGCTGGATGCGCTCGGGCTCATTCTCTAGAATGTCGAACGCAGCGATGCAGGTGGCCGCAACGGATGGCGGATGCGAAGTTGAGAACAGAAAAGGACGCGCCCGGTGATACAGGTAATCGATCAGATCTCGCGAACCACACACGTATCCGCCAAGCGCGCCTATTGCCTTCGACAGCGTACCCACCTGTACGTCCACCCGGCCTTCGCAATGGAAATGATCTATGCTGCCTCGTCCGTTTCGGCCCAGCACGCCCGACGCATGCGCATCGTCGACCATCATGATCGCCCCGTATCTGTCAGCCAGATCGCACAGCCTGTCTACGGGACCGATGTCCCCGTCCATTGAGAAGACTCCATCAGTGATCAGCAGTTTGCGTCCTGGTTCGTTCTGAATCTCCCGTAGTAGTTCTTCCGCATGGGCTACGTCTTTATGACGAAATACCTTAATCTTCGCGCGCGAGAGCCTTGCACCGTCAATGATGCTGGCGTGATTCAGTTCGTCGGAGATAATGAAGTCTTCCTTGCCCAGAATGGAAGAAACTGTCCCCGCATTGGCCGTAAACCCGGACTGAAAAACTACGCAAGCCTCCACGTTTTTGAACCGCGCAATCTTTTCTTCCAGCTCCATGTGGATGCGCATAGTGCCAGCAATGGTGCGGACCGCGCCGGAGCCCACGCCATATCTGCGTGTCGCCTCAATGGCCGCTTCCCGCAGCTTGGGATGTGCGGTGAGACCCAGATAGTTGTTAGACGCTAAATTGATGACGCGTTTGCCATCATAGGTACAGACGGGTTCCTGCTCATCCTCCAGAACGCGGAGTCTGAAGAATGTGCCCTTCTGTTTCAGCTCGTCGATCTGCTCTGTAAGGTGCGCCAACTGCTTGCGGTGAGCAATGGTCCTAATCATTGCGGAACTCCATGGCGGGAAACATCCCAACCTGAAATCCTACCCTTTCGTATCGCGAGTGAACAGCCGCCTCAACGTGACTGCACGACAGATATGGTTGGAGAACTCATCTCGGCTCGCGCAGTACAGGCCATCCTTTGCGTTCCGTAGCCCAGCCAAAGATTCCCAGACCCATCATCACGCCGCCCGAGAGCATCATGAGTGCCACATTGATCGCTCCGGAAGCGCTTAGCCGAGAAACGAGCTGTCCGGCAATCGCCACCGCCAGAACAGGCACCCCTAGAGCTATTAATACGACGGACGCAAAACGCCGCTGGAAGAAAGCACCCGCTGAGGCTACGAGTGTGATCATACCGCCGGTCAGGATCACGCCAACCTCGAGCCAGGAGCTGCCGCGAATGCTCGTCAAAGCAGCGATGGGAAAATAAATGAGGCATGCCATTCCCCATAAAATTCCCAGCGAAAACACCGTGACACCCCAAAAACGTTGAAGCCTGTACTCCTGTTCCGGATCCTTTAGCATTCTTTATCCAGCTCTCCCTTTGGGCTGACAGACGCGTTTGGAGAGCCATAGGGGCAATGACGGCAACCACACTGGCAGCAGAATCCGCGCCTGAGATGGTACGCAGCCGTGAAGACGAGATAAGGCCCGTCGAAGTAGTAGTCTTCATCGCTGTTTTCACGCGCGCTGAGCGCCCCGGGATCTTCGGCCGGCTGCATGGTAATTATTCCCCTTCTGTAGCTCCGCATCGCGTTCAAGATTCGATGGGCACGACCCCGGCAGTATCTTGCTTGTGAAATCGGCGGGTCAACTGCTGTGGCAGTTGCGAGCCCGTAAAATGCAGCACAAACCATGCGGCTCCAAACCAGGCCAGAGTTCCGCATACGATCTGCACCAGGTCGCGCGCCCAGTAAATCGGTGGCGCAGGCAGAATGCGCAAGATCCCGTTTAGAGCGGCAAAGCCAAGGAAGGCCGCACCCAGTGAACGGGTCAGTTCGCGAAATTCCAAACCGCTCCAGCGAACCAGACCTTTGGCGTGCAGCAGACCCGCCAGGGCCAGTGTTTGCACCACAATGCCGCAGTCCGATGCTATCGCCAACCCCTGTGCGCCTAGATGGTGAAACAACAGCCAATAGATTGGGATGCTCGACACTGTCACCAGTGTGCTGGCTGTCATCGGCGTAAGGGTGTTGCCTGCCGCATAGAATGCGCGCGCATAGATCGCCTGCGCTGACCAGAAGCACAGCGAACCGGCGAATAATGTGAAAAATACGGCAGTCTGGCCTACATCCGAGTGGCTGAACAATCCGCCTCTCAGTACCAACTCGACGGCCGGGTGGGAGAGTCCGATCATCCATGCTGAAAGAAGAAATGCGAAGGCGAAGATGCGCGTAACGGTACGATTCACCGCTAAGGCAAAATCACCAAATTTTTTCTGTCCCGCCAGAGCGGCGAAAAACGGCATGGAAGCAGCACCTGCCGCTTGCCCCAACATCGCCATCGGGGCGGTAAAGAGCGTCTTTGCATATAGCAGCTTCGAAATTTCTCCGCGCCCTTCGGACGCGAAATAGGAAAGAATCCATGTATCCGCCGTTACCAGAGAGACGCCGATCATGAGCGGAACCGAGAGACGTATCCACTCCCGCAGGCCGGGGTGGGACAACTGCAAGGAAAATCGGAGTCGCAGGCCGATCCGCCGTGTGCCCACGTAGTTGAGCAAGAGCGGCCCTGCAATGACCCCCGCTACAGCCCCCACTGCGAGCGAGGATATGCCGAGATACTTGTGAAGGACCACGCCGCCCACAATAATCCCCAGGCTGTAGAACAGGGACGATACCGCCTGCCACGCAAACTGTTTTCGGACCAGCAGGGCCGCCGCCAGCACTCCGCCAACGAAAAAGCACAGTTGTGCCGGAAGCAAAATGCGTGTCATGTGTGTGCAAAGCGAGGCCTTCTCCGTGTCGAACCCCGGAAAGAAAGTTCGCGTATAAACTGGCGCGAAAACTTCGCCAACCATGATCGCGGTCCCCAGCACCAGCAGCATCACGGTCAGAATCACGGAGAGCGCTTGCTCCCCTTCGTGCTCGCGGCCCTGTTCGCGATAGCGGCTCAGGATCGTGATGAAGGTAATCGATGCTGTGCCGCCCACCAGCAGGTAGGTCAACATGTCCGGCAGTTGAAATGCTGCGTTATACGCATCCGTGAGAGACCCGGCACCGAACAGATAGGCGATGACCTTGATACGGACCAGGCCGATAACCCGCGACAACATCGTCGATGCCATCAGAAGCAGTGTGGCCGAAAACGCGGTGTGTTCGTGGGAAAGCCGCAGCCAGTTTGGCCGAACGCCGCCTGTCCGGCGCGCAGCTTTGTTCTGCAAAGTTTCGGCTGCTCGGTCTTTCAACGGGTCCTGCTGGGCAATTTCCATGGGGCTCTGGAGTGATTCTATCGGCTGGCGGTGCCGCTCAGGGAAATCTCTGGGCTCAGACTTTTTTGGTTCCCGCCGCTGATTCCTGAAAGGAGTCCGAGTTTGCCTGCTCTGATTATGCTTGCTCGAGAGGAGCGCGGCCACCTGAGTCTGCGCTCTCGGTTCGACAGTTCGCCTACAGTCGCACGTAGGCAAAGTGACCTTGCAATTCCAGGACGGGGATTGCAGAAACCATGCTGGGCACGGAGATCACCCCAGGGAGCATGTGCGCCAGCAAGTCCCGCGCAACCGCCTCCTGGGTCATGTTCAGCTTGAGACGTTCGACGGCAGATCCCGCGAGTCCTTCGGTTGCCGCATGGCAACTCAACAACTGGACGCCACGCCGTTGGAGCGCCTGGAGTGTCCAGTCTCTGTCAATGGAGTGCGGGTCATTCGGATCATCGGTAGCGTATTTCCCGTCCGGCGCAATTTTGGAAGCAAAGTAAATATTGCGCTCGGCGGGCTTTCCGGTGACTGGATCATTGAGCTTGAATGCCGCACCCAATTTGTATTTCTTCCATGCGTAATCGTCGAAATTCAGCGCATTCGCTCCCGCGCGGAGCGCAGCGACCATCAGGATCTGTTTCGGGGCGATTCCGAAGCCCCGTTCAAGCCCTGTCAACGCGTTATGGATGTGCAAAGAAAGATTCTCTCCATCGGGACTGGTGGAGTCGAATACCTGCTTGATCGTACGACGGGCGCGTAGCAACTTGTGGAACTCAGCAAATTTCCAGTCGCCCTGCGCATAAAAGGTGTTCGGCTCCTCCGCGTGGCCACTTTGCGACAGACCTATACCGGAGGCCGCTGCCGCCGAGCCTAAGGCTGCTGCAGTCATAAACTTTCTACGGGAAACGTGCGCAAGAGACATAGAAATATATTTACCAGATCGCCCGTGCGCTAGAACTTAGAAGCCGCATCCAGCGGATTTATTCCTCAACGACTGCTTTAACCAGATTTCGCGGATTGTCGACGTTCCTGCCGTGAAGCAGAGCCATCTCATACGCAAAGAGCTGGAGCGGAACCACCTCGCATAATGGCAGCAAATATTCATTGCAACGGGGAATAAAGACGCAGTGTTGGCTCAGGTTCTCAACCTCCTTATCGCCTTCGTTGGCGAGCGCGAAAACAGAAGCGCCTTGCGCTTTGAGATCTCTCAACAATTGGACCACTTTGCTGTACCGCATCACTGAATCACGATCGCTTGCGTCATGAGTCGCCAGTATGACCACCGGCGTTTCTGGACCGACCAGCGCATTCGGACCGTGCTTCAGTTCGCCCGCGGGATATCCTTCGGCATGGATGAGCGATGCCTCCTTGAGCTTCAGAGCGCCTTCGCGCGCAATCGCGTAATGTACGCCCCGGCCCAGAAACAAAAACGCGCTTGCGTGCCGGAAGCTTTGTGCCAATTCATGTACTTGCTGCTGCCAGCCTGGTAAAGCGTTGGTAATCAGTTCCGGAACTTGACGAGCCTCGGCACAGAACGAGCCCGCCACATTCAGCGTCATGCGTCCGCGCTGGTGCGCAAGAGAAAGCGCAAGCAGATAGAGAACGAGCAGCTGCCCGGTGAAACTCTTGGTTGCAGGGATTGCTTTTTCGGGCCCGGCACATACCGGGAGGCTTGCGCGTGCCTCGGTCGCCATCGTTGATCCGGCGCGGTTGGTGATGGCTGCGGTTTGCAGCCCGCGAGAATGCGCCTCACGTAGCGCCGCCAATGTATCTGCGGTTTCGCCGGACTGAGAGATCACGATCACGGCAGGGTTGTTCAGCGTGTGCGTCGAGCGATAGCAGTATTCGCTCGCGTATTCCACATCGATGGCCAATCCCGCGATGTCCTCCAGCATAATTTCTCCAGCCAATCCGGCGTGTCGGCTGGAGCCACTGGCGGCAATGACTACACGTTCATGGCCCAGCAACACCCGGTGGGCCGCCTGCAGTACGTCGGGCGCAAGCCCCCCTTTGTGCAGATAATGATCCAGAGTGCGATCTATGGCCTGCGGCTGTTCGAAGATTTCGCGCAACATTGCATGAGGAAATTTCCGTTCTACATCCCGGGGGTGTGAGAGCTGCATTGTCATAGGTTCCAACATTTCACAATTCGATTGTTCTATATTAATCCTCTGTCCTTGGGTGCTGGGATCATCAGTTCTTCCCAGACCCGGTTTCGCTCGCGCCCAGCAGTCAGCCCGCAAGTTCCTCACTCCTCTCCCAGATCTTCGTCACGATCGCATGACGTGCTACCCTCCACCTGGGCCGCCCCTGACGTCTTCCGCAGGTATGGAGTGATCACCCCGGAAGGCAGTGGTGATTTCGCGTATGTGCCTTCTTCCGACTTCTGTTTGAAATGGGCACGAGGCGAGATCGACTGAAATGACTAAGATTTCCTCCTGCTCGCGTCTCAGGAACGAAGCTATACTGGCACAGGGCGGCGCTCTCATAGTTGTCAGCCTCGCTATT
This sequence comes from Acidobacteriaceae bacterium, assembly GCA_035713565.1. Taxonomy (GTDB): domain Bacteria; phylum Acidobacteriota; class Terriglobia; order Terriglobales; family Acidobacteriaceae; genus JAKAAZ01. The sequence goes on along the minus strand of DASSZI010000132.1, from coordinate 12,894 downwards.
CCGGCATCCCTGGATCTCACGTGCGTACAGTGTTGACCGCAGCTCGTCTGCTTACTCCCCATAGTGAAATTGAGGATCCCGTCGTCATCATCGAAGACGGTGTTATCTCCAGCATCGCCTCGCGCGGTGCGCTGGAAGTTCCCCCCAACTTAGAATCGATGGATTTTCCCGGTGCCACGCTGGTTCCCTCCTTTCTGGATGTTCATAACCACGGAGCGATGGGACATGACCTGATGAGTTCCAACCCAGACGGTTTTCGCGCAGTGGGACAGTTTCTCGCTAGGCACGGGGTAGGAGCTTATCTGCCCACGACCATGACTGCGCCTCTGGAATCCATCTTTCGCTCGCTTGACGCTTTGGCAGAATTCATTGAACAAAGCGAGCGGTCCGTCAGCAGTTCTGGCGCGCGGCCTCTGGGCATTCATCTTGAAGGGCCCTTTCTCTCTCACGATAAGCGAGGTGTCCATCCTCCTGAAGATCTTCAGGCCCCTTCCGTCGAACTTTTGCAGCGCTTCTGGCAGGCAGCGAGAGGGCACATTCTGCTGATGACCGTCGCCCCCGAACTCCCGGATGCGGATGAGTTGATCCGCACCGCGACCGGCATGGGAATTCGTGTCAGTCTGGGCCACAGTAATGCAAAAACGACGGAGGCGCTTCGCGGAATCGCAGCTGGTGCCATTAGCGCAACCCACACCTTCAACGCCATGCGACCCCTCGATCATCGCGAGCCCGGGTTATTGGCCGTGGTTCTCGATCACGCCGAGCTCTTCGCGGAACTCATCTGCGACGGTATCCATGTCGATCCATTGCTCGTTCGTCTGTTTCATCGAGCGAAGTGTCTTGATCGCGGCATACTTATCACGGATGCTATGAGCGCGACCGGTATGCCTGACGGCGAGTATCGGCTCGGCAATCTAGTTGTCACGGTTGCCGATGGCCGTTGCACCCACGACGGAGTCCTGGCGGGTAGCGTCTTGACCCTCGACAACGCTATTCGGAACTTCGTGGCATTCACGCAGGTACCCTACCGCACTGCGGTGCAGTATGCGTCCACCAACCCCGCTGCCCTCACCGGCTTTTCGAATCAATATGGAGAGTTGGCTTCCGGGCGAGCCGCCAACATCACTGTTTTATCAGCGATTGGAGAGGTGCAGAAAGTTCTGCTGAACGGCAATCTCGTCCTATAAGTCGCCCAGCTTGGAATTGGTTTCTTTGCGCAGGAACGCCTCTCGTGCCCTCCACAGAGCACCTGCAACCGGGTCGACCGCTTCCAGGTGGACCCGGGCCGCAGGAAAGTCCCGGTGGATCGCAGCGGCCATCCGGTCTCGTACTTCCGGTATGCACCGCAGCACACTGCCGCTGAACGCCACTTCAGGAAGTTCACTTGGTTCCGGACCTGTTCCGCTCCGCTGCCCCAGATCAAGGGATCTTCGGATAGCCAGAGCCGCATATCGGCCTAGGTCTTCTCCGGCGCGCTGCAGAATGCGACTCGCGTACCTGTCTCCCATCCTTGCGCACTCAACAACGATTGGCGTAAGCCTTGAAAAATCCGGCCCCGGACTCTCGTTTGCCCGATCGATCAAAGCGCCGATCTCGTCGGGCAAGTTCCAGGCGGACAGCACCTTCGCATGAAGCAGCGTTTTCTCCCCGTAGTCAAAAGCGTCAAAAATCGAGCGAACCGCCTGCTTTCCTATCCAATTGCCGGAACCCTCGTCGGCCACCGCCGGGCCCCAGCCACCGATATAGATGAGCTGCCCAGAGGTGGATCGCGCGATCAGATTGGATCCTGTGCCCGCAATCACCAGGACTCCTGCCCCACCATGGAATGCAGCATCTAGCGCAATCTCCTGATCCCCCGCGAGCAGTACCTGTCCGCCGATGCGCGCATGGAGAGACTGGCGCACGAACTCACCAATGCGTGGAATAGAATTGCCCGCGATTCCTACACATGTGCAGGAAATGGTCTGCAGATCGAGACCTGTTTGCGCAACGATGGACTCTAGCAATTCATCCAGATTCTTTTGCGCCTGCCCGCTGCTCGTACGCATCAGCTTGATCGTGCCGCTGGTTGCGCGTGCGACGATCATCTCGTCTCGCGCCAGCGAGCATTCCGTTTTGGTGCCGCCCCCATCGAACCCGAGAAAATACGCCATGGTCGCTAGGATACTTGGTCAACGCACAAAAGGTGCTTTTTGCGGATGCTTTCTGGGATTTCCCCAGTTGAAGTAGTGACCGATGATAGCTTTTACGATCAGGTGATCGGTGGAAGCCGTTGCGCCCCAACCCGCGCCGAAATTGATCTCCCACTTCGGCGAAACGAAAAGATTGACCACCGGAAAGAACTGCTGCTGCTGATTGTGCAGCGATACGAAATGTCCAAATTCTCCGTAGTAGCCGTAATATTCAATGCCGAAGTTGTAATACTTGTTCGGCTGGTAGGTGACAGTGGCAGCCGGCCCGAAGGTCAGGCCGCGAGGAGAGACATCGCGGTAATAATAATGGACCTGCGCGGGCGGCGTGCCTGGAGGCAGCCCCGTGGGATGGATTCCCCAGTCCATCGTGGTATTAACTGACCAATACCATTTTCCAATCGTCTGGTCGATAATCGGCATGATCTGCCACGACCACGTGGGATTCGCGTAAGCGGCTCGTGCATACCCGATCTCATTCGACAGGCTCAACCCAACCGGAAGATGCCAGCTTTCCGGTGCGCGAACACGTGGACGGATGTGATCGCCCACCCACTGAACACCAGTGCCATTTTCCTCTTCGGTAAAAATGTAAAAGCCCAGCTCGGACCACTTCGTGAGTCCCTGAGTCAACTCAATGGTTTCGTGCTCCTGGCCTTGCGTCGGCAGCATTCCGTACTGTGTGGTCGTGCTGCCCTCCACGGTGTAGTTGCTGTGCAGCTCGGTCAGCAGGGTTTTCGGAGCGATCGTTTCAGACGGATACACCTGGATTTCATAATTGTCCTGGGCGTGAAGAAAGGTTGGATACAGCAACACAAGCACGCTGATCAGTAGAAACCTATGCGACCATCTCGCCGAAATGACCTTGGTTTGCAAGAGAGACCCTCCGGATTCGGGTCTCTCGATCACAACCCGATGCTTGTATTATCCCGGTTCACGGTGAAAGAAGAAAAGCGGAGCGCAAAAAAAAAGGCCCGCAACTGCGGACCTTTTCTGGATTGCGAGGTATGGACGCTACGGAACTATGTTTTGAACTGGATGGGTTCCGTTCGCGGCCGCTGCAATACATGTGGGATTGCCGGTGGCCGGAAACGGGCTGTTCAGAACAGTCGTCAACGCTCCCGTCTTCGGATCCAGCTCGAATCCGGAGACAGAGTTATCGATGAAATTGGCGGTGTAGACAAATCTGCCATAAGCCGGCTCAATAGTTATGCATGTGGGCGACGTTCCTGTTCCATAGGACCCTGTCGTCGTACCCGTCGGATTCCCAGTCGCAGGATCAATGACATAGGCGCGCACATCGTTCGCGTTATAGTTCGTGACGTACAGGAACTTTCCCCGGGGATCGATCGCCATCGCATACGGAAACAAGTCTGTCGCAAAGGGTCCGTTCACCATGGATTGCAACGCTCCGTTGGTGAGAATGTCGAATCCGAGCAACTGATTTGCATACTCATCCGTGACGTAAACAAAACGTCCAGACGGATCGCTGAGAATTGCGCTCGGCTTCACCCCAGCCTGGAAATTATTCGTAGGGAGCGGCGTTAGCTGACCGTTAGCATAGTCCACCGAATATGCGTAGACCGTGTGTGTTCCCTGGTCCGCCACGTAAAGATAGTTCACGAACGACGTCGCTGTGACTCCGATTGGCTGAGATCCAAGCACCGGGCCCGGTCCGATCGGAAAACACCGCTGGCCTCCCTTGGAAACAGGAGTTCCCAGGCTGCCGTCGGCAAAGCTTATGGGGTACACCACAACGCATCCCTGAGTGGCGACCGTGTTGGCGCAACTAGCTTGTGCGGGTACCAGGTTACCGGCGTTCTGCACTACTCCGCCGCAGATAGGGTTTACGTTTGGGGGAGCGACGCCGTTGAAACCAGGAGCATAGGAATCGACTACGAACAAATACTTGCTTTGCGAATCGATAGCAGTCGCGATCGGATAGGTGCCCGGTGTGTTGTAAGTGTGCTGCTTGTAAAGCTTGCCATCGGTGCCAATGGAAAACTGCACGACGGTGTTGTCGATTTCATGCACGACGTAGAGCCATTTGCTGCGATTGTCTACCGCGTCCGCCACAGGATACTGGCCGCCGGAATTGAAGGGTGAATTGGCCGTCTGCGTCAGGGCACCCGAAACGCTATCGATCGTATACGCGTTGATCTGGCCCGGGTTGAATTTCGTGTTCAGGGCGTAGACAAACCCGAGTGTGAAACTTGGATTGCAAGCCGTGATGCTCAGTCCAAGAGCCAGAGATGCAACCAGGGCCAATGTGATCCGGCCGTATTGACTCCACTTCATGCGATTCCTTTATACCCCCGCTTTTCGTTCAGCAATGGGGTCGCTTCTTTATTTAGCTTGTAGGGATTGTTCCCAGTCATATTGTAAAAGCGCAAACAGACTTTCTGCCAGCGCCCCAGCTCGAAAAGACACCCGATTCAAGCTCGTTCCTGTGCCTGATGAGGAGTGCCAGCAAGGCTCTGCTTCCACTCCTCTAATCCGAATGCGCCGCAGTTTAGTAGACCCGTCCCGATACGGCAAGAAAGGTCGGCTGCCCGACGGTGCTGAACTGCGTGCCCTTGAACATGTTCGACAACTGCCCGGTGGTTGCGTCGATCACTTTGCCCGTGATCGAGTTGTCGTTGAAGTTCGCGGTGTAGAGGTATTGGTTAGTCGAATCTTCCGCAATCCAGATCGGGCCCGATCCGGTGGTATACACGGATTGCGATTGCAGGGACACGGGCTGCAACTGTCCGTTCGCCGCGTCAATGGTAAGCGCGTAGATGTTGCTGTTGGTCGTGTTCACAGAAGCGGGACCAAAATTCGCAACGTATAGGAAATTCGCGTTGGAAGTGGCCAGGAGAGCGTCCGGATTTACCGACGTTGGATTGTTCGGCACAGGGCCGCCAACCAGAATCTGCAGCACGCCGCTCGGTCCGATCGTGAAGGGAAGAATTCTGCTCGCAGTTCCTCCACCATTCGTGTCCGCAATGTATAGATACTTGCCGCCGGCTGCGACGGTCATGGTGGTCGCGGATCCAGCGCTGGTCGGTAGTTGCAGCGGCTGGTTTTGCGTCAGGGTCAACTGTCCGTTTGTCGAGTTAATAGCGTAGAGAAATACATCGGGAGTGCTGCAGGCTGGCGACAAAGTCGCGGCGCATCCGGCGGGATTGCCAGGAGCGCCGGCCGTGTAAGCCTGATCCAGAACATAAAGAAAGCCAGCAGCCACAACTACCTGTACCGGTTTGTAATTCACCTCGAAGTACGGTAACTGCGTTCCCAGCGTATTAAATGTGTTCTGGTTGGTGATCAGCGTCAGCTTGCCTGTGTTTTGGTCCACTTGGAACACCGTGATGTCCCCGCGGCCAGAGCCGTCGGGCGCTACTTGATCCAGGCTGTACAGAAATTGGCCGCTGCTGTCCATCGCGAGCGAGACAGGTTTGCTCCCAGAGGTGGCGTAGCTTGCTTGAAAATACAACACTCCGGAACCACCGATGGTATACATCGAAACCGTGTTCGAACCCTTGTTTACTGTGGCCAGAAATCGTCCCCCAGGAAGGACCAGTTCCTGCACCGGATCGTTTCCGGCGGAAGGAAAGGGTGAGCCGGTGATCGGTGTCAAATATCCAAAATCGTGGTCAATCTTGTATCCGCCAATTTGGTTATACTCTGCTCCCGTGACGTACATGTAGCCGGATGTGTAGATTCCGCAGCAAGTGATGCTCAGACCTAAAACCATTGAGCCGATCAGGGCCAAAGCGACCCGCCCATATTTCCAAAACTTCATGTGTATCCTTCAACCTCGTGGTCACGGGGACGCCTGGAGGACTGCCAAAGCAGATTTGTTGTCTGGATTGCTTCCGTACCCAATTGTAAAAGGCGGCGCGGGTTTGTGCCAGCGGACCATAGGTGTTTCGTCCTCTCCTTTGAAAGCATCTGATGAAAGCGAAATGTCCAGGGCAGGAAATGTTCTCTCCTGCCCGCCGTATCTAGCAACAACGGCAGCCTACCAGACGCGGCAAGCGTCCGCAGGCATCATGGGCTGTCCTTTAGTGCAGCCGAACGCCTTTCCGAAATCCTCCGAGTTCTGGACAACTCCGTTAATGCGCCATTTTCCGATCGAGTGCGGATCGACTTTGGCTGAGACGCGCATGGAAGCATCCGTCTGTTTCGAGCACCAGATCTGCCCATAGGAGATAAAGAACTGCTGGGCGGGCGTGTAGCCGTCCACCTTCTGATCCATGGCCTGAGATCCCTCCGCCTTCAGGGTTTCCATGAGTGCCTGATACGCCAATCGCAAACCGCCATTGTCCGCCGTGTTTTCGCCTAGCGTCAGTTTTCCGTTCAGGTGTGTGCCGGGCGCCGTTTCAAATCCGTTGTACTCTTTCACCTCGCAGGCAGTGCGCTGGTCAAAGGCTTTGCGATCCGCAGGCGACCACCACATGCGCAGGTTGCCTTTGCCATCATATTGGCTGCCTTCATCATCAAACCCGTGCGTCATTTCATGCCCAATGACCACACCGATGGCCCCATAGTTGATCGCAGCATCTTTAGTCGGATCAAAAAACGGCGGTTGCAGAATGCCCGCAGGAAAGTTGATGTCATTCATGCTCGGGTTGTAGTACGCATTCACGGTTGGTGGGGTCATGCCCCACTCTTTTTCATCTACCGGCTTATTGATTTTGTGCAATTGGTGCTGGAGTTCGAATGCGTCCGCGCGGTCGACATTGGCGACCAGTTGATTGGGTTCGACAACTAGCTTCGAGTAGTCCCGCCACTTCTCGGGATAACCGATTTTGTTGCGAATCTGGTCCAGCTTCTCATCGGCCTCCTGCTTGGTTGCACGGGTCATCCAGGGCAGACCCGCAATGTCCTTCTTCATTGCGGTCTCCAACGCCGTCACCATCTGCTGCATGCTTTGCTTGGAGGAGGGAGGGAAATGCTGCGCCACCCAATCCTGCCCGACAGCTTCTCCCATCGCCCTGTCCGTCAGCGTGGTGCATCGCTTCCAACGCGCCTGATTCTCCTTTTGGCCGAGAAGTGTTTTGCCATAGAATTCGAAGTTGGCATCAACAAAGGCCGTCGACAGGAAGGGAGCTGCGGCATGCACGACGTTCCAGCGCAGGTAACTCTTCCATGCGTCCATATCCTGCTCCTGGATCAGAGTATTCATGCCAAGGAAAAAGACCGGCGTGGCGACGTTCAGAGAGTTCAGGTCCTGCAAGCCAATTCCATGCAGATAGGTATTCCAGTTGAATTCGGGAGTCAGGGCCTGGAGTTGTGTCATTTGGAGCAGATGGTAGCGATTTGCCGGGTCGCGCAGGTCTGTGCGGGGAGTGGAACTGCGGGCGAGTGAGGTTTCTATCGTCATGACACGGCTGGCTTCCTTCTGCGCCGCTTCCTCACTGTCGCCGATTAACTGAAACATCGCGGTTAGGTGGGCAACGTAGGCTTGGCGTATCTTCGTTGTCCTCGCGTCGTCATCCAGGTAGTAAGACCTGTCAGGCAGTCCCAGGCCGCCTTGGCTCGCGCTGGCGATCTGTCGCGTGGCATCTTTAAAGTCCTGCTGCGATCGAAACTGGAACAGAGCGGGCGTTCCATTCTGCGCTTGCAATTGAGCAACAATCGCGGCCAACTGGTTTTTACTGCTCAATCCGGAAAGCTGCTGCAACAACGGCTGGATCGGCTTGTAGCCGGCCTGATCGGCGGCCGATTTGTTCATACACGTCGCATAAAATGCGCCATATTTCTTCTGCAGAGGCGTTTTGGGATTCTTGGCGGCAGCTTCCAGTTCCTGGTGCAGCAGGTACCGGTTGTACTCGGCAAGTTCGTTGAAGCGTCCCCACCTCGTCTGGTCCGGAGGAATCGTGTGGTTCTTTACCCAGTTTCCGCAGGCGTACTGATAAAAATCGGCACACGGATCGGCTGTTTTATCAATGGCGCTCAAATCGAAGCTGCGTGGCGCTTTCGGGACTGGCGAGGCCGATGATCCCGAAGTGTCGGCCATCCACACGGATTGCTTGTCCGCCGGAGTGGGTTGAAAGGAATTCTGGGCAAAAACCGTGCTGCCGCAGAGAAGCAGAGTCAGAGAGAATTTACGCGTTCGCATGGTCTCCTCAAAGGTAAGTTACTGAAATGATGTGGCGCGGTCGGCTGACTGCCGCGGAATTCAGGTGTCCTCCCACATCGCATACCTTAGGACGGAGAAGGCATGAGAATAGACGCAAATAAGGCCGGAAGAGGGCAGACTTAAAAGATATTCAGACGGATCGAGAGATATTTCCTGGGATTCCGGCGAACGGCGGCAAGCAGGTTTCGCATTTCCACCACGGTCTGGTCGCTGTGGCTATAGAGAGATGGATCCTGCAATAGTCTACCGGCCGTACCTTTCCCCTCGTCCGCACGTTGCAGAATCGATTGCAGATTTACAACCGTGGAGTTCACTTTGTGCCGAAATGCCTCGTCTTTGGCCAGCATTCCCAGCGTGCCTTTTCCCTGGTCGATTTCCGTCATCATCCGATTTGCTTTAAGCGCGGTCTGGTTCAGGTTGTTGTAGAGGGAGGGGTCTTTAATCAGCTTGCCGGCCGTTCCTTTTCCCTCGTCCAACTCGTCCGTAATGTGCTGCAGACGCGATATGCTTTCGTTTGCCCTGTCATAAAGCGTCGTGTCATTCACCAGTTTTCCGAGAGTACCCCGTCCATTGTTCACTTGGCTAAAGAGGTCCTGAAGTTGCGTCAAGGTGCCGACAGCGTGGTTGTAAAAGGCCGGATCGTTGATCAACTGTCCGAGAGATCCCTTGCCGGTTCCCAGGGCGTCCGCGAGTGTGTTCACTTTTGCCAGAATGATGTTGGCCTGCTCGATGGTTCCCTGACTGGACTTGATGACATCGGCTATATTCGGGGTCTCCGCCGTATGTACCTCGTCTCCGTTGGTCAGCGGTGGCCCGGTCGCATGGGAGCTATCGATGTCAATCATCGTGTCTCCCAGAACACCCGCCGTATTCAACGATGCAAGGGAGTCTTTATGCAAGGCTGCCGAGTAGCGCAGGCTGATGCGCATGATCACTTCCACTGGCGTGAGTTTGCGCTGCGGCACGATTCGGATCATTTTGACAGCGCCGATGCTGACACCCTGCAGGGTCACCGGTGCGCCAGGGCGCAGACCGGATGCATTTGCGAAATAAGAATGCACCGTAATTCGCCGGGTGAACAGGCCGCCAGAACTTCCAGACATCAGCGAAATCAGCAGGGTAACCGCAATGATCGCGACGATCACCACGACTCCGACTTTCAATTGCGACCAACGAACTTCGCGCTGATTTGGCACAGTTGCCTGCCTGCAAATGATCTCTCGATTCATTGCCAGGACGGGCAATGGATCCAATATTTCGAGCATAGCAGAGGCTTCCAGAGGACTGGCACTCCGGACTCCAGCACAAGCTCAAGGGCATACGGCTCGAACATCAGAACATCTCGAAACAGAACAGCCTGAAACCCCGATCGCGCAGCCAGGCGACGAAACTTTCGTGTTACGACGGCGCACACGCTGGTAACGGTCGGATCGGCCAAACGGCTTTCTTTCCGCTCATGCGCGAGAGACATTGACCGATTTACAACTCAGAAGGATGGATCGCACGTAGCAGTGCCCCGCCAAAGACAAAGAAAAGGATTTCGCAGGTTCCTACCATCATGTTGAAGATTTCTATTTACGGCTATAGCGGGGCCAATCGTTCGGAATTTCAACCTCTGTTGCTCCAGCTTCTCGTCGACCGCTACGCCAGGATCCTTGAGGAAAGCTCCCCGAGTCCTTCCGAATTTTGCCTGAAGTTTGAGCTCGCATTGTTCGACATTGTGGAGGTCTATGCTGCGCTGCAGCAGACCGGAATTCAGTTCACGCCTTTGGCCCACCGCGCCCTGACCGAAATGTGCCTTTGCCAGCAGCACTTTCACATGCAGCAGGAAGTGCAAACCCTTACCATTGATCTTCGGGTGATGACCCACGCCGAGGATCGAACGTATGCTCCTGGGCTGCTGCGATTCCGTTCCGCATAGTCTCAACAACGTGTTTTCATCCGGCTTCAACCAGTCCGTAATGTCGTTGCCAGTGTGCTTTTAAATGGCTCCAGACAATTTCCACTGAGGTGCGGGACATCTCTGCCTCTCCGGAGGCAACAAACCGGCATGCCTCCTGTCGCGCAAGTTCCAGCATTTTGCGGTCGCGCAGCAAATTGGCTACTCGAAAATCCGGTAGTCCGGCTTGCCGCGTGCCGAAGAATTCCCCTGGCCCGCGCAGCGCCAGATCGAGTTCAGCGAGTTCAAAGCCGTTTTGCGTTCGTACCATCGCATTGAGCCGCTCTTCGGCCTGCTCGGACACCCGTTGGGAGGAACCAGCTGTCATCAGGATGCAATAGGACCGGGCTGAGCCGCGCCCCACGCGGCCCCGCAGCTGATGCAGTTGCGCCAGGCCAAACCGTTCTGCATGTTCAATCACCATTACTGTAGCGTTCGGAACGTCCACGCCCACCTCAATAACCGTGGTTGCGACCAGCACGTCCAGTTCTCCGCGCTGAAACCGTCGCATCACCACCTCTTTTTCGTCCGGCCGCAGCCGCCCGTGCAAGAGACCCAGCCGGAGCCCCGCCAAATGGGTGCTCTGCAGTTCTTCCAGCATGGCGACGGCAGATTTCAGTACCGGCTTTTCCTTGAAGAGCGTTTCTGGCTTGGTTCGTTGCTTTTTGCCTCCCCCCTGTCTCTCTGTGCTTTTTGCGGAGGGCGTCGTCTCCGGCTCGGGATCGTGCGCAAAGTCGAGTTCCGGCTGGTCGTCTTTTGGGCCCTCAATGGTGGGATAAACGATGTATGCCTGATGGCCGGCCGTAACCTGCTTGCGAACGAATCCCCATACCTCCTCTGCCCGTTCATCGGGCACGCGCCGGGTCACAATCGGTGTGCGCCCTGGTGGCAACTCGTCCAGCACGCTGACGTCGAGATCTCCGTATAGAGTAAGTGCCAGCGTGCGGGGAATCGGTGTCGCTGTCATCACCAGGACGTGCGGCTCCGCGGCGTTGGGCTTCTTCATCAATCGAAATCGCTGCATTACGCCAAAGCGATGCTGCTCATCGACAATCACAAGTCCCAGGTTGGCGAATTCCACCTTTTCTTCAATCAGGGCGTGCGTTCCGATGACCAGATCGGCCTCCCCCCGGGCGATCCGTCCACGATTGGCGCGTTTTCGGTCCTCATCCAGCGATCCGGTGAGCAGCAGCACGTTGTACGTCGGCTGCCTCTTGGAGCTTTCCAGCAGTCGCCTCGCCGCCAAATAATGCTGCGTCGCCAGGATTTCCGTGGGGGCCATCAGAGCTGCCTGGAAACCATTTTCAATAGCAATGAAGGCAGCTTGCAATGCAACGATGGTTTTGCCCGAGCCGACATCGCCCTGCAAGAGGCGCCGCATCGGTGTGGGCTGCCGCAGGTCATGCACAATTTCCGCAAGAACTCTTTTTTGCGCCCCGGTGGGATGAAACGGCAGAACGCGCTTAAGTGCCTCGCGAACACCCATGTCCGCCATCAGCGCCGGGCCCAGGCGTTCCCGCATTCGCCGTCGCTTCAGCTCCAGGCCAAGCTCCAGAAAAAAGAGCTCTTCAAAAATCAGGCGCTGGTGCGCCCGCGTTGCTGCCAATTGCAGCAGCCGTAATCCTGTTCCCGGCGGCGGAAAATGTGCGTGGCGCAAGGCCTCCGCACGGCTTGGCAACTGCATCCGGTCGCAAAGCTCTACAGGAAGCGTCTCGGGCACGGAATTCCCCAGGTCCTCCAGCAACCGGTAGATCACCCGTCGCAGCCACCGGGAGCTGAGTTGAGCACCCCCCAGCGACTCGTACACCGGAACGATGCGTCCGACTTCCAGCATGGCCGCTTCGGCATCCTTGTCTCCGGGGAGCAATTCGATCTGCGGCTGAATCATTTTGAAGTTTCCGGCGCGGCTGCGGGAAGGCTCCACCTTTCCGTACAGCGCAAGCATCTGGCCCGGCTGGAACTTGTCTTTGAGATATGTTCCATGAAACCACATGCATTTCAGAGACGCCGTTCCTTGTCCGACCGTCATCTCAAAAATGGGCATCCGCTTCGTGCGCAGCAGAGCCGTTCCGCGCACCTCTGCGATGACGCTCGCCATTTCCCCTGGAATAAGTTCCCGCAGTGGCCGGGGATTCAGGCGGTCTTCATAGCGAAAGGGAAGGTGATACAGCAGGTCTTCTACCCGCAGAATATTCTTCTCTTTGAGCTTTTCCGCCAGATTGGGGCCGACGCCTTTTACAAATTGGACCGGTGTGTCGAGGGCAATCACATTCTGGATGCTATCAGCCGGGGATGGGAATACATCCTTCGCGCAGGACTGGCGTATTTCGTCATTTGCTACACTTCCAGCAATCCGCGAAGACCTCACGGCAGCCAATCTGCGGAAAGATCAAAAATACCAGGCTGACCCCGCGGGTGCAGATGAGCGATGTTCGCAAGACCATTGAGTTGGATCGGGTTACCAAAAGCTACGGAACCAAGATTGCCGTGCACGACCTGAGTCTCGCAATTGAAGCCGGACAGATGTTCGGGCTTCTGGGACCCAACGGCGCGGGCAAAACTTCAACCATTCGCATGATGATCGGTATGACTCTGCCAGACTCGGGCACCGTCACGCTCTTTGGCCAGCCATTCACCCG